>CAZSAY010000021.1:0-26319 GCA_964605225.1 uncultured Thermodesulfobacteriota bacterium | reverse complement strand
CGAGCCACTAATGAATAATATCTCTATTTGCACGAATTAATCAGACGTTCCCTAAGGCAGAAGGGGCATCTTACGGTGATATCCTTACCGGGGGAAAGACGCTTTGTAAAGTTTTCAGAACATACACTACAGTGGAGATGAAGTTCAAATGACTTTTTTTCAGGGGCACGCCTTTCCATGAGAGACTCCTTATCTAAAAAAAGCCCATTCCCGATCCTATAAAAGCTGTAAGACTCTCCCCCCCCTTTCCCGTTACCCCTGATTACGCCCACATCCTCAGCCGCACTCGGTGTAGCCGCAGCCCCTACATACAACGCACCCGTCGGCGTGCTCCACGGAGCCGCCGCAGTCAGGGCAGGCCCCGCGTTTAAAGACCGTTGTGGTGCCCTGTAAGCTGGAGTGGGCCTCTATTTTGCCTGAAAGGTTAATGGTCTGCCCCGGATAAAGGGGCGCGTTATTGCGGTTCATCCTGAAGAGTGTGTACCATTCCATGGCCTTGGCCATGGCGTCGGAGCAGGATGTGACCTTGCCCGCGCCGTAGCCCACGGGAAGATGACAGCTAATGCCGCGCATCTGTTTGATTATATCCTGCGGGTCCACGCCCGTGCGTAGCGCAAGAGAAGTCATCCTGCCCATGGCCTCGCACTGAGAGGCCACGCATCCGCCGGCCTTGCCTATCTGAGTAAATATCTCTATGGGGCGGCCCTCCTCGTCCTCGTTAATGGTGACGTAGAGGTTGCCGCAACCCGTCTTTATCTTCTTGGTAATGCCGAAGGCCAGCTCGCCTCTTGGCCTTACGGCAGGCCTAAGAGGAGGCAAAGGGGGCTCTATGGTATCCACCTCGGCCTGTACCACGGGGGCATCCTTACCCCTTGTAAGGACCTGCACGTCTCTTGAGCCGTCCCTGTAAACGGTTACACCCTTGCACCCGAGCTTGTAGGCAAGGGTGTAGACCTCGGCCACGTCCTCAACGGTTGCGTTATTTGAAAAGTTCACGGTCTTACTGACAGCGTTATCCGTCTGTTTTTGAAAAGCGGACTGCATCTTTATATGCCACTCAGGGGTAATGTCATGGGAGGTGACAAAGACCCTCTTTATATCATCGGGTATTCCGTCGATATCATGGAGGGAGCCTTTTTCCGCTACTTCCTGCATTATCTCCTCGTTGTCAAAACCACGCTCGCGGGCGATTTCCTTAAAGAGGGGATTTACCTCAAGAAGGGCCGTGCCGTCCATTACTGTCCGTGTAAAGGCCAGGGCAAAGAGGGGCTCAATGCCTGATGAGCACGAGGAGATGATGGAGATGGTCCCTGTTGGGGCTATGGTTGTAACGGTGGCGTTACGGATGGGCTCGTTTTTCTTATCGTACATAGAGCCCTTGTAGTTGGGAAAAAGCCCTCGTTTCGATGCAAGCTCACCCGAGGCCTCGTGGCCCGTCTTCTGTATAAGGCCCATCACCTTATCGGCAAGGGCAATGGCTTCATCTGAGTCATATGGTATGCCGAGCATGATGAGCATATCTGCAAAACCCATTACGCCGAGGCCTATCTTTCTATTGGAGCGTGTGGTTACGGATATCTCCTCTATGGGATAGCGGTTCATGTCTATGACGTTATCAAGAAAATGAACGGCCTTTTTTACCGTCTCGTTGAGTTTGGCCTCGTCAAGCTCAAAGACCGTTTTGCCATTATCGTTCTTTCTCTTTACCATCCTGCTCAGGTTGATGGAGCCGAGGTTGCAGGACTCGTAGGCAAGGAGGGGTTGCTCGCCGCAGGGGTTGGTGGACTCGATAGGGCCTACCTGAGGCGTGGGGTTCTCGGCGTTTATGCGGTCGAGGAATATGATGCCGGGGTCGCCGTTCTTCCATGCCATCTGCGTGATTTTATCAAAGACCTCCGAGGCATTAAGGGTGCCTGTGACGGCTCCGTCTTTGGGGTTTACAAGGTCATAATCATCGCCGGAGTCCAGGGCCTTCATGAAGCCTTCCGTAAGACTCACGGATATGTTGAAGTTATTCAGTTTGTTATTATCCGCCTTACAGGAAATAAAGTTCATTATATCGGGATGATCCACCCTTAGGATGCCCATGTTGGCGCCCCGTCTTGTGCCGCCCTGCTTGATGGCCTCCGTGGCGCCGTCAAAGACGGTCATGAAGGAGATGGGGCCAGAGGAAATTCCCGAGGTAGAGCCGACGCTATCGCCGGAAGGACGGAGCCTGGAGAAGGAAAACCCCGTGCCGCCGCCGGATTTGTGTATAAGGGCCGTGTTTTTTACGGCCTCGAAGATGCTTTCCATGGAGTCTTCTATTGGGAGGACGAAGCAGGCCGAGAGTTGCTGAAGGTCGCGCCCAGCGTTCATGAGGGTGGGCGAGTTGGGCAAAAAGCAAAGGGATGCCATCATATCGTAAAATTCTCTGGCAACGGCCTTTGTATCGGCGTGCTCGTTATATATGCTATCGGCCTCTGAAATGTTACGGCTTACACGCCAGAACATATCCTCAACGGTCTCATCGGGCCTTCCGTCAGTGCCTTTTTTAAGATACCTTCTCTCAAGGACCTTTCTGCTGTTCTCACTAATCTCGATTGCAGTGGCGGGTATCTTCGCGGACCGGTCAGGGGTCTCTTCGAGGACAGGTTTATTCAGGCTATCTACGACCTCTTGATCCATAATTGTATGTCTCCTTAAATTGATTAAAAAATAACGCCGGAATGTTTACGAGAGTACAGGTAAAAGGCGGTGCTCTTTACGAAAAAAAACTTCTTGGCCCATGTCGCGGAAAGAGGTGGAAGATAGAGAGTAAGTATGCGAAATCAAAGGCGAAAACCATCTATATTGTATAGAGGAGTGTATTAGACCACAATATGTAGTGTCTGTCAAGATAAAAATATATCTTCTGAAAGACGCTGAAAAACAAGGTTTTTTCTTATTTGCGGAGTGTAATGAGAAAAAAACAGGGGGCAAAAGCCCCCTGTTTTTTTCTTCAGATTATGTGGGATGCAGGTAGCAAATTCAGTAAAACCGCGCCAGCCCCCCCCTGTTGGTTTTCTTTGCCAGGCTTTTTGCCAGGGCAACGGTAGTTTCCAAGGGTAGCCTCAAGCGATGTTAGTGGCCCTTATCGACCCCCTATTGGTTTTCTTTGCCAAGCTTTCTTTTTTCCAAAAGAAAGCGGAAGGTTTTTTATTCTCTTACTATCATTCCCGCAGGCTGAACCGTTGCCTGCGATACTACCATCTCCGTATCAGCGACGATTTTGTGCCATACGTCTTTAGGCGCGAGGACTACGACACCGGGTTTAAGCTCTGTGGTCTCTTCTTCGCCAGCATCAAGGTAATATGTGCCCCTGCCCTCCTGGACAAAGAATATCTGGTCACCTGTGGGGTGCTTATGATATGCGAGGATCTGTCCGACATTGAAGTAATAGGTATCTTCCGTGAGTTTTTCGGTCTTAATGTAAGTCACCTTGTTTACGGCGTTATCGGTGAATTCTTTTCCCTCTGTAACTGTAGCCTTCTGCATTGATTCTCTCCTTCTGTGTTTTTGTACTTTTTGGTCGCTTTAAGGCCCTTGGGCCCTTATCTGCTATAAGTGCCCATAATGGACGTTTCCGCTAATACATGCCCATTCATGACCGCTTCCACATCCTCCTTTCTTGCCTTGCCCGTAACCTCAAGCCTCGCTATGTCGAGGGCCCTCAGCCTGAAGTAATACCTGTGTTCCCCATGCCCAGGCGGCGGACAGGGGCCATTATACCCCTTTCGGCCAAAACTTGAGACCCCTTCGCGGGCGCCGCCGGCAAGGGCCTCTGTGCCTGATGCGCCCCTCTCAAGCCCCGTCCCGGAGGCAGGTATATCGTAGAGGACCCAGTGTATAAAGGTACCCATGGGCGCGTCAGGGTCTTCCACGATAAGCACAAGACTTTTTGTGCCTTCGGGGAGGCCCTCCCATTGAAGCCCGGGCGAGATGTCCTCGCCTTCGCAGGTAAAGTCTCTCTCTATCCTCTCGCCGCCCTTGATATCAGCGCTCGTTATGCTAAATTCCATAGGCCCCTTTGCCATGACCGGATTGGCGTCCCATAAATTTGAAAAAAGGAGCGCAAAAAAGAGTATGTATAGCTTTTTTGCCTTCATCAGCCACTGAGTATCCCAATGTTAGCCTGCCTGAATCAATAAAATCCCCTCTCTTGAACCCCATAACAACCTTAACAAAGGTCCTTGCCATATAAGGATAATACAGGTATACAGATAATATATCTCAAATTTTTTATTTTGCAATGGTCAAATATTTTAAGGTGTTAATATCTTGTCCCGCTATTGATGGGAGGGCCGGCGGAAGGGGCTTAAAAAGGTGGGGAAGAAGGGTTTTTTTTGCTATGATAGAAACTTATAATCAATGTTACGCTACGCTACAGTATAAAACCTTCGTGGTTTTTGAGGGAACTTAAAAAAGGGGCATTAAAGAGGTGAAGGCGCTTTTTATAGTTAATCCAATGGCCGGAGGCAGTGACAGGACCGAGCTTGTCTACAGGGCCGTGGGGAAGGTCTTTTGCGGGTCTGAGGGGTTTTTCCGGGTGAAGAGGAGCGAGGCCCGGGGGCAGACGAAGATTTTGGCCGAAGAGGCCCTGGCCCGGGGCTTTGATTGCGTTGCGGCATGCGGCGGCGACGCAACTGTTAACGAGGTGGCCGGGGTCCTTGTGAACACCCCTCTTGTACTTGGTATAGTTCCCCTTGGAAGTGCGAACTCACTGGCAAGGGGGCTTAATATCCCCCTTGAGCTTGAGGCGGCCCTTGGCGTTATAAGGGATTGGCAGGTAAGGGCCGTAGACGCCGGGGTCTTTTGCGGGAGGTTTTTTTTCGCTTCCGCCGGCTTTGGCCTTGACGCGGATTTTGTCAAAAAATATAAAAAACTCTTTTTCGCCTCACGGCCAGGTGAGTTTTTTACCCGTCACCCCGGGGCGTTGCGCGAGTTTTCAAGGCACAAGGCAGAAGAGATTACCATAAAGGTAGATAACGCCCTTGTACGGATAAAGTCACTATCCCTTGCCGCCTCGAATGTGGAAAATTACGGAGGACCGGCCCTCATGGCCCCGGGGGCTGACCCCGCGGACGGCCTTATCGAGCTCTCCATCATGCCGGGCATGGGGCCGCTCTCCGCGCCGGGTGTAGGGAGAAAACTCATGAACGGACGTATCGCCTCACTTAAGGGTTTTCGGCGTATCAAGGGGCGAAATATTGAGATAACAAGGGGCCGCGGCGCAGAGGCCCACATAGACGGCGAACCCTTCGAGTGGCCAGGGGAGATAAAGATAAGCTCCGTGCAGAGGGGGCTAAAGGTGGCGGCCCCGGCAAGGGATACTCCTTCTGGCCCCATGAGCGGCATATCCGCAACTCTCCCGAATACCTGAAAAAAGGTCACCCTATGAACCCCACGGCCTTTAGAGCCACCATTATAAATATACTTGGAAACACGCTCCTTCTTATCCTGAAGCTCTGGGCGGGGCTCCTTTCAGGGAGCATCGCCCTTATCTCCGAGGCCATAAACTCCCTTAGCGATATCGTCTCTTCCATCGCCACCTTTATATGCGTGAGGATATCGGAGCAACAGGCCGACGAGGGCCACCCCTTCGGGCATAGCAGGGCAGAGCCCGTGGCCGGGATAATAATAGCCATACTGGCGGGCATACTGGGCTTTGAGATCCTGAAGGAATCCATAAAACGCTTTTTTTACCCCGAGGTTCCGGCGATTGGCCTCTTCGCCCTCTCCGTCCCTGTAATTACCATAATCGTCAAGATTCTCATGACAATTTACTTCCAACGGGCGGGTAAAGAGATAAACAGCCCGGCCCTGCGGGCCACGGCCCTTGATTCACTAATGGATATATTCGTAGCCATGGCGGCGTTAGCGGGGCTCGTGGGCACATGGCTGGGATACCCCATTCTCGACCCGCTGGCAGGGCTTATCATCAGCCTCTGGATTATGTACACAGGGTACAGTATCGGCATGGAGAACATAGATTATCTCATGGGCAAGGCCCCGCCTCCCGCCCTCATGAAGGAGATAGAAAGGGAGACGATTTCCGTAAAGGGCGTGAAGGCCTTTAATACGGTGCGGGCCCATTATGTGGGAAACTTCATACATGTTGAGATACACATTGAGGTGGAAAAGATGCTACCCACTATTGAATCCCATGCAATAGGTGTAGATGTGGAAAAGAGGGTGGAGGGCCTCGCTTCCATTGAGAAGACCTTTGTCCATATAGACCCGGTATGATGGAGGTGTAATGGTCACCGCGCCCGATGACCTTGACAGGGAGCAGAGAGAGGCTGTTTTTTCAAGGGCCAGGTATATCCTCGTGGCCGCGCCTCCTGGCTCGGGCAAGACGAGGGTGCTGGCCGCCCGTTTTGCCCGCCTTCTCGGCGAGGGGCTTGCCCCGGGGGCCATCTTCGCCCTGACATTTACAGGTAAAGCGGCCATGGAGATGACGGAGCGCGTGGCCGCCTTTACGCAGAGGGATATAAGCGGCGCTCATATAGGGACCTTTCATTCGCTCTGTCTGGGGATATTAAAAAAAGACCGCCCCGGATTAGAGGTCCTTGACCGTGCCGGGCAGATAGAGGCCCTGCGCGCCCTCGGCGTAAAGGCCCCGCAAAAGACCGCCGAGAAGATCTCTTTTATAAAAAACCACCCTTCTGAAGATACGGCGCTTGCCCGGGGACTTCGCCCTACACTGGAAAAATATGAGGGCTACCTCCGTGAGCACGGGGCCATGGACCTTGACGACCTCATTACCGAAGCCGCCCTTCTCATTGAAGAAAGGGGTGTTGATAGGGTCTTTGGCCACTCTCTTCTTCATATAATGGTAGATGAGTTTCAGGATATCAACACCCCTCAGGCGCGGCTTCTGAAGGCCCTTGCCGGACAAAACGGGCATGTATTTGCCATAGGCGACGCGGACCAGGCCATTTATTCCTTTCGCGGAGCGTGCCTCGGATTTTTCCTGTCGTTTAAAGAAGACTGGCCCGGGGCCGTGGTCCTGAACCTCTCCACCAATTACCGAAGCGCCTCTGCCATAGTCTCGGCATCACAGTCCCTTATAAGATATAATAAGGAGAGGTTCGCCTTTACGCCCGCGGCGGTCCGCGGCGGCGGAGGCGTTGCGTTCGTAACCTGTGTGGACGAGGCGTCTATATCAAGGTATATCATCAAAGAGATAGAGTCGAGGATGGGCGGGCTTACGAGCCTTACATCAGGCCACGGCGGCGGCTCATTCTCTTTTTCAGATTTTGCCGTATTATTTCGTTCAAGGAGTTCTGCCCGTAACCTTATTGAGGCCTTTGAAAGAGGGAACCTGCCCTATCATCTTTCGGGCCCTTCTAATCCGTCAGGAGAGGGTTTGGAGGAGTTTCTCCGCCATCTTTCTTCGTTCCAACCCGGCGAAGGAGTAAGCCTTCTTGACCTTATAACAAAAGAATCGCGTGCCATGGGGCTTGAGGCGGGGTTAACGGGGCTACTCTTATGGCTTGCCCATAGGCACGGTCAAAAAGATGCCGCACCGCTTCTTCAGGGTTTTATCGAAGAGGCCAGGGTCCTTGGCCATGATGAGCGGCCTCTCATAAAGGCCGATAAAGTAAACCTCCTGACCCTGCACGGCGCAAAGGGCCTTGAGTTCAAAACCGTCTTTATTATCGGAGTAGAGGACGGCCTTATACCTCTAAAGAGGGAAGACAGCTCTATTGAAGAGGAGAGGCGGCTCTTTTACGTGGGCCTCACCCGGGCGGCCGAGGAGGTAGTGCTCCTGGCGGCCAGAAAAAGAAGGCTCTACGCCGTGGTGGAAGATAGAGAGCCATCGCCCTTTATAAAAGAGCTTGGTGATGTTCTCTTAAAGAAAACCCTTCCTGCTCCGAAAAAACCTCGAAGAAGGGCTATTCAGAAGGGGCTCTTCGAGTGAGCCCCCCGTTAGAATAAGGCAGGTATGATTACAGAAGGCCTCATAGTAAATATAATCCTCATACTTACGGTGGCCTGGTTCATGGGCACGGTCTTCGCCCGTTTCGGTTTTCCCGTCATACTCGGCGAGCTCCTTGCCGGTCTCATCCTCGGCCCCGCCTTTCTCGGACTTATCTCTACGACGGCGCCCCTTGAACTCATGGCCGAGTTCGGGATTTTTTTCCTCATGTTCTACGCCGGGCTTGAGATGGACCCCGAGGAGCTTCTGGCGCATATATGGCCGGCCATCTGTGTTGCCACAGGCGGCTTTGTCCTGCCCTTTATCCTCGGCTGTCTCGTCACCCTTGTCTTCGGGGGCACCATGAGTCAGGCCCTCTTTATAGGCATGGGGCTCTCCGTAACCTCTCTTGCCGTGCAGGCCCGCATACTATACGATATGAACGTTCACAGGACCCGCCTGGGCCATATTATCATCGGGGCCGCCATCGCAGATGATATTCTGGCGCTTATAACGCTCTCTCTTCTCCTCGGCATCGCCGGCACGGGCACATTTAGCCCTGCTTTGATAGTGGTAGTCTTTTTAAAAGTTGTGGGCTTTTTCACAGGCGTTATACTTATAAGCCACTTTGTCTTTCCCGGGATTATGACCCGTCTTGACATGAGCGGGGCAAAGAGCTTTACTTTCGCCCTGCTCACGGCCCTTATCATGGGTTATATCGCCGTGCTGGCGGGGCTTCATATTATTATAGGGGCCTTTGTGGCCGGCCAGTTCGTGCGAAAAGAGGTGAAGAATAAAAAGATTCTTGAGAGGGTCAGCAATAATTTTTACGTCTTGAGTTACGGTTTTTTAGCCCCCATATTCTTTGTCTCCCTCTCCTTCCACCTTGATTTTAGCTGGAGGCTATCCTTTATCATCCTCGCCCTTACAATAACGATAATCGCCATGATCGGAAAGATCCTTGGATGCGCCGTGGGCGGATACATGGCCGGGCTTGGCAAAACGGAATCCATCATCGTGGGCTTTGGCATGAACGGCAGGGGCGCGGTTGAGCTTATCGTGGCCGCCGTGGCCCTGAGGCTAAGCGGCGAGCTTACAGCGGCCGGGAAAATAACGGCACCCCTTCTAACAGGCGATCAGTTCTCGGCCATTGTCTTCATGGCCTTTGTGACTACATTCGTGGCCCCAATTTCGCTGAAGTGGATAATAGGCCGGGTCTGCAGCCGTGATAACAGCGCCGAGTTCTGCGGCCTCCATGACTGGCATGGCAAAGGTAGTGAGGAGGCTATAAGAAAATAAAGGGACGCTTACAGGCGGGCAAGTACGCCGGTGTTTACCTCTTCGACCTTTTTTTCGCCAAATAGCATGGAGACGAGGCTGAAGGCGAACTCAATGGCCGTGCCCGGTCCCTGACTCGTTACGATATTGCCGTCAATAACAACGCGCTCTTCGGAGATTTTTACTCCTTTAAGCTCTCCTCGCACCCCGGGATGGCTTGTAATACAGCGGCCCTCTGTGAGTCCCGCGGCCGCGAGCACCGTAGGGGCCGCGCAGATAGCGGTGATAATCTTTCCCTCTTTTGCGTACATCTGAAGGGCCCCGGTGATGCGCGCGTCTTCTTTCAGGTGCCTTGTGCCCCCGGCCCCGCCGGGGAGGACTATCATATCAAACTCTTCTGTAAGGGCCTCATCGAGCCCCTTATCCGCCAGGACTTTAATACCGTTCCGCCCCTTTATGGGGCCAGCCACCGTGCCCGCCATGACGACCTCTGCCCCGGCACGCCTCAGGATATCCACAACACTAAGGGCCTCTATCTCCTCAAAACCCGGGGCCATGGGCATTAGGACTCTTTTCATCATACACCTCCCTGATTTTTTATCTATATAACCATATTATACATGTAGCTTGCACGGCCGGGGCAAAAAAATGCTATACTAAAGAAAAGTTTTCTTTGCCGGGGCAATGCTTGTATCCAAGGGCGGCCGCAGGTGATGTTAAGGGCTTTATCGACCCCCTATTGGTTTTCTTTGCCAGGCTTTTTGTCAGGGCAATGCTTGTATCCAAGGGTGGCCACAGGGGACGTTAGCGGCCCTATCGACCCCCTATTGGTTTTCTTTGCGAACTTTCTTTTTTCCAAAAGAAAGTGGAGGTTTTCTTTGCCAGGCTTTCTTTTTTCCAAAAGAAAGCGGAAGGTAGGTTATGGATAAACTTAAGAACAGCGCAAACCTTTTAAAAGACGAGAAGAGTCCATATCTTCTCCAGCACGCGCAAAATCCCGTCAACTGGCTCCCCTGGTCTGAGGCCATCTTTGAGCGCGCTAAAAAAGAGGATAAACCCCTTCTTGTAAGTATCGGGTACTCCACCTGTCACTGGTGTCATGTCATGGAGAGGGAATCTTACGAGGACGAGGAGACGGCACGCCTCATGAACGAGCTCTTCATCACCGTAAAGGTGGATAGAGAAGAGCATCCCCATGTGGACAGCCTCTATATGAAGGCCGTGCAGGCCATTACAGGCCAGGGCGGCTGGCCCCTAAATGTCTTTGTCTCCCCCGAGGGCACACCTTTTTTCGGAGGGACTTATTTTCCTCCCGTGGATTCGCCCGGCATGCCCTCCTTCAAGACGATTCTTAAAAACGTCAGTAGCGCCTATTATGAGAACAAGGGCCGCATATCAGAACTACGCGAAACCTTGAAAAAGAGCATGGGCGGTAAGGGGACAAAGTTAAACTTCGAGGCCGGCTCCGCCCTTAGCGACGAGGCCTTCAATAAAGCAGTGGAGTTTTTTGATAGCCGTAACGGCGGTTTTGGCATGGGCATGAAGTTTCCCCATGCCATGTTTTCGAGCTTTCTCATCGCCTATTATAAGAGGAAAGGCACGGAGCAGGCCCGCGCCATGGTCCTCGGCACCCTTGACGCCATGGCCGGAGGCGGTTTATACGACCACCTTGGCGGCGGTTTTCACCGCTACACCGTAGATGAGGGGTGGGGCGTGCCGCATTTTGAGAAGATGCTCTATGATAACGCCCTTCTAATTGACCTGTATTCCAGGGCATATGAGATAGAGGCCGTAGATGCGTATAAAAATGTGGTGGAGGAGAGCATCGGTTATCTTCTCCGTGACATGCGTGGCCCTGAGGGTGGTTTTTACTCTGCCGAGGACGCCGATGTGGAGGGCGAAGAGGGGACTTGCTACGTATGGGGCGTGGAAGAGGTAAAGAAGATTCTTGGCGATGAAGATGGCGAGGCCTTTATCCGGTATTACTCCATGACTGCGGCCGGTAACTTCGAGGGCGCCAATACTTTACGGATAGATCCCGCATCCAAAGAGGCGGGCATGCCCCCCGCAGAAGAGTTAAAGGCCATGAAGGAGGCCCTTTTCGCCGAGCGGCAAAAGAGAAAACGGCCCATAAGAGACGATAAGGTAATCTCGGCATGGAACGGCCTGACCATCAGCGCCCTTGTTAAGGCGGCAGAGGTCTTTAAACGCGGCGATTGGACTGATGCGGCGCTACAGACGGCCAGGTTCGTACTGGAAAACTCGAGAGACAAAGAAGGCGCCCTTACCCGTTACTCCATAGACGGCGCATCGGGGCCCAAGGCCGTACTTGAGGACGTGGCCATCTTTGGGGCCTCTCTTCTTGATATACATAAGGCCACGGGAGATAAAGTGTGGCTTGATAAGGCCCAATCTCTTGCCGAGGCATTGAAAAAAGATTTTTACGATGACTCTACAGGACTTTTTTATGATACAGGCGAGGCCCCCGAAGGGTTATTCATACGGGAGCGTGACCTCTTTGATACGGACGTGCCTTCGGGCAACTCGGCGGCGGCAAATTTTTTCCTTAAATTAGCACGGGTAAGAGAGGATGAGCCGGACGAGGCCCTTGCCCGTAGCGTCCTCACCTCCATGGGCGCCCTTGCCGATGAGCCCCTTTATCACGGCTACGCCCTCTCTGTACTCGAGTCAATGCTAACTGAGGTCTCTTAAAAAGGAGCAGTAGAGCATGTGTAGATTTGTCCTTTATCTTGGAGAGGATATCTCCATCAGCTCCCTTGTTACGGAACCTGAAAACTCCATTATCCATCAGAGCTTTCACAGCCACAAGCGTGATGAGCCTTTAAATGGTGATGGCTTCGGCCTTGCCTGGTACGTGCCCGCCGTTTCAGAAGAGCCCGCCGTCTTCAAAGACATTACCCCGGCGTGGAATAATATAAACCTCCTGAATCTCGCCCGTGTCATAAGAAGCCCCTGCGTACTTGCCCATGTGCGCGCCGCCACTCCGGGTTTTCCCGTTATACAGCTTAACTGTCACCCCTTTGTCTGCGGGAAATTCGCCTTTATGCACAACGGCCATGTGGGGGGGTTTCATAAGATACGGCGTTCCCTTATGAGACACTTAAGCGACAGGGCCTTTGACGCCATATCAGGCTCCACGGATTCGGAGTTTCTATTCGCCCTGTTTCTCGATTCTTACAGAGACATTTTAAAGGGTGAGGCGGCTGATTCTGATAACGCGGGATTCCTCGCCCAAGCCCTCCAACAGACTATATCAGAGGTAGAGAGGTTAAAAGAAGAGGCCGGTGTTACGGAACCATCATTTTTAAACCTCGCCGTCACGGACGGGGCCTCGGCGGTTATCTCAAGGTATGTAAGCCGCGGCGAGGAAGAGGCCAATACCCTTTATGTCCATGCCGGCGGGAGCTGTGAGTGCACACACCGCCATCTGCATATCATGAAGACCACGGGCCCTCGAAAGGCCGTTGTCACCGCCTCGGAACCCTTGACGGAAAATGATGAGTGGATGGAGGTGCCTTCTAATAATCTGCTTATCATAAGTAAGGACCTGCATATCGAATTAAAAACCTTCCGCTTTCTTTTGGAAAAAAGAAAGCTTGGCAAAGAAAACCAATAGGGGATCGAGAGGGCCACTAACATCCCCTGCGGCCGCCCTTGGATAGAACCCTTGCCCTGGCAAAAAGCTTGGCAAAGAAAACCAGTAGGGGAGCGATAGGGCCACTAATATCCCCCGTGGCCGCCCTTGGATAGAACCCTTGCCCTGGCAAAAAGCTTGGCAAAGAAAACCAATAGGGGAGCGATAGGGCCACTAATATCCCCTGCGGCCGCCCTTGGATAGAACCCTTGCCCCGGCAAAAAGCTTGGCAAAGAAAACCCGTAGGGGAGCGATAGGGCAACTAACGTCATCTGCGGCCGCCCTTGGATACTACCTTAAAATACCGCGCTACTTATCTTAATCCCTCTCTTAATAGAAACTCTCTGGCCTCGGGCAGGCCGAGCCCGGCGGCTTTTTGCATGCTGTTTATCCCCCCTGCTCTATCCCCTGAGTTTAAATAGGCAAGCCCCAGATTAAATAGGCCCCTCGCATCCCCGGGATCAATGGCCACTCCACGCTTTAGGTCACTTAAGGCGCTGGCGGGGTCACCTGTGGCGAGGTACGCGGCGCCTCTATTCATGTAGGCCTTGCTACTTTTCGCATCGATCTCAATGGCCCGTGAAAAATCATCTATGGCCTTCTCAAATAGGGACGACTCGCCGTATACAATGCCCCTGTTTATATAGGCGTCTGTAAACTCAGGGCTGATGGCGATGGCGCTATTGTAGTCCGCGATGGCAAGGCTCAGCTCGCCTTTTTTATCATAGGCAAGGCCCCGGTTATTGTAGGGGATGGCCGCGCGCTTCGGATAGAGCTTTATGGCCCGGCTCATAAGGGTTATGGAGTCGCGCCAGATAGACTCCTGCCTTATGGTCGAAGCTGTAAAAACAGCAAGGATAGCGATTGTAATGACTGTAGCCACTGCCTTTGCCCGGCCATTGCCTTGCCTCCCGCCACTTAGCGCGAGGCCGTTGATAACGGCCCCGGCAAGGATAAAAAACCCCATGGTTGGGATATAGGCGTACCTGTCGGCCGAGGCCTCTCCGCCTACGGTGATAAAACCTGATACGGGAAATAAGGTGACGAGATAAAAAACCCAGAGCGCGATGGGCCACCTCTGTCTCTTAAGGCCAAGAAGACATATGAGTGTGATGACGATGATAACCGCGATAGAGGCCAGAAAGGAAAATGAGACTAACCCCGTGTTAAAAGGGAGAGGATAGTAAGGCGAGAGGTTTATGGGCAGGAGTATTTTATGTAGATAGAACGTAACGGCCCGCGCCGCAAGAAATATCCGTGTAAAGAGGGAATGGGTCGAAAGGCCGCGAATGGCCCCGCCGGAGCTCTGCGCCCAGAGGGTAACCATGGCCGAGGCCACGCTAAGGGCAAAGAAGGGGATTTTTTCAATAAATAAACCACCCCATCCATTAGCGTCACGCTTTAATGGATAGTAATCGAGGATTAAAAGCACAGCGGGCAGGGTGATGGCCATGGGTTTAGCCAAGAGGGCGAGGCAAAAGGAGATGAGAGTAAGGATATAAAGATTTTTATCTCGCCCCTTTTCCGTGTATCGAAGATAGAGAAGGATTGAGAGGAGAAAAAAGAAGGCCGAGAGTACGTCTTTGCGCTCCGAGACCCAGACAACGGACTCTACATGCACGGGGTGGACCGCAAAGAGAAGTGCCGCAATCATGGCAGGGAACGCGCCGCCACGGCCCATACCCTTCTTAAAAAGCCTCGTTGCCAATAAGAAGACAAGGAGCGAGTTAAACGCGTGAACTACGATGCTCGTAAGGTGGTGCCCCATGGGATTCAAACCAAAGAGGGCGTAATCAATGGTATGGGAGAGAAGCGTCAACGGGTGGTAGTTCGAGGACACTATGCCCGTAAATATCCACCTCAGCTCAAGGTGCCTGATGTGGAGGTTCTCGTATACATAGGCCGGGTCGTCCCAGTTCACAAAACCATTACCAAGGCCCGGCAGAAAAACAACTATGGCGATAACAAGGACGACCAGTGCCATGAGGGGCTCATACCCTCTGCCCCACGTCCCTTCGCCCCCGCCCCGCCCGCTATTTTTCGTCGCTCTTTTGCCTGTTTTCATGAATTTTTATGATGATGCATTGAAGGGCTTAGCGTCTTTTTTGGCCAAGGACCAGCGCCGCATCAAAATCCTCCCTCGCCTTTTCCATCTCACCGAGGTTCTTGTATACAAGGCCCCTGTTGTAGCGCGCCTCTGGCGAGGCGGGGTCTATCTCCACGGCGCGGGCAAGGTCGGAGAGGGCCTTATCAAAACGGCCGCTACGCCCGTATAATACACCCCTGTTTATGTAGGCGTCAAGGTAGCGCGGGTTAATGGCTATGACCCTTCCGTAGTCTTTAACGGCCTCTGGCAGACGGCCCTGTATATCATAGGCCTTTGCCCTGTTGTAGTGGGCGATGGTGCCGGCAAGGCTGTCTTCGCCGCCATGGTCAGATAAAAACTCTATCTCATGGGACCATAGAGAGACGGAGTCTTTCCAGACGGGTATGGTGCGGGTTGTCTTAAAGGTAAGGAGCGATAGGGCTATAATGGAGATTATGAGGGCAAAGGTCTTTTCCCCGCCTGACCTTTGATATAAAAAATCCACCAGGCCCCCTGCGAGTATGAGACACCCTATGGTAGGAATATAGCTGTAGCGGTCCGCCGCAGCCTGACTTCCTACCTGCACGATGCCTATAACGGGCAATAGGGTGATGAGGTAGTAGAGCCAGATGGCGAGTAGCGCCCTTTTGCCCCTCATGGTAAGAAAAAGGCAGAAGAGGGTTGCCGATATAAGAAAGACAAGGGAGGCGATGAAAAAGGGGTTTGAAATGCCAAGGTCCATGGGCAGAGGGTAGTATGGGGCGAGGCTCAGGGGGAGTAAAAGCTTGTATGTATAGAATAGATAACCCCTGATGGCCACCAGAATCCGTATGGGTAGCGGATATGAGGACATAAGCGTTACGGCCCCGCCGGTGCTCTGCGCCCAGAGGGTAACCATGGCCGAGGCTACGCTAAGGGCGAAGAAGGGGATTTTTTCCAAAATTAAAGCGCCCCATCCATTAGCGTCACGCTTTAATGGATAGTAATCGAGGATAAGAAGCACAGCGGGGAGGGTGATGGCCATGGGTTTAGCTAAGAGGGCGAGGCAAAAGGCGATAAGAGTATAGACGTATTGTTTTTTATCTCGCCCCTTTTCCGTGTATCGAAGATAGAGGAGGATGGAGAGGAGAAAAAAGAAGGCCGAGAGTACGTCTTTGCGCTCAGAGACCCAGACAACAGACTCTACATGCACGGGGTGGACCGCAAAGAGAAGTGCCGCAACCATGGCGGGGAGTACGCCGCCTTGCCCCATGCCCCTCTTCAAAAGCCCCTTTGCCAATATAAAGACAAGGAGCGAGTTAAACGCGTGAACTACGATGCTCGTAAGGTGGTGCCCCATGGGATTCAAACCAAAGAGGGCGTAATCAATGGTATGGGAGAGAAGCGTCAACGGGTGGTAGTTCGAGGACACTATGCCCGTAAATATCCACCTCAGCTCAAGGTGCCTGATGTGGAGGTTCTCGTATACATAGGCCGGGTCGTCCCAGTTCACAAAACCATTACCAAGGCCCGGCAGAAAAACAACTATGGCGATAAGGGCGGGTATTAAGGGGATAAGCCTCTCCTGCCACGAAGGGTGCGTGTGATGGGTTGGGGTCTTTTGTTTTAAACCTTCAGGCACCTTGATCTGTCCTCTGTTTTTTTACCTATTGTCGGGCAGAAACATCCTATTGGCTTTCTCGCGGTTTTTTTTCTCTAATTCCGGCTTTCCAAGCCTGCCGTATAGACGCGCCAGTATGGCATAGGACCGGGTGAGGTCGGGCTGCAGTCTCAGGGCCTTTTCAATGTCATTTACTGCCAATTCGTATTGGCCTGTCCTCTCGTACAGCAGACCCCTCTCAAAGTATACTTTCGTGTAGCCGCTGTCTATGGCAAGAAGCTCCGTAAGGTCCGAGATTGCTCCCGTGAGGTTACCCTGCGAGGCCCGAACCTTTGCCCTGCTGTAATATGGGAAGGATTTACCTTCCTGTAGCCTTATGGCATCGGTAAAGTCTCCTTCGGCAAGTCTGAAAACCCCGGCCTTGGCGTATTCCACGCCCCGCTTGTAATATGCTATGGGTATGCGCTCGGGGTATGATTTTATTATATAAGACCAGAAGGTAAGCGAATCTTTCCAGACCCCTGTCTGGGCCACGGTCTGGAAGGAAAAGGCGATTAATATGGCCCCCGTAATAGAAAAAGCAATGTATCTTGAGGCGGGTCCACGCCCCTTACCCTGAAATGAGGTCACAAATAGCCCTGCGAGTATGAGAAACCCCACTGTAGGGATGTAGGCGTATCTATCGGCCGCCGCCTGACCGCCCACCTTGATGATGCCTATAACGGGTAGAAGGGTGATGAGGTAAAAGGCCCATAGGGCAAGGTAAAGGCGCTCTCCCCGCCTTGCCGCGATGATGACAAAGACGGTAATGATGATAAGCGCCGATAGGGAGACCAGCGTAAGGATGGTAAAAAACCCCGCGTTAAGGGGAAGTGGATAGATGGGAGAGAGCCCTGTTGGGAGGATAAGTTTGTATAGATAAAAGGCGTATGCCCTTATGGGTGTGACGACCCGGTCCATGTTGCTGTAATCCCCGAGCGTCTGTATGGAACCGCCCTCTTTTTGCGTTATAAGGGTAACCACGGCAGAGGCGAGGCTAAGGGCGAAGAAGGGGATTTTTTCGATAAAGAGCGTACCCCACCCCTTATCATCTCTTTCAAGGGGATAGTAATCCACTATGAGTAATACCAGAGGCAGTGTCACTGCCATGGGTTTACTTAAAAGGGCGAGGCAAAAAGTAAAAAGAGTAAGGCCGTAGAATTTCTTATTATGCCCATTTTTCGTGTAGCGAAGATAAAAGAGCAGGGAGAGGAAAAAAAAGAATGTAGATAATACGTCTTTACGCTCCGAGATCCAGACAACGGACTCTACATGTAGGGGATGGACGGCAAAGAGGAGGGCCGCGATAAGGGCCGCGGTAATGGCCCTATGGGTTGAGAGGGCATTTTTAGCCCGCCCGAGCAGACGCGCTACGAGTATGAATAGCAGGGCCGTGTCCACTGCGTGCCAGGCCGCGTTTCCTATATGATATCCCTTGGCGTTAAGGCCGAAGCCTGAATACTCAAGGGCAAGGGATATCATGGTGAGGGGGTGGTAGTTAGACGATACCGTGGATGTAAAGGCCCATCTGAAAAACCCCCAATCCATGGAGCGGATATGCTCGTTGCCTACTATATAGGTGGTATCGTCCCAGGTTACAAAACCGTTTCCAAAGGAGGGGATGTAGACGAGAAAGGCCGCGGCGCCGGCAAAAAGGGCGAATAAAACAAGCGTCCCCTTACCGGCCCCATGCAAGGGATTAGACGAGTCTCGCACCGCGCCCCTCCGCTTGAATCTCTATTAAATGTCCTGCCATCCGAATTCCTGTTTTCAAATTCAAGATACCTTTCCACCCCGGGCCATGGCAACAGGTGCACCGTTGTCCGCGACATTGGCATAAATTCGCCTTACATTATACCGTTAAAAGGTTTACTCTCAAATTTTTTTTATCCCACCCTCAAAATCACAGGCAGGGCTTTACACCCTGGCCCCTAATTGTTAGAATCAGAGGTATGAAAGAGACAATCACTTATGGAGAAAAAGAAATTGCCGATATAAAACTTGAGGCATGGGATAACCCCGAGCCAGAGAGGGATTATACGGTTAAGATAAGCTTTCCCGAATTTACCTGCCTCTGTCCCCGGTCCGGGTACCCTGATTTTGCCACCATCAGGGTAGAGTACGTGCCCGCGAAGTCCCTTGTAGAGTTACGCTCCCTGAAGCTCTACCTCAACTCCTACCGCGATACCCGCATCTCGCACGAGGCCGTAACCAACGTTATTTTCACAGATTTAAAGGGACTTCTAAACCCTAAGGCCCTTGAGGTTACAGGCGACTTTAACGCCCGGGGCAACGTAAAGACCGTTGTTACCGTAAAACTCTAAGACAAAAACCGGCCCACCCCCCAGAGAGGATTTCCCTTAGACACCCCCCGGTCAATGAGGAATTTCCGTGATTAAGCGTATAAAGACAACTGAGCTAACCCCGGGCATGTACGTCTTGCTCCCGAGGTTATGGCTGAAAGAACCTTTCCCTGAAAATCATTTTCTGATTAAAACACAAAAAGAGATTGAGGCCATTCAGGCGATGGACGGCTCCGAGGTCAGCATAGATACGGATAAGGGCCTGGACATTGCCAGGGCCCCTTCCACAGATGAGCAGGCCGGACAGTGGGACTCCGGGGCCCGGATGACGGAGCGTATCCGGGAGCTTATAAGAGATAATAATCTCACGCCCGCGCAAAAGGCGGGGGCCGTTTACGACGAGTCCATAATAGTCATGCAAAGGCTCTTCGAGAGCCCCACTGCAAGTAAAATCAAAGAATCCAAGAAAGGAATATTCCAGGTAGTGGATCTCATCCTCTCAGAAAACGATGTCTCCCGGCAGATGCTCAGCCTTCTCTCTCATGATTACTACACATATACCCATTCCGTAAACGTAGGCGTTCTCTCCGTTAGTCTTGCCAGGGCACTGTACGGTTCAGATGATAAAGAGACCCTTCATGAGCTTGGAGCGGGGTTCTTTTTTCACGACCTCGGTAAGGTGCGCGTATCAAGCGATATTATCAATAAGCAGGGCAGATTAAATGAGACGGAGATGGGCGAGATGCGCACACACCCCTACCAGGGGTACAAGATACTTCTGGAGATGGGGCATCTTACGAAAGAGGCGGAATTCATAGCGCTTCAGCACCATGAGAGGAGCGATGGCACAGGATACCCGCGAGGGCTGACGGGCACTGAGATTCACGAGTACGGACGTATCTGCAGTATCGCCGATGTCTTTGACGCCCTTACCTCAGAGCGCTCTTATCACAAGGCGCTAAGTTCCTTTGAGGCCCTCGAACTGATGAGAGAGCAGATGCTCGGCCACTTCGAGAAAGAGCTTTTCGAGAGGTTTGTCCTGCTCTTCGCCCCTGAGGCCTGAGGGGCAAGGGCGGGAAGGCAGACCCTACAATTAAACGATTTTGTAGTATCTTTTTATTTAATCTTTTTTGAAGCAACGCAGACCGCAGATGTAAGTTCAAAGGCGTTGAGCCTATCCCCTGCTGGTTTTCTTTGCCGGGCTTTCTTTTTTCCAAAAGAAAGCGGAAAGGTCTTTTTTAAGCAGGCCTGCTTTTATTTACTCCCCTTCATAAATCTAAAAAACTCGCTCTTCGGTGTAAGTATAAGGGTATCGCCGGGGCCGAGGGTCTTTTTGTAGGCCTCCATGGTTTTGAGGAAATAAAAGAAGGCCGGGTCTTTGTTGTATGCATCGGCATATAGTTTTGTGGCTATGGCGTCGCCCTCGCCGTGGTAGGTCTGAGCCTTCCTTGTGGCCTCGGAGAGGATGACGGTCTTGTCCTTATCGGCGATGGCCCGTATGGCAAGGGCTCGCTCCTCACCTTCGGAGCGGTATCTTTTTGCCTCGCGCTGACGCTCCGCTCTCATGCGCTCAAAGACGGCCCGTTCGTTCTCCGGGGGCAGGTCCGCGCGTTTTATCCTCACGTCGCGCACCTCGATACCAAAGGCAACGGCGGCCTTGTTGGTCTTTTCCGTCACGGCCTTCATGAGGGAAGATCGGGTCTTTGAGACGATATCCACAAGGTTGTGTTTTCCAAGCTCTTCTCGGAGGTTTGAAAATATTATGTCATCGAGCCTTGATTGCGCCCCTCTCTCGTTGCGCACGCTCTGGTAGTATCTTAAAGGGTCTATTATCCTCCACTTTGCGTAGTTATCTACAACAAGGTTTTTCTTGTCACGCGTAATAATAGCCGATGGCGTGGCATCGTATATGAGGAGGCGTTTATCAAAGAAGACGACCTTCTGGGTAAAGGGGGTCTTTAT
This sequence comes from uncultured Thermodesulfobacteriota bacterium, assembly GCA_964605225.1. Taxonomy (GTDB): domain Bacteria; phylum Desulfobacterota; class GWC2-55-46; order GWC2-55-46; family JADFVP01; genus JAJRZX01. Next base: position 5,454 of record CAZSAY010000021.1, on the reverse strand, counting down.
GTAGAGCCCCGGCTCAGCTACGGCCTTTACGGGTTTTCCGAGCTGAATGATGAGCGCGGACTCGGTCTGGTCTACCTTGTAAAAGGCCTGTGAACCCAGGACTACGATACCGATGATAATTATGGCGAGGAGGTTTATGGATTTTTTCATCTTTTTTTACCCCCTCCGGCGACGTTGCCTTTATTCCCAAGGGGGAGGTAGGGCAGGAGATTTTTCTGCAACTCCTCATCGACTATGTATTTATCCACGGGTCCAAGGACCTCTTCCATGGTATCAATGTATATCCTTTTACGGGTAACGTCACGGGCCTTGCGGTACTCTTTCAGGACCTGAACAAATCTGCTCACATCTCCCTTTGCCTTGTTAATAGTGGCCTGTTTATAGGCCATGGACGCGTTTATTATCTTTTCGGCTCCGCCCTTGGCCTTGGGTATGATGTCGTTTCTGTAACCCTCTGCCTGTTCCACGGCCTTCTCACGGTCTTCTCTGGCGCTGGCCACGTCCTTGAACGCGGCTACGACCTGCCGTGGCGGCAAGACGTCCTGCAACTGAACCGCCACAATGTTTAAGCCTGTATCGTATGTATCGAGGATATCCTGAAGCAGGATGCGCGTCTCCTGCTGGACCTCGAGCCTGCCCTGCGTGAGGATATCTCCTATCAGGGTCTTACCCACCACCTCGCGCATGGCCGCCTCGGCGGCGTCACGGATGGTCTTTCGCTGGTCTCTAACATTGAAGAGAAAGGCCACGGCGTCCTTTATCTTGAACTGAACGATAAATTCCACGGCAACGATGTTCTCATCGCCTGTGAGCATGAGGGCCTCCTGGTCAATGGTCGTGTATCTGGCCGGAGGTCCCGGGTCTATGGTCTTGAAACCCACCTCAATCCTGTGGACCTTGGTGACCTGCGGCTTTAAGACGTTATCCATGATGGGTACCTTGAAGTGCGGTCCCGGCCCCGTCGTACCCACGACCTTGCCGAACCTTCTTATGACGCCTACCTCCTCAGGACCCACGGTGTAAAAAGAGTTAAGCGCCACAAAGACTACGGCGATGATTATTATGACAATACCCAGGGCCGGCACGCGTTTTTTAAAATCCTTGAAGAAATCTCCGGATTTTCTGAGAACTGCGTCGAGGTCCGGCGGTCTGTTGCCGCGGCGGCGTCCCGGACGCCTGCCGCCCTTGCCCCAGGGGCCGGGATCGTTCCCGTTCCCGTTTTCATTTTCCATATAGTTTTTATCCATGTTGTTACGATACACGCTTTACCGCTTAAGGTCAAAATTTAAATACAATGCCTCCTTTTGAAAAGGCGCCCCTCAAGGGCTCTCTTTCTCAAGTATATCCTTAAGGGCGGTTAATATAAGCCTGTTTTCTTCCGTGCCCCTTACGGCCATGCGGAAAAAGCCCTCCCCGAGCCCGCTGATATTGGATAGGTCCCTGATGAGGAAGCCTTTTTTAATGAGAAGATCCCTCAGGCGCACCGCGGTAATGGCCCCCGTGGTCAGCCTTGACGTGATAAAGTTGGCAGACCCGGGATAGGTCTTTAGCCCGGTTATGGAAGAGAGGGCCTTTCTCATGGATGGGCCTTCTTTTGCGAGCCATTTTTCCGCCCTCTCTATATATGCACTATCTCTTAAAGAGGCCACACCCGCCGCGCTCGCCACGGTATTTACCGACCACGTGGGGAGGAGGCGCCTGAACCTCTCTACAAGATCCTTATTCGTCACCATGTAGCCGAGGCGGAGCGCCGCCAGTGCAAAAAATTTTGTCATGGAGCGAAGAACTATAATGTTGTCTTGCAAAGAGGCCTCTTTTTTTATGGAGCAAGCCTCATGAAAGTCGATGAAAGCTTCATCAACTACGAGTAATACGCCAAGACCGCGGCAGTAATCCGCTATGGCGAGGAGCTCCTTTTTTTCCAAAAGCCGCCCCATGAGGTTTGTGGGGTTGGCCATGTACAGGCAATCGGGACGAAGGTCTTTTAATGCCTTTTTGAGGGCCCCGGGGTCAAGGGCGAAGCCGTCCCCTTCACTTAAAAAAAAGGGTATTACCTCGGCCCCTTCACGGGTCAGCGCAGGCGCGTACTCACTGAAAGCAGGTTCTACTATGAGGGCTTTGCGAGGTCTGAGGACCTTTGGAATAAGGTATATGAACTCCGTGGAGCCGTTTCCCGCAAGGATGTTATCTTCTCCAACCCCCGCCCCGAGGTAGCGATTGATGGCGGCGGTGAGTTCCACGGAGCACGGGTCCGGATATGCGGCTGAGAGGCTTCTGTTATTTAAAAGCGCAATGGCCGCTTCGCGGGCCCCTCTCGCGAGGCCCTCGGGGTTGATGCTGGAACTGAAGTCTATAAGGTCATCAAGGGCTCTGCCCGTAGCCCGCGAGACCTCCCGGATATCACCGCCGTGTTTATTTTGCATTATCAGAAATTATATTAAAGATACACCCCTGTCAAGACCCTCCCGCTTTCTTTTGGAAAAAAGAAAGCTTGGCAAAGAAAACCAATAGGGGGGCGATAGGGCCGCTAACGTCCCCCGCGGCCACCCTTGGATACTACCTTGCCCTCGCAAAAAGACTGGCAAAGAAAAGCAATAGGGGATCGATATGGCCTCTAACGTCACTTGCGGCCACCCTTGGACACTACCTTGCCCTTGCAAAAAGACTGGCAAAGAAAAGCAATAGGGGATCGATATGACCTCTAACGTCACTTGCGGCCACCCTTGGACACTACCTTGCACTAATAAAAAGCCTGACAAAAAAAACCCATAGTATGCCAGGTTATGTGGTGATACAAGATATGATTCTGCCCCGCGAAAGCGGCTCCCAACAAAAAGAATGAAACACCCGGGGCTTTTTGGGGTATACTATCGTGGTATTGACCGTGCCTTCATCCACGGAGTCAACTGCCCCGTCCAGGCCACCGGGACGGCGCGAAAGTCCGCAGGTCTCTATTATGAAGATACTCCCCTACAGGTCCCCTGTGCAGATGGTCATCATAATGACCGTCGCCATTTACGCCATAGAATTTATGGTGATGGTGCTCCTCACTCACCTCCACCCGGGCTCGGCTACGACAGAGGCCATTATAGATTCCACCCTCCTTATTCTCTTTCTCGTCCCCTTTCTCTACCTCTTTCTCTTCCGTCCCCTGCTTATCCACATACGCGGCAGGCAGGAGGTGGAGCGTGACCTGATAAAAGAGCGCGACAGGGTACAACGTTACCTTGATGTGGCCGGTGTCATGCTCGTCGTGCTTAATCGTGACGGCACGGTGAGGCGCATTAACCGCAGGGGCTGTGAGATGCTCGGCTGTAAAGAAGAAGATGTCATGGGAACAAACTGGTTCGATGGCTACATCCCTGATAAAAGCAGGGATGAAGCCCTTGCCGCCTTCAGTGAGATTTTTGCCGATGGAAAAGCCGTCAAGGAATTTTACGAGGGTCTCATCGTCACAAAAAGCGGTAAAGAGAGAGTGGCGCTCTGGCACCACAGGGCCCTGAAGGAAAACGGCGTCGTAACAGGAGACCTTGTCTCCGGCGATGATATAACCGAGCGCAAAAGGATGGAGAATTCCCTCAAAGAGAGCGAGACCAGGTTTCGTCTCATACATAACGCGGCCTTTGACGCCATAGTTATCGCCGACAGCAGGGGAAACGTCTCGGAGTGCAACCCGGCCGCGGAAAAAATATTTGGTTACGGCCACGGCGAACTTAACGGTGTGAACCTTAAAAAACTTATGCCGGAAACATACAGGAAGGCACACACCAAGGGGTTCAAAAGGTTTTTAGAGACAGGGCTCTCACGTATCCACGGCAAGATTCTTGAACTTGAGGGCATGAGAAAAGATGGTGAGGTCTTTCCCATCGAATTTACCGTAAATAGTTTCAAGCTCGGTGATAATGTCTTTCTTTCCAGCACCATACGCGACATAACGGAGCGTAAGGGGGCCGAAAAGGAGAAGGAAACCATACGGCTTCAACTGCATCAGGCGCAGAAGATGGACGCCATAGGCAGACTCGCCGGCGGCATTGCCCATGATTTTAACAATATACTCACTACCATAAGGGGTAACGCCGAGCTCACCATGGAGCTTGTAGGCAAATTCGAGGAGGCACAATCCAACCTGAGGGAGATAATCCTCTCCGTGGCACACGCCGCCAAGTTGACACGCCAGCTCCTTATCTTCAGCCGCGGTCATAGCTTCGAGCTTGTGCCGCTGAACCTTAACGAAACGGTTGAGAGCATCCTGACAATGCTTAGAAGGCTTCTTGGCGAGGACATCGAGATTGTCACCTCCCTTCAAGAGGGGCTAATGACCGTGCGCGCCGATGAGGCCAGTCTGGAGCAGGTGCTCCTTAATCTCTCTGTGAACGCCCGGGACGCCATGCCCGAAGGCGGCAGGCTTACCATCTCAACGGAGAACGTGCCCCATGTAAAAGTCAGCCGTCCCGGGGCAGAACATGAGGGCCCCCTGGGCTCGCTATGCCTCACCGTCAGGGACACGGGCACGGGCATAGAGAGTGATGTGCTGCAGAGGATATTTGAACCTTTTTTTACTACCAAGGAAAAAGGCAAGGGCACGGGCCTCGGCCTCTCGGTAGTCTATGGAGTCGTAAAACAGCATGGGGGATGGATAGATGTGGCGAGCGCCCCGGATAAGGGAAGCGTATTCAGAGTATTTCTTCCGGCCGTGAGCGATGAGCCCGAAGTCGTGGGCGAGGGTGCCGAGCCCATGGTAGAAGACAACGTCGGAGAGGGCAGACGCGTCCTGATTATAGAGGACGATGAACGGGTACGGAGCGTTGCCCGGGACGCCTTGAGGGAATCAGGCTACGCCGTAAGTGAAGCCGGGAGCGGAGATGTTGCCATGGAGATATTCAGGACTGAGGCAGATGGTTTTGACCTCATATTCAGCGATGTGGTCCTGCCTGATACTAACGGAGTGGCGCTCGTTGAGAGGATTATAGGAGAACGTCCCGCTCAGAAGGTCCTCCTCACAAGCGGATATGTAGATGACAAATCCCACTGGGAGGTAATAAGCGAGAGAGGATACCGGTTTTTACAAAAGCCCTATTCCCTTGCGGATCTCCTTGGCGCTGTAGACTCCGCCATAAAAGATGAGTCCTGAGACACACCCGGCCTAGCTTAAGATCTCTGCGAACTCCTGCGCCTTCCAAGGGGCCTCGGCCCTCCATTAAACCACCCGCTATCTCTTGCGCTGAAGTGCTCGTCACGGCCTATGATGATGTGGTCCTTAACCACAAGGTCCACGGCATGGGCCGCGCGGTGCAGTAAACCAGTCAGCTGTCGGTCTACCGTGGAAGGGGCGGGGTCTCCGCTGGGATGGTTATGAACAAATATCATGGAGTGGGCGTTGTTTTTAAAGGCCCTCTCAATGACCTTCCTCGGGTACACTACGGTCTGGTTGATAGTCCCCTCATGGAGGGTCTC
>CAZSAY010000020.1:0-27091 GCA_964605225.1 uncultured Thermodesulfobacteriota bacterium | reverse complement strand
TGTCAGAGGTTAAGGTTTATGAAGGCCAGCTTGAAAAAGCCATAAGGATACTCAAGCGTAAACTGGCCCAGGACGGAACCTTCAAGGAGATAAAGAAGAGAAGGTTTTACGAAAAACCAAGCGTTAAGAAAAAGAGAAAGCGTCAGGAGGCGGCAAAGCGCCGCGCCAAGGCACTTAAAAAGTCCTCAAGGCATCGTTTTGATTAAAGGTTCTCTGAGCCCTTTACAAGCGCGGTGACTATGCCCGGGTCCGCGAGCGTGGATGTATCGCCGGGATCATCGGTGCGGCCCCGCGCTATCTGCCTCAGAATCCTTCGCATTATCTTTCCGCTTCTCGTCTTAGGTAGCCCCGTTGCGAACTGAAGTTTATCGGGCCTCGCGATGGGGCTTATCTCTATCCCAACATGTTTTGTAAGCTCCTTGCGGAGTTCTTCATCTTCGACCGCCTCCTTCGTAAGGACGACAAAGGCGTATATACCTTCGCCTTTTATCTCATGTGTGTAGCCCACCACAGCGGCCTCGGCCACAAGAGGGTGAGATACGAGGGCGCTCTCTATCTCGGCCGTGCCGAGCCTGTGCCCCGATACGTTCAGCACGTCGTCTATCCTCCCCATTAGCCACCAGTCACCGTCCTCATCTCTTCGCGCGCCGTCGCCGCTTAGATATTTGCCTGGAAACATGGAAAAATAGGTCTCCTTGAATCGGGCATTATCCTTATCACCGTACATGCCCCTGAGCATACCGGGCCATGGTTTTTCTATTACAAGCCAGCCGCCCTCGTTGACCCCCGCCTCTTGGCCGTCTGCCTTAAGGGCCTTTGGGACAATGCCGAAAAATGGTTTTGTCGCGGACCCTGGTTTTAGAGTAGTAGCCCCGGGAAGGGGAGTTATGAGTATGCCGCCCGTCTCGGTCTGCCACCATGTGTCAATGACGGGCACCTTGGATGCGCCCACAACTTCGTGATACCACATCCATGCCTCGGGGTTGATAGGCTCTCCCACGGAGCCAAGAACCCGTAAACTTGATAAATCATGTCTTGTAACGGGCTCGGCGCCGTGTCTCATAAGGGCCCTTATGGCCGTCGGGGCGGTGTAGAAGATGTTTACTCCGAACTTTTCCACTATCTCCCAGAACCTGTCGGGGCCGGGATATGTGGGAACGCCTTCAAACATGAGCGTCGTGGCGCCGCAGGCCAGTGGGCCGTAGACGATGTAGCTGTGCCCTGTAATCCAGCCGATGTCAGCGGTGCAGAAGAATATGTCTTCTTCCCTGTAATCGAATATCCACTTGAAGGTGAGGGCCGAGTAGAGGAGGTATCCGCCTGTTGTGTGCACCACGCCCTTGGGCTTTCCAGTGGAGCCGCTCGTGTAGAGTATGAAGAGCATCTCTTCGGAGTCCATCTCCACGGGGGCGCAGGGACGGGTGGTACCCGGTGAGGAGACATCGTCGTGCCACCATGTGTCGCGGCCCTCTTCCATGGAGACAGGGCCGCCAGTTCTCTTTACGACTATGACGTCTTTAACCCCGGATGTGGAAAGGAGGGCCTCATCGGCGGTTTTTTTCATGGCGATATTTTTGCCGCCCCTTAGTCCCTCGTCAGAGGTTATCAAGAGGCGCGAGCCCGAATCAATTATCCTCTCGGCAAGTGAGGCAGCGCTGAAACCGCCGAATACCACGCTATGGACGGCCCCTATCCTGGCGGCGGCGAGCATGGCAATGGCGAGCTCCGGTATCATGGGTAGATATATGGTGATACGGTCGCCTTTTCTGATGCCCTTACTTACAAGGACGTTGGCAAAGCGGTTTACCTCATAGTAGAGTTCCTGATAGGTGAATGTCCTGTATGAACCGTCGTCGCCCTCCCAGATTATGGCGGCCTTGTTGCGTCTCTTTGATCCAAGGTGTCTGTCAATGCAGTTGTACGATGCGTTAAGCCGGCCGTTAAGAAACCACTTTACGCTCGGGTTATTAAAATCATACTCAAGCACCTTATCCCACTTTTTTGTCCAGTGGAGGTGTTCTTCCGCCATCCGTCCCCAGAAGCCCTCGGGGTCTGATATGGATTCCCTGTACAGTGCCTCGTACTCATGGGGGCCTTTTATATAGGCCTTTTTGGCAAAATCAGGGGCCGGTGCAAAGAGCCTCTTTTCTCTTGAAAGAACACGAATGCCTTCGTCCTGGTCTCTTTTATTATCACTCATCCGAGGGTCTCCTTTTGAAGGGGTATTAAGAAAAAAATACTTGATAGAGGCTTTCAAGTCAATAGAAAAGCTCGCCCCTGGCCGCGAAGCGTGAGCCACGGCCACGGGGTCTCCTTGCATAAAGGCTACGGATATGATAAAAATTTTTAACAAAAATATTATAGAGAGGCGCTTATAATAATGATAAAGGCGGTTAGGGGATTTAACGACATACTGCCCTCCGAGGGTTTTCTCTGGAGGGCGGTAGAGGCCGAGGCAACAGACCTTTTTGCCACATACGGCTTTCAGGCCATGAAGATACCCGTTGTGGAGAAGACGGAGCTATTTTCCCGTTCAATAGGACAGACTACTGATATCGTGGAAAAAGAGATGTATACCTTTGCCGACAGGCGGGGCTCTTCACTGACGCTACGCCCCGAGGGTACGGCCTCGGTGGTAAGGGCCTATATAGAGCGCAGGCTTCATGAGGTGCCTCTGCAGAAGATCTACTACATGGGTCCCATGTTTCGTTACGAGAGGCCGCAGAAGGGCAGATACAGGCAATTTCATCAGCTTGGGGCCGAGGTGCTCGGAGACGCGAGCCCCCGCGCCGAGGCCGAGATGTTAGAGATGCTCACGCGCTATCTTGCCCGCCTTGGCTTAAAGCACGTCTCCCTTCAGATAAATTCCCTTGGCTGCAGGGAGTGCAGACCCGCCTACAGGGATGACTTATACGCCTATCTTCTTGACAAAAAACCGCTCCTCTGCGGCGACTGCGTACGGCGCATGGAGTTTAACCCCCTTCGCGCCCTTGACTGCAAGGTGCCGGGATGCGTGGAGACTACAGGGGAGGCCCCTTCCATTGTAGACGCGCTCTGCGAGGGGTGCGATGCGCATTTTAAGGAGGTCCGTGAATCTCTTTCCATGCTCAAGGTCTCCTCTACGGTCAATCCGCGTATGGTGCGGGGCCTTGATTATTACACGAAGACTACCTTTGAGATAGTGGCCGAGGGACTTGGCTCGCAAAATACCGTTGCCGCCGGGGGCCGTTATGACGCTCTTGTAAAGGAGCTTGGCGGCCCGGATACGCCCTGCATCGGTTTTGCCATCGGCCTTGAGAGGCTTGTCATGCTCATAAAAGACGGCGGCCATATGAACCCCGAGCCCCTTGTAGTGTTTTTAACCCTTGGAGACAAGGCTAAGGCGAGCGCGGTGGGGGTTGTCGCCGGGCTACGAGAGAAGGGTATGAGGGTAATAGAGGACTTTTCCGGGGGCACGCTTAAAAAGAGGATGAAGAGGGCCGATAAGCTTGGGGCGCGCTGGACCGTAATAATCGGCGATGATGAGCTTGCCGGGGGAGTGGCCGCCGTAAAGGATATGCGTAGCGCCACTCAGGAGAAGGTCCCCCTGAAGGAGCTCTACGAGAGGTTGGGTCGTGAAAATTAAGGTTCTCTCACATATAATGCCCGCGTTATGGACTCACGATCAGGGGGCATATTTTTTATACTCCCCAGGTGAGAGCATACCCGTAGTGCTTGCCATGCTGCTTTTTTTGTTACTGGCCCTGGCGGCCTTTGTCCTTGTCTTATGGATAATCATGCCCTTTTCCGTCTTCGGCCTTAAAGGTCTTCTCAGGCAATGTATCTTAGAGCAGAAAAAAACCAACTATCTTCTTGAGACGATGATAAATAGTAACGAGGAGAGAGCAGTAAGGGAAAGAGACCTGCCGGAGATAAGACCCATAGATGAAGGGCCTCGTGATTTTTAGGGTTATTCCGGCACCTTTGCCAAATTTCGTAGTAAACAATTGAAGAAAAATCTATGAAGATTACAAGCGCCGAGTTTACGGCCTCGGCTGTGGGAAAAAACGACTATCCCGTGGCCGGGCTACCTGAGTTAATCCTTATCGGAAGAAGCAACGTAGGTAAATCTTCCCTTATAAACAGGCTCGTCAATAGAAAGAAGCTTGCAAGGACGAGTTCAACGCCGGGCAAGACGCAGACGGTGAACTTTTACAGGATCAACAAAGGTTTTTTCCTTGTGGATCTACCCGGTTTCGGTTACGCGAAGGTACCCCGGGATGTGAAAAAGGCCTGGGGTCCAATGGTGGAGCAGTACCTGGGCTCAGGGCGTAATGTGGCGGGAGCGATAATAGTGCTTGATATAAGGCGTACCCCGGGAGAGGCGGAGAAAGGGCTTTACGATTGGTTAAGTGAGCTTAATATACCGCTCCTGACGGTCCTTACAAAGGCGGATAAATTCTCACGTTCACGTTGCTCCCAGAAGGCGCGCGAGATAGGGAATTTTTTACCTAACCGCACTCCCGTGGTCTTTTCGGCTACAAGCGGCATGGGAAAGGCGGATCTCTGGAAGAAAATAGAGCAAATGACAGCGGAGGGCAGTTGATAACCTTTGAGATAAGTTCACTTGCCTATGGCGGGGCCGGGCTTGGAAGAGAGGAGGGTAGAGTTATCTTTGTCCCCTTTACCGCGCCGGGAGACGTAGTTGAGGTAGAGCTTGTAAAAGAGAAAAAACGATACGCAGAGGGTAGGCTCATAAATATCGTAAAGCCCTCTCCCCTTCGAGTGGAGCCGCCATGCCCTGTTTACGGCTCATGCGGCGGCTGTGATTTACAGCATATACGTTATGAGGATCAAGTTTTCTGGAAGGAGGAGATATTCCGTGAGACCATCTCACGCCTTGGCGCAGTGGAGCTACCGCCTCTGGACCCGTCTATCCCCTCGGAGAGGCGATACGAGTACCGCTCAAAGGTGAGGTTTCAGGTTAAGGGCGAGAGGTGGGGTTTTTTTAGAAGGGGCACGGTAGATGTGGTGGAGATCGCCGGGTGCCCTATAGCTGAGCCCCTTATCAACAGGGCCTTTGGGGAGATAAGGGCATTTGTCATGGGTAGAAGCGAGTGCAAGTCGCTTCGAGAGACGCTTTGTTCAGTGGAGATAGGGGTTAGCTCCGAGGACAAGAGCCTTGTGGCCTCTTTTGGGATGAGGCGCTCCTGCAAGGGTATGCCATGGAAGTCCCTCCTATCTTCCGTAGAGGGGCTAAAGGGGCTTGAGGTGCGTATACTCACGGGGCGTGGTAAGGGAAGGCGAGTTCACTCCGCAGGCAAAGTGAGCCTCTCTTATGAGAGCGCAGGGGTGAAGATGACCTCAGGGATAAATAGTTTTTCACAGATAAACAGGGCCCAGAACAACAGGCTCATAGAACGGGTCCTTGAGTACACATCCCTGAGGGGCGATGAGACCGTTCTGGAGCTCTTTTGCGGCGCCGGTAACCTTACCCTGCACCTCGGACACACCGCCGGCCGCCTCTTTGCCGTGGATTCGGACGGCGAAGCCATAGCCTCTGCCATGCGCTCTGCGAGGCCTTTTGGCGAGGACCTTGATGGAGTTGAATTTTTTACGATGAGGGCCTCAAAGTGGCTTAAAGAGAACTTCAAAACCCTTGAAAGAGCTTCTCTTGATATGGTAGTATTAGACCCTCCCCGTGGAGGCGACAGTGAGGCTATTGAATTGCTTGGCAGGCTTCGTCCTGGCTCTATCCTATATGTCTCATGCGCTCCGCCAACAATGGCAAGAGATATGAAGATACTCGTGGAGGCGGGGTATAAGGTCTCGCGGGCCTCTGTGATAGATTTGTTTCCACAGACCGGTCATATAGAGGCTGTGGCCTTACTTTCTTTTGGAAAAAAGAAAGTAAGGCAAAGAAAACCAATAGGGGGTCCATAGGGCCACTAACGTCCCCCGTGGCCTCCCTTGGATACTACCGTTGCCCTGGCAAAGAAAACCAATAGGGGAGGGGGCATATTACCACAGAACCTTCGTCTTGAACCCCACAATACTAAGCCTTAAAACAATAAGGCTAAATAAAAGAGATTTTCACAGTATTACTATCTAAGAGAAGATGAGACGTATTTATTTAATGATTTGAGAGTGAAGAGATGCGGAACCTGCCCATTGTAAAAGAATTAGAAGAAGAACTCAAGAAGGTGGAGAGGGAGCTACGCTTCGAGGTACCCAAGGAGCTTCGTATCGCCGCGGCCCACGGAGACCTCAGCGAGAACGCCGAGTACGACGCGGCAAAGGAGCGGAAGGTCTTTCTTGAGGCACGGGTGGCTCACCTTTCGGAACGGATAAATTCCCTTTCATCGCTTAAGATTTCCAGTATCCCCGATAATTCCGTGGGGTTCGGCTCGCGTGTTCATCTTGAGGACCTTGACTCAGGAGAGGAGAAGACCTACGAACTCGTAACCCCTGAGGAGGTTGACGCGCGGGGCGGTAAGATTTCCGTGGCGAGCCCTATCGGACGGGCCATGATGGGCAAGAAGATAGAAGATGAGGTGACGGTAAAGCTCCCAACCGGACTTAAGGAGTATGTTATTACAGGCTTTAAGACCCTTCACGAGCTTCTGAAAGAGGGTGAGGGGTAATAATTTTCCAACGTATAGATATCAGAGGGCCCCTGGTTATCGTGGCCTCCGTAGCCGTTAAACACACTATCAAGGAGTATGATATGAAGGACAGGAAGATATTTTTATCCTTAAGGGCCTTTTTGCTTATCGTCTTCATCCTATCTTTCGCCGCTGTCCCGCAGGCTTTTGCCGGCAAGCATCATCCGGAGAGGCATCATGAGCGTGAGAGCGGCCACCAGGCCGGACATTGGGGCTACGAGGGCGAGCACGGCCCGGCGCACTGGGGCGAGATGAACGCTAAATTCAAGGCCTGCGGCGAGGGCAAGACCCAGTCTCCCATCGACATAAAAGGCGCCCACGGGACCTCACATAACAAGCTTGAGATGCACTACGAACCCACTAAGATAAATATTCAAAATAACGGACACAGCATAGAGGTTGTCTATCACAAGGGTAGTTACATAAAGGTAAACGGCAAGAGGTACGACCTCGCGCAGTTCCATTTTCACGGCCCAAGCGAGCACACCGTTAACGGCAAGCACTCGGCCATGGAGATGCACCTTGTGCATAAGAGCGCCGACGGCGGTTATGCCGTTGTGGGTGTCTTAATAGAAAAGGGTGATAAGAACAAGGCCTTCTCAGCCATGTGGGATAACCTCCCCGAGAAGGCCGGTCAGGAGAAGAATCTCAAGGCTACTGTTAACGTAAGTGACCTTCTTCCTGCGAATAAGGCCTTTTATAACTACACAGGTTCTTTCACCACGCCGCCCTGCACGGAAAAGGTGCAGTGGTTTGTAATGAAGAACAAAGTACTTCTTTCGGGCCATCAGCTTAAGGAATTCGCCGAGGTAATGCATGGCGACAACAGGCCCGTTCAACCCCTTAATGGCCGGGTTATTACAAACTCCGGGTTATAGGATAACAGGCTATATAAAATAATACTTCCATACAAAAGGGCCCCTTGTACGGGGCCCTTTTGTATGGCGTCTTGATGGCCCGTTATTTTTTTTTAGGCGCTTCAAGCCTTTTTTTTACGGCACGAACCTTTTCGGTAATGCGATCCATGGGTTTACCGGGTCTTACGTCAATGGATATATTGATAAAGAGACGCCCCGCCGCCTTAAGTCCCTCGGAGCGGCATTCTTTTATAAGGTCCATTACCTCGTCCCACTCACCCTCTACTACCGTGCCCATGGCGTTAAGGCTGTAAGGCAGACCCGAGGCCTCGACTTTTTTAAGAATAATGGCCACAAATTCTTCAAGGCTCTCACCGGCCCCTATTGGTACGAGACTGAATACGGCTATCATGGGAATTTCTCCTTTTATTTTTTGAGTTATGAGGGCCCAATGCGCAGATGTAGCGGCGCTGAACCATGCTCCCATATGCCAGGGCAACGGTAGTATCCAAGGGTGGCCACAGGTGATGTTAGTGGCACAATCGCTCCCCTATTGGTTTTCTTTGCCAAGCTTTCTTTTTTCCAAAAGAAAGCGGAAGGTTTTTTTGTTTTCTTACTTCCAGACGCCATCAATAACAGCCCCGCAATCAGGGCATTTCCCATCGGCAAGTCTAACTTCGCCGATGCTGTAGCCTCTTCTCTCGATGATAAGAGAGCCGCACTTAAAGCAGTATGTAGATTCACCCTTAATGCCGGGGATGTTGCCTGTGTAGACATATCGCAGCCCTTCGGCGAGTCCTATCTCACGGGCCCTTATAAGGTCCTCTGCGCTAGTTGGCGGAGCGTCCATAAGTTTATATGTGGGGTAAAAGGCGCTGATGTGCCAGGGTATGGCCTTATCGGTCTTGTATATCCAGCGGGCGATGTCGCGAAGCTCTTCTGTGGAATTATTCTTTCCGGGGATAATAAGTGTAGTTACCTCCACCCATATTCCAAGCCTTCGCATCTCTACGATGCTCTCAAGCACAGGCGCGAGCCTCGCCCCGCAGACCTTTTTATAAAAATCATCGGAAAAGGATTTTATATCTACGTTAGCGGCATCCAGAACGCCCTTCAAGGCGCCAAGGCACTCGCCTGTCATGTATCCGTTGGTGACGAAGATGTTTTTAAGCCCCTCTTCCTTTGCCTTTAAACCGGTATCAAGGGCGAACTCGAAAAATATGGTGGGCTCTGTATATGTGTAGGAGATGCTACTGCACTTTGCGGCAAGGGCCCCACTCACTACAGACTCAGGCGTAGCCTGGACGCCGGGAATTTCCCCTGACTCACGGGTTATCTGGGATATTTCGAAGTTCTGGCAATGAAGGCATCTGAAGTTACACCCCGCCGTGGCGATGGAATATGTGGTAGTAGAGGGAAGAAAGTGGAAGAGGGGCTTTTTTTCCACAGGGTCAATGTTTTTTGCGATAAGAGAGCCGTAGACAAGGGTATTGAGGATACCATCAGAGTTTTCCCTTACACCGCATATCCCGCGTTTACCCTTTGAAATATGGCAGTGAAAGGCGCATAGATGACAGTCCACGCTACCATCGGCCCTCTTGGTGTATAACCGTGCCTCTCTCATCACGAGTCCCTCTGCCACCTTACGCGGGCGAGCTTTACCCCGGAACTCCATTTGTATTCAAGCTCCCCTTTATAGGCTTTTTTAATTATGGCCCCGAGCCTCTGGGCGAACTTTTCCGTTGTCGTCGTCACTTCCATGCGGCCCTTTATCGTTTTGATCTTGATAATTCTATCAAGGGGGTTATGGTAGATGGCGCGTTTTTCCTTATTGAGGATAAGATTTTTTATCTCTTCGCTGTGAGCTGTGACAAAGGCGCCCTCCAGGGTGACAAAGCCCCTTGCGAAGCCGTCTCGAATCTTCTGGCAGGCAGGACAGAGCACGCCTGTGATGGTCTTTGTCTTCTGTAGAGGGCTTTTCATGGCCACAAGGCTCCACCTTTTATTATGATAAACCGCGCCGCATCCCCGGCAGACGGTATTATCCCTGGGACTTACCTTGTTGAGATAAGCATCAGTGGCTGTGTCTATGGATTTTTTTCTGCCATATCTCAAGACTCTCATAAAAGCCTCCTTTGCCGATCAGTATTACCCGGCCTTTAATATGGACTGGTCTCTCTTCCGTTACCTTATTATACCACTTGGACTTTGGTATGTGTAGGTATCCTGATGGTGCGGGTAGAGGGGCGGTGTGCTTAGAGTATCTTTGTAATCTCGTCCCTCCCCGGTAAGGGTAGCGGCCTGCTCACCCCATGTGAGCGTATCTGCACTCCGCTTGTTTTATCAACTATACGCCCAATGGCAGCGGCGGGTATGCCGGCGCGGGTAAGGGTCTTGATAATGTCTTCAGCCCCTTCAGGGGCGGCCGATATGAGTAGCGAGCCCGAGGCGATTAACCCCATGGCCTCTATGCCGTAGTGTCGGCAGAGCTTCTCTGTAGCCGGAAGTATTGGAATGGCCTCATTTTCCACTATAACGCCGTGCCCCGATGCAATAGCCATCTCGTGTATGGCCGCTGAAAGCCCGCCCTCGGTGGGGTCGTGCATGGCATGCACCTTGCCCGTGGCAGAGGCTATCCTTGCGGCCTTAAGGACGCTGATGCCTGGCCTTCGAAGCAGGTTGGCGCATCTGGTGATAAAGGTTTTTGTGAATTTATTGCTTTGGATGAGTCCGGGTCCAAGGGTCTTCGCTATGATGCTCGTCCCCTCAATGGCGATGGCTTCTGTTAATATGAGGCTATCCCCGTTACGGGCCCCGGCCGTTGTGATAAGGCCGTCTACCGCTACCTCACCAAGCATCTGTCCTACAATGACGGGGCTGTTTACGGAGGGGCTTATCTCTGTGTGTCCGCCGCAGAGGCAAACGCAGAGGGAGTCGCATGCCTTCTTGAGGTCCCTGAATATGAGCTCTACATCGGCCCCGGTGGTTTTGTCTTCAGGCAAAAGTATGGTGGCGAGAAACCACCGCGGCACGCCGCCCATGACGGCGATGTCGTTGGCGTTTACATGTATGGCGTAGAAGGCGGCATCATCGGCGACTAGGGTGACGGGGTCTGTCTTGGCAAGGAGATAGCCGCCGGTGAAATCAATGACCGCGGCGTCAATGCCTATGCCAGGTCCCACTACCACGCCCCGGCCCATGGGGCCGGATGTGTATTTTTTAAGGAGTCTTTCAAGTACAGGGGAGGGTAGTTTTCCGGCCTTTAGCCAGCTATTGTTTTTCACGGAAAGGCACCCCCTTTGTTTTTAGGGCAGGCCCTGTAATGAAAAAAGGACTGTGAGAAAAAGTAGATTTGTAAAAAAAGCTACCATGCGAAAGCATGCCGGTTATACCGGGTGCGGGCTTACCGCAATAAGGGAAAAAATATCTCCCGGGGTTTCTCAGACCTGTTTTTTCTTTAAAAAGCTCTCTCTGCGTTTTTGAAAGGCGTCTTTACCCACGTCAAAGGCCGCGCGCAGGTCGTCTTTTCTATCCTCCATGATGTCCCGTATCTTTTCCGTCCCGGAGTCAAAGCTCTCTTTGGCGTCGTCAAATTTATTTAAAGTCCAATCTCCGGCATCATCCATGCCTTCACGTATTTTCTTCCTTGTCTCCGTCCCAGCGGCCGGGGCCCAGAGAAGGGCGATGGCCGCTCCGGCCACGCCTCCAAGGAGGAAGGCCAACAGCGTATTACTCTTGCCCTTCGACATCTTCTCCTCCTTTTTCTTCTGTTGTTTTATCTTCAGATGTTTTTGCTTCAGATCTCTTGATGAAATATTTTAACCCGTATTGAAGCCCTATGATAAGGCTCAGAAGCGTTACAATCGTGTCCTTGAAATTTGTCCCGATGAGCTCGGCCGTTCCGGACGTGCGGGTCGCAAGGTCTTTAAGCCTCTTAATTAGCGCATCAAGCTCACCGGCCGTGTCCCCGGTTTTTTTCATAAGGCCGTTTAAGGTCTCAAGAGACTTCTTGCTCTCATTTGAGAACTCCTCTACGGAGCGCACTGTTTTTTTTATCTGAAGGAGGACGGGGATTGCGAATATTATGAGTATAAGAAAGGCGAGGGCGACAATGATGGCAACGATTTCATATACATCTGCTGTTATCATACCCCCTCCCTATGGTATATTCCAGTATAACTCCTCATCGATTTATGTCAAGGGCGCTCTGTGCCAAGGGGAGGGAGGAGCCTTAAAAAGAGAAAGTAAAAAAAGGGCGATTGATAACCTCAGACCTTTTCAAAGGGGTCGAAGAGTTTTCCGTATTCTTTTAAGGCGAATCTGTCTGTCATGCCGGCGATGTAATCGCATATCACCCTTTTTTCAGGGACGTTGCCGCTCTCCATACGGGCGAATTTGCCCGGTGGAAGGAGCTTGGGCTCTCTGACGTAGGCGCGGAAAAGCCCGGATATTATCCTCTCCGCCTTGTCCGCCATCCTGATGACACGGTGGTGGTTATAGAGGTTTTTTGTAAGAAAGGCCTTCAGCTCCCTGTTCATACGGGCCATCTCAGGGCTGAACCCGGCTATAGGGTGTGCCCTTCTACGCACTTGCTCAAGGGAACTTATATCCTCTTTTTTTATCCGGGCGCTTATAAGGGTCACCATATCCGTTACCTGCGCGTTTATAATCCCTATAATGGTCTGGTATCTCAAGACCCTCTCATCGGTCTTATCTACTATGCGGGCACGGACCTTTTCCATGTTGGTCTTCCATAACTCAACCTCTTTTAACCCTTGAGGGTCGAGCATACTTGAGGACAGGCCGTCATCGATGTCGTGGTTGTTGTAGGCTATCTCATCGGCAAGGTCCACTATCTGCGCCTCAAGGCAGGGGCGAAGGCCATCTACAAAGTCACCTTGGGGCGAGTGGATATCAAACTCCGATGAGTGTTTGGCGATGCCGTCCCTTGTCTCCCATGTGAGGTTCAGACCGTTAAATCCGGGGTATCGCTTTTCAAGCTCATCTACTATCCTCAGGCTATGGGCGTTGTGCTCAAAACCCCCGTGATCCTTCATGAGCCTCTCAAGGACCTTTTCGCCGGAATGGCCAAAGGGCGGGTGCCCGAGGTCGTGGGCAAGGGCGATGGCCTCGGAGAGGTCTTCGTTAAGCCCGAGGGCGCGGGCTATGGTGCGGGATATCTGCGCCACCTCAATGGAGTGAGTAAGGCGCGTCCTGTAATGGTCGCCCTCGTGGTAGACAAAGACCTGTGTCTTGTACTCAAGCCTTCTGAAGGCATGGCAGTGTATTACGCGGTCCCTGTCGCGCTGAAAAGGGCTCCTGAAAGGGTGCTCCTCCTCGGGATGAATCCTGCCCCTCGTATCACTGCTCCTGGCGGCGTATGGCGCAAGTATCTGGGCCTCTCTTTCTATGTAGCCCTTTATCTTCAATCTTGACAATTCTCCGTGATGTATTAAAATTAAGGTATGAGAAAGTTTATCCTCTTGGTTTTGATAGTGCTTTTATCGGGTTGTGCCTCCATTATCTCCAGTAACGTCTTGAAGGAGGTAGACAGGGGACTCACCCTTGAGCTCGTTCAGGCAAATCCCAAGGCCTTTAAGGGTAAAAGGGTTCTCTGGGGAGGACTCATTGTCAGCACGACGAACCTTGAGACCGTAACGGAGATAGAGATCCTTGAGACGCCCCTCGCCTACAATGATGTGCCCACGGATGGTAAATCCCGGGGCAGGTTCATCGTAAGGGTTAATGGATACGTTGATGCCGCCGTATATAAAGAGGGCAAGGGCCTTACCGTGGCAGGCACCGTAAAAGGTCTTAGCGTTAGAAAGATAGGCAAGATGGATTATGCCTACCCCGTGGTGACCCCCATAGAGCTAAAGGTCTCGGAGCCTTACACCGAGGATTATAACGAGTACAACTACCCCTATGGGTACGGTCCATTCTATGGCCCCTACTACGGAGGCCCATATTATGGCGGATCACCCTATTATTATGGTCCCTACACGCCTGCTTACCCCTATGGTGGCTTCGGCGGTTACGGTTTTTACGGTCACGGCACGCGTGGTCACGGCACTCACGGCTATTAGGCTATGGGGCCTTCCGGTTAAGGAACAAAAAAAAAGAGTCTTTTAGTGAAGAGGCTACCTGCCTTCGGTAAAAAGCAACCCCTCTCACCACCTAACTTCACTCCCATTATTTATCAGAACCGCATCCCTCTTTGATTCCCATGAGAAATTCCTGATACTCTTCGTAATAATCGTCCATGAGGTCGGCGAGGTTTTTACCCTCGGGTTCGATTTTTTTTTTGACTTTAAGAAATTCCATAAATGTCATATGTTACCTCCCGGTCTTTTGATTAAGGCCTTCTTCGTGACGTAGGCGATAGGGTCTGTCTGGCCGGCCTCCGTGAATCCCCGTAGCCTTAGCAGGCATGAGTCGCATTCTCCGCAGGCCTCTTCCGAGTTTTTATAGCACGACCACGTAAGCTCAAGAGGGACCTTGAGCTCAAGGCCGAGCCGCACTATCTCGGATTTTTTTTTGTGTATAAGAGGCGTCTTTATCGCTATCCCCGCCCCTTTTGTTCCGCTCCCTGTGCCAAGTTTTATAACATCGTTAAAGGCCCTGAAAAATTCTTCCCTGCAATCGGGATATCCTGAGCTGTCTTCTTCCACGGCTCCTATGTATATATGAGCGGCCCCCCTTACCTCTGCCAGTGAGACGGCTATGGAAAGGAGATGGGCGTTTCTGAAAGGCACATAGGTGACGGGCATGCCCACTCTCCCAAGGTCTCCCCGGGGCACATCTATGGAGGCATCTGTGAGGGCCGAGCCGCCTATGGCCTTGAGATAACCTATATCAGCGCTGAACCTGTCTTTTACGCCGTAGTAATCGGCTATATTACGGAAGGCCCGCTCTTCTCTCTCCGAGGTTCTCTGGCCGTAGTTGACGTGAAAAAATGCCGCAGGGCCTTCACCAAGGGCTATGGCCGCTGTAACGGCGCTATCAAGGCCGCCGCTTACAAGCACTATGGAGCGAACTTTCATGGAAGAGATTAAATCATAATAAGGCCTTCTCCTCAACGGGATTTTTTTCTATCCCGCCCCTTTTCTATCTTTTCCCCTGTCAAGTATGACCTTTATCATGGCGAGTAGATTTACCTGTACGGCAGATGCCGTATCAAGGGGTATTACATCTCCCTCCTTTTTTTCATACTCCTCCACATGGGCCTTGAAGATATCACCCCTCATCTCCGATTGGGGCATCCCCGTGGGAGTCCCCTGGGCCTGGCGGCGAAGGACGCGTTTTTTCAGGGTAGATAAATCCAGTTTGCACTCAAAGACGGTTATATCCTCTGGGGCCAACCCCGCCCTGAAGGCCGAACTCAGGGCCTCTTGTAAAAAAATATTTTTTGAGAATGTTCCGTCAAGGATAACAGAGCGGCCATTTTGAAGATAATCCGTGCAGGCCCGGCGGATAAGTTCTTTGTATGTCTTTGTCCTCTTTTCAAGGGAGTATGGTCCTTCTGCGAATCGGGCCCCGCCCTCTATCCCGGCAGGCATTGCGAGCTCTTTTCTTATCCTGTCAGTTGCCAGGGGCTCGGCCCAGAGGGTCTCGCCAAGGGCCGCGGCAAGGGTGGATTTGCCTGTGCCGGAGAGACCGCAGATGATGATGAGCCGTGGTCTTGGCGCGCCTTTTGTGTAGGCCTCGGCGAGGTCGAAGTATTGGGCCGCTTTTATGCGGGCTTTAAGGCGTTCCTCCGTGCCAACCTCGCCCTCTGTGGCCTTCAGTCCTTCTACCTTGCCCCGTACATAGGCGCGGTAGGATTTGTAGAACTCGATCATCTCCCGGCAGGCGGCGTCTCCCGTGGCCTCAAGATAACGCCTCTCAAAGGCGCGGGCAAGGTCACGCCTGTTATGAAAGTCAAGGTCCATTGATAAAAAGGCTATCTCGCTTATGGTGTCCGAGTAGCGAAAGCGTTCGTTGAACTCGATGCAGTCTATTATATCTATGCGCCCGTCTATGGATATATGCTCGGAGTGTATGTCTCCGTGACAGTCACGTATGAAGCCGCCTTCAAGGCGCGCGAGGAAAAGGTCCCTGTTTTTTTCGATAAATCCGAGAGCAAAGTCCTTCATGGCCCTGTATGAGGCGGCGCTCATTAAGCGGGGCACAAAGAGAGCTGTCTGCTCAAAGTTCTCGGTAATGTTTTTTTTAATCATCTCCGGGGTCCCGTATTCCGATACATGGGGCCCTCTCCCGGCTCCACTGTGAAAGCCGGCTATGGCCTCGGCCACCCTTTGGACGTCTTTTATGGAGGCCGAATCATCTCGAATCTTCTCCTCAAGGATGGTTTCCCTGGAGAGGCGGCGCATCTTTACGGCATATTCTATGGTCTCCCCCTCCTCTCCACCCATGGTGAGTGCCCCGTCCTTTTCTTTTATCTCCACTACGCCAAGGTATACCTGGGGGGCAAGACGGGTATTGAGGCGCACCTCTTCGGCGCAGTAGTGGCGCCGCTTTTCAAGGGTGGTAAAGTCAAGAAAGCCGAAGTTTACCGCTTTTTTTATCTTATAGACAAAATCAGGGGTGAGAAAGAGATAGGATATATGCGTCTGCAGTAGCTCTACAAAAGCGGGGGCCTCAACGTAGGCCGCGGGATTCATCAGTTCTTTAACTCGCCCGGTAAAGCCCATTACTCCCCGGCCTCGGATTTGAGGGTGAATATGCCTTTAAGATGCCTGTATCTTCCGCCCATGTCCATGCCGTAACCCACTACAAAACCGGCTGGAATCGCCATACCAACATAATCAACGCCTATGCCATGCTCCACGCCTTCCCTTACGAGGAGGCTGCATACCTTTATGGAGGCCGGCCCGAGGGCCGAGACCTCGTTGTGCACTTTTCTAAGCGTTGCGCCTCTATCTACTATACCGTCGATAAGGATGACGTGCCTACCCTCAACATCACCCTTCAGGCTATGCACAAGCACGACCTCTTCCATGGACGCAGTCGTCCCCTCTGAGTACGATGAGGGTTGTATGAACTCTACCTCAATCTCCATATCAAGGGCCCTTGTAAGGTCCGCCATGAAGATGAAGGCCCCCTTGAGGAGGCCGATGAGTACGGGGGACTTGCCAGGGTAATCCCTGCGTATCTCCTTTGCGAGACCCTCTACGATGCCGGATATATCAGATGCGCTTAAGAGCGGGGCAAGATTTTTCATTATCGCTAATATTATTATTACGGTTTAATTTAGGAAACTGCGGCTCCGTGCCTCCGATGATAAGAGGGATAAAAACAAGGATATAACCCGCATATCTCCCTGTCAAGCAAAGTCTCTTGTTGATATTAAGCGCCTCTCGCTATTATTTAATATTATTTTAATGAAAATAGGTGGTTAACCTTTTCCTTTTACCCTTTTTCCTCCTTTTGGAGGATTGACTTTCGACTGATTCTCTGCTTTAATTCAGCTTACTGTATAATTAGCAGCTATTTTTTAATTTGAGAGGAGTTTTTTTTATTTTTTAAAGGAATTTTTTGAAATGAAAGCGTGATTTTGCTTTCAGGCCTTTCACGAGGTTTATAACAACAAAGGCCCCATAGCAAAGGTCTTACAACAAGGAGTGTGCATCATGAGATTTTTCATCTTAGTGCTTTTACAGTTTTTAATCTTACTGCCTTTGACGGGCTACGCCGCACCCGCCCCGCAGGTCAAGGCCAAGGCGCTCCAGAAGGCCGCTATTGTGAAGTCTTACGGTAAGCTCCCCCTCTATTTCATCAGAAACGAGGGGCAGACCGATAGTTCGGTAAAGTACTATGAGAGGGGTGGGAGACACGCAACCTTTTTTACAGATGATGGCCTTGTCCTATCCCTTGTGAAAGATAAGAGGGCCAGGGCCGTGAGTATCTCTTTTGTAGGAGCCAATAAAGACCTTGAGCCAATCGCCAGCGGGGCCCTGGAGACGAGGGTCAACTATTTAACAGGCAAAAATAAAAAGGCCTGGCGTAGCGACATACCTGTATACGGCTCTGTCATGTATAAGGGCGTATACAGTAACGTTGATATAAGTTTTTACGGTAATAATAACAACAGGATAGAGCACGATATCATCGTAAAGCCAGGTGGTAATCCGGCGGAGGTTGTATTTTCCTATGATGGCGTTAAGTCTATTGATGTAACAAAGGCCGGGGATCTTGAGATTAGCCTTTCTGACGGCATGATTCTGGAGAAAAAGCCCTATATCTATCAGGAGATAGATGGCAAAAGGGTGCGCGTTGAGGGTAGTTACAGGATTATTAACCATGGCAGTGATAGCGCGGCCTCTTATGGCTTTAATGTAGCCTCTTATGACCATTCCAGGGCTCTCGTCATAGATCCCACACTCACCTACTCCACCTATCTCGGGGGTTCATCTCCTGATTTCAGCCGTGATATAGCTATTGATAACACGGGCGCGGTCTATATAACGGGTTGGACCATGTCGGCGAATTTTCCCACCGTAGGTCCCGCGCAAGGAGTATTCAGTGGTGGTCTTATTACTGGTGACGCCTTTGTAACAAAGATAAATTCAGCCGGAACGGCTGTTGTTTTCTCCACATACCTTGGCGGCAGCAGAGACGAGGACAGTCTTGCCGTGGCCGTTGACGCCTCGGGCGCCGTCTATGTTACGGGTGATACCGAGTCCTTCAACTTTCCCGTAATTAACGCTTTTCAGGGTAGCTTTGGGGGAGGGATAAAAGACGGTTTTGTGGCCAAGTTAAACCCGGCGGGCAATGCCTTTGTATTTTCCACCTACCTCGGCGGCTTTGCCGATGAAAAGAGTAAAGACATCGCCGTTGATAATAGCGGCGCTATATATCTTACGGGTTGGACCGCTTCTCATGATTTTCCCATAGTCAATCCCATACAGTCTTTCCTGGCCGGCATTAAGGACGCCTTTGTCGTGAAGATGGCCTCTACGGGAAGGTCCCTGATTTATTCCACATTCATCGGGGGCACCGATATAGACGGCGGGCGTGCCCTGGCCCTTGACGCTACGGGGGCCGTTTATGTGGCGGGGCATAGCTGGTCTGTTAATTTTCCACTTAAGAACCCTATTCAGGGAACTTTCGGCGGCATCAAGGATGTAGTTGTATTCAAGATAAACTCCGCGGGCTCGGCCCTTGTGTTTTCCACGTACATAGGCGGCGCCGCCGCTGAAAAGAGTAAGGGCATCGCCCTTGATAGCGTTGGTAGCATCTTTGTAACAGGCTGGACTGCCTCTGCTGATTTTCCCGTGGTAAATCCCCTTCAGGGGGTATTGCGCGGTCTTCAAGACGCCTTTGTCTTTAAGTTGGCCCCTCCGGGAAGACGTATTATTTTCTCCACGTACCTTGGCGGAAACGCAAGCGATAGCGGTCGTGATATAGCCGTTGACAGCGCCAATAACGTCTATGTGGTGGGCCATACCTGGTCGTCCAATTTTCCACGTATGACGCCACTTCAGGGGACCTTCGGCGGGATAAGGGACGGCTTTGTTACCAGAATAAATGGCAGTGGTTCGAAAAATCTTTTTTCAACATATCTTGGCGGTAGCGGTAATGACACGGCAAGAGGGGTAGTTTTGGATAGTAGCGATACCGTTTATCTGACCGGAGGCACTAATTCCCTTAATTTTCCCGTGATCAATCCTATCCAGGCGAGGAGCGCCGGGAGCAACGATGCCTTTATCGCCAAGATCGGTGCTGGCGGCGGCGGTTCTGTTACAGTGAGCATAACCCCTGATATTACAACCGTACCCAAGGGCGGAAGCTTTGGTTATACAATAACGACTACAAATAGCGCGGCCACCAGGCAGTGTGTTGACTTTTGGGAAAATGTGACGCTCCCCAATGGAAAAACTTATCCCCGTACAGGCGCGCTTTTAGGTCCAATGAATATGTGCACTAACGCCAATGCCAGCAAAGCGACACATTTTACGCAGGCCGTGCCGCTTAAAGCGCCTTCGGGAGCGTACTCCTTTAACGCATTCATCGGAACACCCTACCCTAATGTCGGAGGCTCGGCCAGTTTCAATCTTAACATAACGGCTCCTGTGCCAGGGCCTGCCTATCATACATGGAAGGTTATTGAAAACGGCTTCCGTAAGTAAATATCTATCTATAACGTGTAAAACAACGGGCCGGGAGTTTTTCTCCCGGCCCGTTGTTTTACATCCTCATCGCCAGGACCTTTAATCAGGCGAAAAATCTTCCAGAAGTTATTTGCCTTTTACTTTGACAGGTAATAAGATGATAGATTAAAATATTTTTTTTTGTCTTTGAATTTATAGCACATGCAGAGGGCCTACGCTCTATCGTATGGAAGTCTGCATGAATCTTTACGGAAAAACATGATAGATATAGCCAGAATAAGAAATTTTTCCATCATAGCCCATATAGACCACGGCAAGAGTACGCTCTCGGACCGCCTCCTTGAGCATACAGGTACTATTACGAAGCGCGAGCAGGCCAGGCAGTTTCTTGACAAGATGGACCTGGAGCGCGAACGTGGTATCACCATAAAGGCGCAGACCGCGAGGCTTGTCTATAAGGCCGGCGATGGCGTGGATTACGTCCTTAACCTCATAGACACGCCGGGGCATGTGGATTTCAGCTACGAAGTTTCGCGTTCGCTCTCGGCCTGCGAGGGCGCCGTGCTTATAGTTGACGCATCTCAGGGGGTGGAGGCCCAGACCCTTGCTCACCTTTACACTGCCGTGGACGTAGGGCTTGAGATAGTGCCCGTGCTTAATAAAATAGATCTGCCCCATGCCGATCCCGAAAGGGTGAAGGTGGAGATAGAGGATATACTTGGCCTTGACGCCTCGGAGGCCGTGCTGGCCAGCGCCAAGCAGGGTATCGGCATTGAGGAGACCCTTGAGGCAATTGTGGAGCGAATTCCGCCGCCTACGGGAAGTGCCACAGAGCCGCTGAAGGCCCTTGTCTTCGATTCCTGGTACGATACCTATCAGGGCGTTATAGTTCAGATACGGGTCTATGACGGGGTTATAAAAAAAGACATGAGTATAAAGTTTTACGCCAATGGTAAGGTCTTCAACGTAGAGAGCGTAGGAGTTTTTTCGCCCCACGCCGTGCCCACGGACGAGCTCGGTCCCGGAGAGGTTGGTTTTTTCACGGCGGCCATAAAGGACGTAAGGGATGTCCATGTTGGCGATACCATAACCACGGTCGAGGGCGGCGTAAAGATCCCGCTTGAGGGTTACAAGGCAGTAAAGGCCATGGTTTTTTCAGGGCTCTATCCCGTGGATTCTATCCAGTACGAGGGGTTAAAAGACGCAATGATAAAGCTCCGCCTCAATGATGCCTCTTTTAGCTTCGAGCCCGAGACCTCACTTGCCCTTGGTTTCGGCTTCAGGTGCGGGTTCCTGGGTCTATTTCACATGGAGATAATAAGGGAGAGGCTTGAGAGAGAATACGGCCTTGAGCTTATCACCACGGCGCCTACGGTGAACTACAGGGTGACGAAGACGGATGGAACGACGGTGGATGTGGATAACCCCATAAATCTGCCTGCCCCGCAGTACATAGATTCTATTGAAGAGCCTTTTATAGAGGCTACCGTGCATCTACCCTCTGAGTATCTCGGCGCTGTGCTGAAACTCTGCGAGGAACGCCGCGGCATACAGAAGGAGATTAAATATATTACCCCGGAAAGGGCCCTGGTAATATACGCCTTACCCCTTAATGAGGTTGTGCTGGACTTTTACGACCGCCTTAAGACCCTTACAAGGGGGTATGCCTCCATGGACTACGAGTACCTTGACTCGCGGCCCGCCGACCTTATAAAACTCGATATCCTCATTAACGGCGAGGTAGTGGACGCCCTATCCCTAATCGTTCCACGGGAGCGGGCCTATGCCAGGGGAAAGCTCCTTGCCGAGAAGATGAGATCCATTATCCCGAGGCAGATGTTCGAGGTGGTTATCCAGGCCTCCATCGGGAGCCGTGTCATAGCCAGGGAGACGGTGAAGGCCATGCGGAAAAACGTCACGGCCAAGTGCTACGGCGGAGATATTACACGAAAGAGAAAACTTATTGAGAAGCAGAAAGAAGGCAAGAAGAGGATGAAGCAGGTAGGCCGGGTGGATATCCCGCAGGAGGCCTTTCTTGCCGTCCTGAAGGTGGATTAGAAGGGGCGGGAAGGGTGGCGGGGCGGGGCGGTACGGCCCTCTGGAGTTGATAAAAAAGGCGGCCATGACGGTAGACCACGTTATAAGGGCGCATATGTTTTATCCATGAGGCTTCAGGAGAAAATATTAGAAGTAAAAAAGGTATATATGAAAAAAAGAAATGACAACCTTGAGATAAAAGGCGGAGGTAGCCCCGTACCTCCCGCAAAAGCGCAAAAACACAAGAAAGGCTCATTCAAGGACACGTCTCAGGCCGTAATCATAGCCATTGTCCTGGCCCTTATCATACGCACATTCGTGGTGCAGGCCTTTAAGATTCCCTCGGGGTCCATGGAGGATACCCTGCTTGTGGGAGATCATATCCTTGTGAGTAAATTCGCCTATGGTATGCAGATTCCCCGGCCCGCCATGATATCTTTTCTGGGCATGAGGGTCCCTTTTTTCGAGACCAGGCTTTTCAATCTCTGGGGCGGCGTTAAGCGCGGGGATATCATAGTCTTCCGTTTTCCCGGCGACAGGAGCAAGGATTATATAAAACGCGCCATAGGGCTTCCGGGAGACACCGTTGAGGTTAGAGACCGGGTCGTATATATTAACGGAAAAGAGATTAATGACACTCACGCCGTTCACAAGGGCAATGTTTACGGTAATGATACGGAAGAGGGCGATAACTTCGGGCCCTACCGTGTGCCCGAGGGGCGTGTATTCGCCATGGGGGACAACAGAGAGAATAGTTATGATTCGCGTTTTTGGGGCCCCCTTCCCATGCGCGACATAAAGGGCAGGGCCTTTCTGATATACTTTTCCTGGAATAAAGCCTCTCACTGGGTAAGGAGTAGCAGGTTTTTAAAAGGCCTGCGCTAAACCCAAGGCGAGGTAAAAACCGTTGAAGGTTCTTTATTCAGGTGTTATTATAAAAAATCTTTACTCAGTTCTTATATATAGCCGGACAGTGAGCGCGGGGCCGATATGAGAGATATGCTACCCTCGATTGAGAGATTTTTGATATACCTCGCGGTGGAGAGAAACTCATCTGTTCATACCAGAGCCGCCTATGAGAGAGATTTAAAAGAGTTTCATCTCTTTCTTATCTCCAAGGCCGAAGGCTCTAAGAGAAAAGACCTTGACCCGGGCACTATTACGAGTAGCGATGTCAGGGCATTTGTTCAGGCCCTTTATGGGCGATGCGCAAAGGTCTCTATCGCGAGAAAACTCTCTTCCTTGAGGAGCTTTTTTAGGTTTTTCGTGAGAAAAGGCGAACTCACCTCTAACCCGGCGGAGCTTGTGCCATCGCCGAGGACGGGTAGTTTTCTTCCCTCTGCCCTTACGGCCGAGGAGGCCGGTTCTCTCATTGATTCGGTTCCCTCTGTCCGGGGCGGCGGAGATTTTGGCGCCTTAAGGGACTCGGCCATTATGGAGGTCCTTTATTCATCGGGCATTCGTGTTGGAGAGCTCACCGGGTTAAGGTTTAGAGACCTTGATATGGAGGGCGGAGTTATGAGGGTCCTTGGAAAGGGTGGAAAGACGCGCCTTGCCTTTCTTGGCGTCAGGGCGAAGGCCGCCCTTGGTGCCTATCTTGAGGCCCGTAAGGGTGTGAAGGCAGGCCCCGGTGCCGAGGCGCATCTTTTTATCGCCTCACTTAAGGGTAGTAGCGCAATATCACCGCGCACGGTTCAGAGGATTGTGCGAAAGTACGCTATCTCAAGCGGCATAAATAAGACGCCTACGCCCCATACACTGCGCCATAGTTTCGCCACCCATCTCCTTGACGCGGGCATTGACTTGAGGTCTATTCAGGAGATGCTGGGGCACAGCAAACTCTCCACCACGCAGAGATACACCGGTGTGGGGCTGGAGGGTATTATGAAGGTATACGACAACTCCCATCCGCGCGCCCGGGGCCGTGGCAAGGGTACGAAGGGGCGCTGAGTAAGCGCTGGTATTGATAAATTTTTTTTAAATAAAGAGGGAGCGTTAAAGGTGAGAAAAGGCTTTCACGGAACTACTATCATAGCCGTAAGGCGCGGCGATAAGGTCGCCATAGCTGGAGACGGGCAGGTGACCCTCGGCGCCACGGTAATGAAGGGTACGGCTAAAAAGATACGGAGGATGAAGGGCGGCAAGGCCCTTGCCGGCTTTGCGGGCTCAACGGCCGACGCCATGACCCTTTATGACAAGTTCGAGGCCAAGCTCGGTGAGTTTCGCGGTAACCTTACCCGCGCCGCCGTGGAGCTTGCCAAGGACTGGAGAACAGACAAGATACTGCGCAGGCTTGAAGCCCTTCTAATAGTGGCCGATGCGGATCACAGCTTTATCATCTCCGGTGCCGGCGACGTTATCGAGCCCGAGCACGGAATAGCCGCCATAGGCTCGGGTGGCCCATATGCCTTTGCCGCGGCGCGCATGCTCATTGAGCATACCGAACTTGACGCCGTAGAGATAGCCCGTGAGGCCGTGGGCATGGCCTCGGAGATATGTATCTATACCAATAATAACATCGCCATAGAAGAACTATAATCATAGAGGAAGGGAACTTTAAGATGAAAAACTTTACGCCGAGAGAGATAGTCTCGGAGCTTGATAAATACATAATAGGTCAAAGCGACGCGAAGCGGGCCGTTGCCATAGCGCTGCGTAACAGGTGGCGCCGCCAGCAGGTGCGCCCCGAGCTTCGCGATGAGATTGCTCCGAAGAATATCATCATGATAGGCCCCACGGGGGTGGGTAAAACCGAGATCTCCAGACGGCTGGCAAAACTCGCCGAGGCCCCCTTTGTAAAGGTGGAGGCCAGTAAATTCACCGAGGTGGGCTACGTAGGCCGTGACGTGGAGAGCATCATACGGGACCTCACGGAGCTTTCCGTAAAGATGGTAAAGGATGAGGAGAAGGTTAAGGTCCGTACAAAGGCCGAGGAATTTGCAGAGGAGAGGCTTCTGGACTGCCTGCTGCCTCCGGCGACATCGCCGCCATATCAGGAAGTTGACGAGAAGAGGCTCGAAGGCGAGAGAGATTTACAGAAAAAGACAAGGGACAAACTCCGTAAACTACTCCGTGAGGGTAAGCTCTCCGAGAGAACGGTGGAGATTGAGACCTCGGAGCAGAAGACGCCTGTCATAGAGATACTCTCTGCCTCCGGGCCCGATGACATGGATATGAACCTTAAGGACATGTTCTCCAATATCTTCCCGAAGAAGAGCAAGAAGAGAAAAATGAAGGTCCCCGAGGCCCTTATCCTCCTTACACAGGAAGAGGCCGGAAGGCTTATAGACATGGATGTTGTGATGAAAAAGGCCGTGGAGAGAGTGGAGCAGTCTGGCATAGTCTTTATTGACGAGATAGATAAGATAGCGGGACGCCAGTCCGGTCAGGGCCCCGATGTATCGCGCGAGGGAGTTCAACGGGATCTGCTTCCCATAGTGGAGGGCTCTACGGTAAATACCAAGTACGGCATGGTAAAGACGGACCATATTCTCTTTGTGGCCTCGGGGGCCTTTCACGTGGCAAAGCCATCTGATCTTATCCCCGAGTTTCAGGGGCGCTTTCCCATAAGGGTGGAGCTTACTACCCTTGGAGAGAAGGAGTTTGTAAGGATATTAAAAGAGCCGAGGAACGCCCTCCTTAAGCAGTATAAAGAGCTCCTTGAGACAGAGGATATCACCATAGAATATACCGACGACGCCGTCGTCGAGATGGCGCGTATAGCTACCCTTGTAAATGAGAGGATGGAGAACATCGGCGCGAGAAGGCTACATACCGTCATGGAGAGGGTCTTTGACGAGGTCTCCTTCAAGGCCCCTGACATGAACGGCGAGAAGGTGGTCATAGACAAGGAGTATGTAACGAGCAGGCTTGTCGATATACTTGAGGACGAGGACCTCTCAAGGTATATACTTTAAGATTCCCGGGGCGGGGGAAAAGGGGCTATGGCGGGTTATGGGCATGTGGGTAGATATATAGATAAGGCGTTGTTTGTTTTTAATGCCCATGCCGGCAGAAGGCTGGCGGGGGGGATAAAAAAATGAAGAGACAGATCGAGAAGATAAAAACTCTTTTTGAGGCCCTTCCCTATATTAAGAAGTTTGCCGGAAAGACCGTTGTCATAAAGTACGGCGGCGCCGCAATGGTGGACGAGGCCCTGAAACAGAGCTTTGCCCGCGATGTGGTCCTTATGAAGTGCGTGGGGCTAAACCCCGTTATCGTGCATGGCGGTGGTCCCCAGATAGGCGGGCTTCTCGGCAAACTGGGGCTGAAGACACGTTTTGTCAAGGGGATACGTGTGACTGACGACGAGACCATGGATGTCGTGGAGATGGTCCTTGTCGGCAAGGTCAATAAAGAGATAGTAGGGCTCATCAACCATTTCGGCGGAAAGGCCGTGGGTATAGGCGGAAAAGACGGCGCCCTTATCAAGGCAAAGAGACTGAAGCTTAAGGGTGAGAAGATGGGCCGTGTAGGTGAGGTGGAGTCCATTAACCCGGCAGTAATACGCTCTCTTGAGGAGAGCAGTTTTATCCCTGTCATAGCCCCCGTTGGCTGTGGTGAGGGCGGAAAGAGCTATAATATTAACGCGGATATAGTGGCGGGTCGCATTGCTTCGGCACTTGAGGCCGAAAAACTTATACTCCTTACCGATGTGGCAGGTGTGCTATCAAAGGATGGAAAACTTCATTCCACACTTACCGTGGCTCATGCGAAGAGGCTCATTACAACGGGGGTCGCTACCGGCGGGATGATACCGAAGATAAAGTGTTGCGCCGGCGCAGTGGCTGAAGGAGTGAAGAGGGCCCATATTATAGACGGCCGTGTTGAGCACGCGGTCTTGTTAGAGGTATTTACCGATGCCGGCATCGGCACGGTGATGGCCCTTAAAAAAGAGATAGAAGAGCTTGACCTTGCCTGAGATATCCGTCCGTAGCCTGAAATGTTGGAGACTCTGGAGGGCAGGGGATTTTTGTCTTTAAACATTTTCTTATAGGAACATTCATTCTTTGACTAACGAAGAGATAATAGAGCTTACAGAGCGGCACGTCTTGAATACCTACAGGCGTTTTCCCGTGGCCATGGTGCGGGGCTCTGGCGCGAGGGTATGGGACGCCTCTGAGAAGGAGTACCTTGATTTTACCTCGGGCATAGCCGTCTGCAACCTCGGGCACTGTCATCCTGCCGTGGTAAAGGCGATTGGGGAGCAGGCCGCGAGGCTTATCCATATCTCCAACCTTTATCATATCGGGCCGCAGGCAGAGCTGGCAAGGTTACTTACAGATAACTCCTTTGCCGACAAGGTCTTTTTCTGTAACTCCGGCGCCGAGGCCAACGAGGCGGCCATAAAACTTGCGCGAAAGTTTTTTTCTGATAAAGGCGAACGCCGTTTCAAGGTCCTTACCATGGAGAGGTCTTTTCACGGCAGGACCTTTGCCAC
>CAZSAY010000019.1:0-27190 GCA_964605225.1 uncultured Thermodesulfobacteriota bacterium | reverse complement strand
GAGCAAGGCCTACTACTATTATATGAGCGGGCACACCCTCAAGAAAAACGGCTACACAAAAGACGCACTGGAACTATACAAAAAGGCCATCGCCATTGACGGCGATTCCACGGTTCTAAATAATGAGATAGCCGAACTTTATCTCCAGCTCGGCAAATATGAACTGGCAAAGACGCACCTGCTCAAGGCTATAAAAAAAGACCCCAAATATACGCCCTCTCACGTCCTCCTCGCCGAGCTATACACCATACTGAAAGAAAACGACAAGGCGGCCAAGAGTTACAATAAGGCCATAGAGCTTGAGCCCGATAATCACAGCAACTACCTCTACTTCGCCACCTTCTACGCGAGAATTAACGAGTATGACAAGGGCATAAACGTCCTTAAAAGACTCCTTAAGAAAAAACCCGGCTCTATAATGGCATACTACTACATGGCCAAGATAGAGGTTAAAAGAGACAACCTTACGAAGGCCGAGAAGTATTACGAAAAGACCATATCCCTGAACAACAGATTCTCCCCTGCTTACTCTGAGTTGGCCATGACCTACGAGGCCGATAAAAAACCTGATATGGCCGAGAAAACCTACAGAAAGGCCATCGCAATAATACAGCCGCCAAAGGACTTCCTCCTAAGGCTCGCAACCCTTCTTCTGAAAAATGATAAGCTCGAAGACGCACTGAAAATATACACTCAACTTACTGAGTACAGCTCCACCCGCTACGGGGCCATGGCCAAGATAGGCCTCATACGCTTTGAACAAGAAAACTTTTCTGCCGCCATAAAAGAATTCAGCGCACTGCTAAGCGAGAACCCCAAACTCAACAAGATACGCTACTATCTTGCCACGAGCTACGAATCCAAGGGCGATATCAAAAAAGCCAGTGAAGAATTCGCCCGTATCCCTGTAGACGACTCAAGCTACGTGGACGCCAAGGTCCACCTCTCCTACATATTCCAGCAACAGGGCAAGATACCGGAATCCATCCAGGAACTGAAAGACGCCCTGAAGGCCAAAAAAAATGACCCCGACCTCATAAGGCTTATTGTCACGGTTATGAGGGAAGACAAGAGGTACGACGAGGCCATAGGCATCGTTAAAAACGCCATAAACGATGACCCCGGAAACGCAGAACTCTACTTTACCCTTGGCGTCATCTATGACGACACAGGCAAGGATCAACTCGTCTTCAGCTCCATGGAAAAAACCATTGAGCTTAACCCCCGCCACACCAATGCCCTTAACTACCTTGGATACAGCTACGCCGAAAAAGGAATCAGGCTCGATAAGGCCGAACAGTACCTTAAAAAGGCCCTTGAGATAAAACCCGGCAACGGGTTCTACCTTGACAGCCTCGGATGGGTCTATTACAAACAGGGAAACTATGACAAGGCAATTAAAAACCTCTCCGAGGCCGTAAAACTGCTACCCGAAGACCCAGTAATCGCTGAACACCTCGGAGATGCCTACCGCAAAAAAAATCTCAAGGAAAAGGCTCTCACCTTCTATGAAAACGCATCCAACCTGAACTCGAAAAACAAGAGCCTCAGGACCAAGATAGAGACCTTAAAAAAAGAGATACCGGCGGTAGAGGCAAAATAGAACCGTGAGACAACGGGGCCTTTTTATCATCTCTGTTTTCACCCTCTTTGTGGCGGCCTCTGGTTGCGCACACAGGGGAAAAACACAAAAATCCCCGGAGCTTACAGAAGGACTTCACTCAATAAAGGCCTCTGCCGTCGTTGAACTCACTAAAGAACAGACTGAAAAAGGCCGTGCATTTATTTTGGCCTCAAACCCCGATTCTTTTAATATTGAGATCAAAGGACCCTTTGGAATAACAATCGCCCGAATAACCGGTAACAAAAAGGGCCTTACCTTATTAAGAAAAGGAAAATCCACGACCTACAGGCCAGACGATGCGAGAATCCCACTGAATATCATCGCCGTTGAATTTGTCTCTCTCCTCATGGGAAAAGAAAACCTCGACTCCGGCAACGACGCCTCCTTTGAAATAAAAAAAATCCCCGGAGGAAAAATCATCACCAAACACAAAAATGGAGTCATACTCTACCGCGCCACAATGACGCAATTTCACAATATTGAGGGCTTCTCCCTACCCTTCGCCATAGCAATAAAAGGAGGCGGTTATACACTACTTGTAAAATATGTAAGCGTAGATATAAATCCTAAGATTAAATAAAACCTCTTTAAAACAATGCGTTAACTCAATAAAGGCCTTTCATTGTTGACTCTACCGCTATTTTATGTTATAAATATTATACTTTAATGAGGCAATCCCATATCATTGCTCAAAGAACAAAAGGAATTTTATGTCAAACAAGGTAAATCAGTCATTTAAAACAGGCGACCTCGCTGTATACCCGGCGCACGGCGTAGGCAAGGTTGTTGGAGTGGAAACTCGCGAGGTATCAGGCATTGGAACATCCTTCTACATAATCAAGGTCCTCGACACAGACGCCACCATAATGGTCCCAGTACAAAACGCGAACCATGTGGGGCTTAGAAAAGTTATGGAAAAAAGCCAGGTCCCACAGGTCTACGCCATACTGAAAGACCGCGAGGATAACGCCGCCGACACTCAGACCTGGAACAGACGTTACCGCGAATACACAGACAAGATAAAAAGCGGAAACGTCGTCGAACTGGCTAAGGTCTTAAGAGATCTCTATATACTGAAATTCGACAAAGAACTATCCTTTGGCGAACGCAAGATGTTCGATACGGCAAAAACGCTACTCGTAAAAGAATTATCAGTCGCTAAAAAAACCAATGAAGACAAAATAGAAGAAGAACTCTACCGTCTCCTCCAAGATTAAACCGGGACGAAAGGGGCGGATTAAACGGAACAGGTCACACGGGTGGCGTAGAAAACAAAGGGGGCCAATCCACTAAGGGGCCAGTCACTAACGGGACCAATCACTAAGGGGCGAATTACAAAAGGGGCGGATAAAACACAGGACAAGGCGGGTTACACCATAGTTACTCTCTTTTAAAAAGCCGTTTAAAAACAAGATTTAAAAAATTCCAATCTTCATAAACCAATCTACATACACAAGCCGGTATCCTCTACAGGAGCCGGTTTTTAAGTATGAGGGCTTGATTTAAAAAACAGTACCAATTCAAAAATCCATTATTTAAAAGCAGCTTTAGAGTCCTGACCGCTTTAAATAACAGAGGCCATCTGCCGTAACGGGCAATATTGCCAAAAACTCATTAAATTGTGTTTTTTATCAAAAAGGGCCTATTTTATTAAAAAAAGACCCCTTTTTTGCCAGAAAATAATTATCACAAACAGAAGGGCAGGACTACGTAAACATCCATATCAATTTTTAAAAAAACAGCCATGTGCGGACTGAGCGCTTAAAGGGCCGCCCTCTCAAGGGTTTTTTCCCCGCCTTTATCCCTTACTCCCCCGGCCTATCTTTAATCTTTATCTTTTACAATTCACTCTCCATATGAATAAAACCACTACCCTTAAAGAGAATATAAGAACCATTGTCATAATACCGGCCGCCGGAAAGGGGCTTCGTATGGGCGCCGGGAATAAACTCCTAATACCCCTTATGGGCCGCCCCATACTGCAACGATCAATAGAGGCCTTTCAGAACTGCCCGCTTGTAAACGCCGTTGCCCTTGCCGTATCAGAGGACACCGCTAAATTCTGCGAAACATATATAATCAACCAACCCGATTTTACAAAGGTAACCGCATGTGTCCCCGGCGGCTCTTCTCGTCAGGGCTCTGTCTATAACGTACTCAAACAGGTGGCCAAAGACTTTGATATCGTCCTTGTTCACGATGGTGCGCGCCCCCTTGTAGATAAGGCCATCATAGAGGCCGCCATCAACGGGGCCATAAACCACGGAGCCGCCGTGCCTGTTGTCATGGTAAAGGATACCTTAAAGGAGGTTTCAGGGGAGACAATCACAAAGACCCCCTGCAGGGACTCCATGCGTGCCGTACAGACGCCGCAGGGCTTTCGGTCCGGCATTCTCCTCACTGCCTTTGAATCAGCCCTTAAAGCCGGCTTTACAGGCACAGACGAGGCCTCCCTTGTAGAGAGATCAGGCAAACCAGTAAGGATTTTCAACGGCTCTTACGAAAACATTAAGATAACAACCCCTGAAGACATATTAATCGCCAGCTCCATCCTTCAAAAAAGAGAGAAAGCCCGATAGTACAGGGATTCACCGGAGCTGAAAAAACAAAAAAGGTTGAAAGCAGGCGGACCTTATTGTATCTTGTTATCTCCATGAGAATAGGCTTTGGTTATGATGTTCACAGATTCGCGGAAAATAGACCGCTCTTGCTCGGAGGGGTAGAGGTGCCCTTTAAGCTCGGCCTCGCCGGACACTCCGATGCCGACGTACTCCTGCACGCCATGATCGACGCCTTGCTTGGCGCCGCCTCCCTCGGTGATATCGGCCTGCATTTTCCCCCTGACGACGCGGCCTACGAGGGCATATCAAGCCTCACACTCCTTAGCCTTACACAAAAGGCCATAGCCCAAAAAGGCCTTACCCTCTCCAACATCGACTCCACCATAGTAGCTGAGGCACCCAAGCTCAAGGACCATATACCAGCCATGAGAACCGCTATCGCCGCCACGCTCAACTGCTCCGAAGACCTTATAAACATAAAGGCCACGACAGAAGAAGGCCTCGGATTTACCGGTAGACGCGAGGGCATGGCCGCCTATGCCGTGGCCCTTGTCAAGGAGATTGCAGGGCCGTGAAGATACGGACACGTTTCGCGCCCAGCCCCACGGGAAGGCTCCACATCGGGGGGGTAAGAACGGCACTCTTCAACTACCTCTTCGCCAGGCACAGCAACGGTGACTTTGTCCTGAGGATTGAAGATACTGACAGGGCGCGCTCAAGGCCCCAGTTCGAGAAATCCATTTTAAAGGACTTACACTGGCTCGGACTCGAGTGGGACGAAGGCCCGGATCTGGAAACAAGCGGCTACGGCCCATACAGACAGTCCGAGAGAACCCATATCTACAGAGAACTCGCTGAAAAATTACTTGAAAAAAAACTTGCCTACAGATGTTACTGCACAAAAGAACGCCTGAAAGGACTTAAAGAAGAACAGACAAAGGCGGGGCTCCCGCCGCGCTACGACGGAAGATGCCGCAACCTTAAAAATGCGCCCGGAAATATAAAACCTCTCCTGCGCTTCTCCGTCCCTGATAAAGAGATTCACTTTACCGACCTCATACACGGCCCCCGTGTATTTAATCCAAAGGCCTTCGGAGATTTTATCATCCTCACCCCCGAAGGTGAACCGACATATAACTTCGCCTCTGCCGTAGACGATGGGCTTATGAAAATATCCCATGTCCTGCGGGGCGACGACCACCTCTCAAATACGCCGAGACAGATTCTCCTCATGGAGGCCCTTGGCTTCAAGCCCCCCCTATACGCCCATATGCCTCTTGTTATAGGGACTGACCATAAACCCCTTAGTAAAAGAGACTCCAACGCCGGTCTTGAGAATCTGCGGGATAAAGGCTTTTTGCCATCAGCCATCCTTAACGCCGTGGCAAGGCTCGGATGGGCCCCCGGAGAAGGAGTGCTCTCCCTTTCACATATGGCCTCGGCCTTCTCAATAAAAAAAATATCAAAAAGCCCGGCCCTATTTGAGACAAACCTCCTCATGCGCCTTAATAAAGAGGCCCTGAAAAATTTGGAACCCATGGATATAATAGAACTCGCCAGCCTTAACGGCCTTACTGAAGATAAAAAACGCCTCTTTGATGCCATCGATGCCGTGCGCCATAGTGCGGCTACGCTGAATGATTTCAAACTCCTCATGGCCCCACTTTTCAAGATGCCCGTCATCAAGGGAGAGGCCGCCGATATCATCAAGACCGCCGAGGCCGGAGCCCTCTTACGCGCCCTTTCAGAGGAGCTCGGAAAAGGCATCAATACCTACGATGGCCTAATAAAAAACATTAAAGACCATACAACATTCAAGGGCCGCGCCCTCTTCATGCCCCTTCGGTGCGCCCTTACGGGAAGCACAAAAGGGATAGAGCTGGAAAAGATATTTAATATACTGGGAGTAAAAGAAGTTACCGCAAGGATTACAGGGGCCCACGCTATTAACAAGGCTGGGCAATAGATACGGACTGAAGGCGTTGATAATCAAAAAAATATCGAAAGCAGATTATTTGAGAGATAAAAAAAAACTCAAAAACACAACGAGGTAACATGGGACTAAAAGTTTTCAACTCACTTACAAGAAAAAAAGAAGAGTTCGT
Source organism: uncultured Thermodesulfobacteriota bacterium (assembly GCA_964605225.1). GTDB lineage: Bacteria > Desulfobacterota > GWC2-55-46 > GWC2-55-46 > JADFVP01 > JAJRZX01. The sequence goes on along the minus strand of CAZSAY010000019.1, from coordinate 20,900 downwards.
CACCGCCGAGAAAGGCAAGGTCCGCATGTATGTCTGCGGCCCGACAGTATACGCGCCGGCTCACATTGGGCACGCGCGGAGCGCCGTATCCTTTGACGTAATCTACCGATATCTCCTATACAGCGGTCTTGATGTCACCTACGCGCGAAACTACACCGACGTGGATGACAAGATTATCGCCCGGGCAAATGAGCTCGGTATCGAGTCCTCGAAACTCGCCGAAGATAATATAAAAGACTTTGACTCTGATATGGGGGCCCTTGGCGTGCTCCTTCCCCCAATAAGGCCACGGGCCACGGAGACTATGAGCGAGATTATCGAACTTGCCGAGTCCCTTATCGAAAAAGGCTTTGCCTATGAACTTGATGGAGATGTTTATTTCGCCGTAAGAAAACTCGAAGACTACGGCAAGCTATCAGGAAAAAACATCGACGACCTTGAATCAGGCGCCCGTGTGGACGTGGACACGAGAAAGAGAGACCCCCTTGACTTCGCGCTCTGGAAGGCAAGTAAGGCCGGAGAGCCATCATGGGAGAGCCCCTGGGGCGCGGGGCGTCCCGGCTGGCATATCGAGTGCTCCTGCATGTGCATGAAGTGGCTAGGTAAATCCCTTGACATACACGGCGGAGGAAAGGACCTTATTTTTCCGCACCACGAGAATGAGATCGCCCAGAGCGAAGCCGCAACAGGGCTAAAACCCTTTGTGCGGTACTGGCTCCACAACGGCTTTGTGAATATCGATAAGGTAAAGATGAGTAAATCCCTCGGTAATATATTGAATATCCACGACGCCCTCAAGGGCACGACAGGCGAGGCAATAAGATTTTTTCTCCTCTCCTGCCATTACCGCTCTCCTGTGGATTATAGCGGCGATTCCCTCAAAGAGGCCGCGGCCGCGGTGGATAGGTTTTATAAGACCGCCGAGAGGATACGCTCCGAGGCAGGCGTGGGGCCCGGGCTCAGACCAACGGAAGAGGAGCTTAAAAAGAGGATGGCCCCCATCATCGAGGCCATGGACGATGACTTCAACAGCGCCGGTGTAATAGGCCTGCTCTTCAAGGAAATAACCCTTGCCAACCGCATCATGGACAGTGCACGCGGTAAAGGCCCCGATGAAGGCGCGCAAAAAGAGCTTGCACTTATACTGGCCATATTCCGGGAGGCGGGAGGTTTTCTCGGTCTCTTCACAAGTGAGCCTGAAGAGTATTTTAATAAACAACGCTCAAAGGCCGCGATTAGTGCCGAAGAGATAGAGGCGCTCATAGAGCAGAGACTTAGCGCGCGTAAGGATAAAGATTTTAAGCGTGCCGACGCCATACGCTCGGAGCTTCTTGAAAAAGGCATCGAACTTGAGGACCACCCCGGCGGCACACGCTGGAAGGTGAGTGAAGGGAAAAGCTGAGGAATACGTGAGATGAAAAGTGGTTTTATCCCGGCGGGAGGTCCTTTTATAACAGAAAAGGGTGTGGGGTTAAAACTTGCCTTACTGAACGGATTGGGATGAAGAGTGAGGATATAGCCGCAAAGGGCCGCAATGTCAGGGGGAAAGGTCTCTAAGATGTGAGTACCGGTCTGATACCGGACCGGGTAAGGAAGGCACGGTCCTTAATAAGTCTCGCCGAGAACCCATTTGTCAATTTCATCAGCCACTTCCGAGTTAATGGCTGTAAACTTTATTCCCATGCCTGGTTCCGCCTTGAACCCAGGCTCAAAGCCCCTTCTCCACATGACCTCGCAGGTACAGAGGGCCGCCTTACCGTATCCGGGCGGGGTAAAACTTATCTCCATACTCTCGCCAACGTCCCTGGGGTTGACAGAGGCGATGAACATACCGCCCTTGCCTATGGTCTTGGCGTAGCCGAAGAAAACACCGCGCCTGTCCTCTCCCCTTATCTTCAGGACAAGAAGATGGCTCCGGAGGTTCTTTCGCCTGTTTTCCCTAAGGGCGACAAAATCCTTTTCTTCCGAGTGGTCACCACTTCCCATGATGTATTATCTCCTTAAGGGGTTTTCGGTTTTTTTCCTCTACAACAAGCTCTTCCCGGGGATATCCCAGGGCAATAATCGCTACCACATCTACAGAGGCAGGGATATTCAGCACCCCCTTTACCCTCGCAGGATCTATGGCCGCTATCCAGCATGTGCCAAGCCCTTCGGCCGTTGCCGCGGCTATCATCTCCGATACGGCGATGGTAACGTCCACCCATGCGTAATTCACGCCATCTACCTTACGTACCCATGCACGGCTCGTATCGGCGCAGGCCACCACTACTACCGGCGCCTTCTTGAAACCATCTTTTGTAAAAACCTCGTTAAGTTCCTCTCTATCGGTTCTTTCTACAAAGATAAAATGCCATGGCTGACGATTCGCCGCGCTCTGCGCCCTCTGCAGGACCTTCATCAGCCCCGCTACCTTATGGGGCTCCACGGACCTCCCGGAGAACTCTCTTACGCTCTTTCTCCTCTTGAAAAGCCTGTAGAAAACATCTATCTCGTCGTCCATCGGTATTGCCATTTTTATCGGGCCATCAGATAATGGCTTCTACGAACTCTCTCGCGTTAAACTCACGAAGATCCTCAACTCCTTCGCCCACGCCTATGTAACGTATGGGTATCTTCAACTCCTTGGCCAGAGGCACTATAATGCCGCCCTTTGCAGTGCCGTCGAGCTTGGTCAGCACAATGCCGGTGACCCCTATGGCCTCGTTGAAGAGCCTCGCCTGACTTAGCGCGTTCTGTCCCGTAGAGGCGTCAAGGACAAGGAGCTTCTCATGGGGAGCTCCGGCGAGTTCCCTCTCTGAAATGCGCTTTATTTTTTTAAGCTCGTCCATAAGATTTGATTTAGTATGCAGCCGTCCGGCTGTGTCAAGCAGTATGATGTTAGCGTATCTGCCTATGGCGGCCTTAATGGTATCAAAGGCGACGGCACCTGGGTCTGTGCCGCTTGACTGTCTTATAACATCACAACCGGTACGTTGGCCCCAGAGCTCCAGTTGTTCGCCTGCCGCGGCCCTGAACGTATCGCCCGCTCCAAGGACGACCCTTTTTCCCATTGATGAAAAATGGGCCGACAACTTACCGATTGTAGTGGTCTTTCCAACTCCGTTGACCCCCATGACAAGTATCATGAAGGGGCTTCTATCTATCTTTAAAGGGCTCTCAACATCCTTGAGGGTCTCATAAATAAACTCGCGGAGATACTTCTGAAGGGCCTCCACCCTCAAGCCGCCCATGCTCCTTACGCGCTCGGCTATATCCAGAGACGTAGCCACCCCCATGTCCGATGTGATAAGAGACTCTTCCAGCGTCTCAAGAAACTCTTCCCTGCTCATGCCCGCAGGAGCGTTCTTCACTCCACCCATAATGGCGTTGTGAGTCTTTGAGAGCCGTTGCCTCAGCCCGGAGAATCCGGACTTCATCTTTTTGAACATATACCCTGTCCCGCAAAATTGATTCCCCCTTTTAACACAAACGGCTCATTTTTCAAAGTCTTTTTCCCTTTTTAAGATACCCTCATAGGGGGTATCTTTCAATGACGTAGGTCACAGGGTAAATGTCAGCCACGGGAGAATAAAGTCGCTATATGGCACGACCCTTCGTAAACCAAAAGAGGTCTCGAAAAAACAAAGAGGCAAGATCGGATTCATTATGACTTTTGCCCCCTCTAAAAGCCGTTAAAACGCAAAAACCACCTCAAAAAACAGGGCCTTCAGCCCCATACCTCACCCCTTGTGGAGCTTAAGGACCCTTTTGATAATATTCGTAGTGGACCTGCCCTTAAGGAGCCTTATCCTCCTCACCTTGCCGCCGCCCTCCCTCACCACATCGCCGCCGACTATCTCGTGAGATGCCCAGTCCGAGCCCTTGACGAGGATATCGGGCCTTAAGGCGGTTATAAGGGCAAGGGGCGTATCCTCGTTGAATATAACCACATAATCCACGCACCTGAGGGCGCCAAGGACCTCGGCCCTCTCGGACTCGGGCACAATGGGCCTTGAGGGCCCCTTGACGGCACGTACGGAGGCGTCGCTGTTAAGACCCACTACAAGGAGGTCTCCAAGAGACCTCGCCTTTGTCAGATACCGTACGTGGCCGGCATGTATAATATCGAAGCAACCATTCGTAAAGACCACCTTGCGGCCTTTTTTGCGTAGCGGCAAAAGCTCTTTCAGGAGCCTCTTAAGTGAGATTACGTTTTTCATTACCACGACCTTTCCATGAAATTCAAGTGCCTGCCGAAAATCCATGCCCCTTAAATAAGCGCTAAACCCTGGCGAGCGTAATAACCGCTACCCTCGCCCCGGCCCTTTTCAAGACCAAGGCACACTCTCCCACCGTAGAGCCTGTGGTAAAGACATCATCTACGAGTAAGATATTAGTGCCCTTAAAGAAATCTGCGTTGCTGAGCTTAAAGGCCCCGCGCATGTTTTTACGTCTCTCGTCGCCGGCGAGCCCCACCTGAGATGGTGTTGCGCGAATCCTCACAAGGTTTGTTACATTCAGCCTGCAAGAGAGAACCACCGCGATATGCCGTGCGAGGATGACTGATTGATTGAAACCCCTTTTTCTCATCTTATTTTTGTGTAGCGGAACGGGCATAACCATATCAGCGGTAAAATCCATCTTTTCGGCAGTCCTGCCCATTAACCTTCCAAGTAAGGGGCCAAGCATGGTGCCCCACTTGTATTTAAGTTCATGGACGGCCTCTCTCACCTCGTCCTCATAGGCGTAGACACTTCGCGCCATGACAAAAGAAGGGGGTGTTTTTATGCAGGCCCCGCAGGTATGCTCGCCACCGGCCCCATCCCTGAAGGGGATTCCGCAGATAAGACAGAGCGGCCCTTTTATCAGCCTGGCGGCAAAAAGCCCTGCGCAACTCAGACACAAACCCTTTGAGGATGCCCCAATATCTGAAAAGCACAGGGGGCAAAGGGGCGGGAAAAAAATGTCCATAAAGGCCTTTGCTACTCCGTGGGGAGCCATAAAGACAGTATATAACATCTTAAGAATCTTTTATTATTTTTTTTACATTCACCAATCTCTACCTCTAAAGAGTATTAAGGCGAAAAGTAAATTTTTAATTAGTATTTGTGGATTGACAGAAGTCACATGAACGGTTATAAATATCCTATAAGATGACAAAATACTTTTACATGTTGAATTAATAACGAACAAACAGTAAAGAGGAGGAAGGTTGATGAAGACATGGGAGAAACTATCTCAGAAGGTCTCCGATGAATGGAAGCTTTTAGAGAACAAAGTCAAAAAATCCGTAAAGAACGGTACCAGAGAGGCCCAGGGCTGGAAGAAAAGGGCTTCGAACATGGAGAAAGAATCAAAGCTCCTCCAGAAGGCACTCAATCAATGGAAGACCTCTACAAACACCTTCAGAAAAAAAATCACAGAGATAACAAAAAGGAGCAAGACGGCGGAAACCCGGCTCAGGAAAAAAGTAAAGGATACGGAAGCGCGGTATAAAAAACAGATAGCCGCACTTGAGAAAAAAATATCCACGCTGGAAAAAAAGACCGCCAAAAAAATAACGCTTAAAAGAGGCAAGGCAAAGACAAAGGCTGGAGCCGCTAAAAAGACGGCCGCCAAAAAAACGTCGGCCTCAAGCAAACCCGCGGCAAAAAAGAGTACTGCAAAAAAGACCACAGCCTCTAAAAAGAGCACTGCGGCCAAAAAACCTGTAGCACGAAAAAGCCCGGCCAAAAAGAGGGCCGCGGCTAAAAAACCCGCCGCTAAAAAGGCGGCTTCCAGGTCAAAGAAATAATCCTCAAAAAAGGGCGGGGCGCCCGGTCCGGAAAAACTCCCGGCAAATGGCGCCCCGCCTTTTTTTTACCTGTAAAAGAGGGTTATAGCACTGCATAATAGTCTAAATATTTACTACAGACTCTTATTTTACGCGCTCATTCCCGTAAAGCCCCATCTCCTGCTTTTTTCCTGTAAGAAGGGCATACGACCCCCTCGCGGGAGATACCCTTTATTTATTTTCTTCTTTATCCACAGCCCCTTCAGTCTCCACCTTTTTTTTGCCGAATATCCTTGCCAGTAATATTCCAAGAAAATATAGAATAAGAAGAGGCCCGGCCATGAGCATCTGGTTAAAGGCATCAGGCGTAGGCGTAAGCACGGCCGCCACTATTACGATGGAGATGACGGCGTATCTCCACCATGAGAGAAAGCGCGCCGCCGTAACGACCCCCATCCTTGCGAGCACGAGCATTGCAAGAGGCAGTTGATAGACTATGCCAAAGGCGATGAGGAGCCTCGTGACGAGTGAAAAATAACTGTTCATGGAGATGAAGGGTTTTAACCTGGGCCCGGAGTAACTCATGAGAAATTTAAAGGCAAAGGGAAAGACGATAAAGAAGGCGAAGAAGAGTCCGCAGATAAAAAGCAGGCACGAGAGCGCTACTGTGAGCAAGAACCAGCGTTTTTCCGTTGCGTAAAGTCCCGGCGCTACAAAGGCCCATATCTCATAGAGTATGACAGGGCTTGCAAGAGCGGCCCCGCCAAGTAGCCCAACTTTTATATAAACGAAAAAAGGCTCTACAACGCCCGTAAAGGCCACGAACTCCGAACCATGCGGCATGGCAGGGAGAAGCGGTGAGATAAGGATACCGTAGAGTTTATCGGAAAAAAAATAGGATATGGCAAAGCCCATGGCAAGGGCGGCCATGGAGACTATGAGTCTTTTTCTAAGCTCACGGAGATGACCTGTGAGCCGCGCGGCGGCGGCCTGCTCTTCGGTCATAATCAGGTAGCCTTTTTCGAGCTCTCTTCGGCGCCGCTATCAGGGTCAGCCTCCGGCACGTCCTCTTTTTGGAGATTGCCTTCCCCGGCTTTCTTCGCGACAAAAGGCCCTTGCTTCACTGAATTAGAGATATCCACGCCTTTTACCGCGCCTTCTACCGTACGCTTAAGGTCCATACCCGTACGCCTGAACTCGTTATAGGCCTTTGCCATTGTCCTTGCCACCTCGGGCAATCTATCTGGACCAAGGACAAGGAGGGCAACAACGAGGACAAGGAGAAGCTCCGTAAAACCGATTCCAAACATGAAGGCAACCTTTAATTAACGGGGGTCTTATGAGGCCACAGGGGGGATGGCGAGCACAGGCACATGGGAATTTCGAATTACATAATCCGTATTGGAACCAAAGACCAGACGCCCAACGCCCCCTGTGCCGGAAGTGCCGATGATTATTATATCCACATCTTTTTCCGTTGCCACTCTTAATATCTCTTCTTGAGGAGAGCCCGAGCAGAGGATGGGCTCAATCACAACGTCTTGCGCTTCGAGCCTGCGACAGATTTTCTTCAATGACTTTGCCTCTGCCGAGTCTTCTTCCTTATCAAGGACCTCAAAAGACATATGAGGCACGTACAGGCCAGAGGCCTCGCCTGAGTGGTCCACGACGTGAAGCACGAATAATTCAGCGCCGAAACACCTGGCCAGAGAAATGGCGTAGGCAGATGCGTTCATCGATAAATCGGAAAAATCCGTTGGAAACAGTATACGCTTAATTGTAATATCTTCTGTCTTCTCTTGCATGCCCCCCCCCTATAAATCTGGAATAACTTTATATTATTATAATAAGGGCCTTTTGTGCAATGTTTTTTCTCTCTCCCCTTTACAAAAAAAGGATTGACCTTTCACTTACATAATGATAAAAATAACGCGGCAAGAAAAAAGGCACGCATCATCCTCCTTCTGGTACTTTACTCTTACGCAGACGCTCATATGGATAAAAAACCTTTTTTCCTCACCTTTCGTTCTGCATCGCTACGCGCGCTTTTTATTCTCATACTCGTGGCTGCGGTTATACTTTCCCTTGGGCATAGAGAGAAGTCACGCTCCATGGACGCCTCGGTAGAGCAGTCCTATCTTCATAAATCCATAACTCCAGGCTCCGCCGTCCCTCTTGCCACAGAGGCCTTCGGCGACAAAATTGACACCAGGGCCGTACTTACCAAGATTGACACCAGACCCACCCTTACCAGGCTTGACGCCAGGACCACCATTGCCTCCAACTACACGGCGATGCCAGCCCGTACAAGACCATCCAGCCCCCTCGGCCATAACGTTAAAAGACCCTCCTTAAGCCCCCCAAATATCACAAGGGGCAATATTCACAGCACCATGATATCCGTAACCTTTGACGGCGGTATCGGCTCAAGGCAGGCAGGCGAGATCCTCGATATTCTGAAAGAAAGAAAGATAAAGACTACCATCTTTCTAAGCGGTAATTTTATCCGCAACAATCCTGATATTACCAGAAGGATATTGGCAGACGGTCACGAGGTAGGAAACCACACCACAACCCATCCCCATCTTACTCAGTTTGAGATAAACGGCACACAAAAAACCCTGCCTCACGTTACGAAGGCCTTGCTTCTCGACGAACTGAATACCGCGGAAAGACGCTTTTTCGAGGTGACCGGCCAACATATGTCCCCGCTATGGAGGGCCCCATACGGCGAAATAAACTCCACACTTCGCGCCTGGGCCTTCAGCGCCGGGTACCTTCACATAGGCTGGACCTACGACGCGAGGAGCGGCAAGAGCCTTGACAGCCTTGACTGGGTATCGGACAAGGCCTCAAGGCTGTACCACGGACCAATGGAGATAAAAAAGAAGATAATCGACTTCGACAAAAAAGGCGGTGGACTCGGAGGCGGAATAGTACTCATGCACCTGGACACGGACCGCGGCACGGACAGGGCCTCATCGGTCTTAGGTGAGATACTTGATAACCTGCTGGAAAGAGGATTTAGCCTCGTAAAGATATCTGACCTCATCGTCAATCAGAGACTGCTCCGTGAGGCAAAGGTAAAAAAAGAGAAGTTCGACAACAGGGTCAGGTTCACCCGGAAAGGACCCACCAGGCACAAATTCAATATCCATGTGCAGAGAGTTAACTTGCCCGGCTAATCAATACCAAGCCCCTTTATCCCCTCCAAAACGTACTTTCTCACTTCAACGGCCTTCTCAGGCTCCCTTACAAGAGTCCCCTCTTCTATGAGGGGGGAAAAAATACTTTTTAACTTTCCCCCACAGGCACATCTCCCGGCCCTGGCTACAAGTGGAGTAACGGCCCGCGCCCCGCAGAGAGGACAGCGTAAAAGGTCCTTTGGACCGGAGCACTTGCCCCTTTTGGCGATGGGCTTTTTGTCTATCTCAATGATGTCCATGGAAAAGTCCAGCACAGGGGCGTTGCTGATTGAGGTTCCAACACCAAAGGCGTCAACAACAGGGGTTAGCTCCGCTACGGTCTTCTCGTCAAGTCCACCGCTGGCAAAGAGCTTCACATCTTTAAAGCCCCGCAGATCCAACTCCCACCGAACCTCCTCAAAGATACGGTAAAAATCTCCCCGCCTTGTAGAGGGCGTATCAAGCCTCATGGCGTAGAGCCTCTTGCCCATACCCCCGGCCACCTTTAGCGCCTCGAACTTCTCGTCATTAAATGTATCTATAAGGGCCACCCTCCTCACCCTTTTATCCACCACCTCGTCAAAGGCCTTTACCGCGCCGAGTGTATCGCCTATTACGAGGATAAGACCGTGCGGCATGGTCCCCATGGGCTCACACTCTATAAGTTCGGCGGATAGGAGTATGGCCACCCCGTCACATCCGCCTATATAAGCGGAGCGTTCTATCATGGGAGCGATAGCCGGATGCATGCGCCTTGCCCCGAAGCTGGCGACGACCTTATCGCAGGCGGCTATCCTTATACGCGCGGCCCTGGTGGCCACACCCGAGGCCTGGCATATAAGCCCGAGCATGGCCGTCTCGAAGACACAAAAATCCCTGTAAACGCCCTCTACCTCCATTACAGGCTCCCATGGATAAAAGACCTCGCCCTCGGTAAGGGAGCGGATGTTCACGGACTTACCCTCCATAAGCTCCGCCACCTCCTCCATACCCGCAAGGACACCCCAGCCATAATCACAAGGCATCTTCTTTACGAAAAACTCGGCCCTTACGCGTTTATCAATGCCTTTTTCACTTAAAACCTGCCTCGTCCTCTCAAAATACACATCCGTGACCCTGCCCTCTCTGATATCAGATGGACTCGCTATATGAAACATAACCGACCCTCCTCTTCTCATCCCTGTACGGCAATTATCTTCTTATATAAGTCAGCCTATCATTATCTCTCACGAAGATTTTTATTAGCACAACCCCGGCTACGAAGCCCCCTATATGGGCATACCATGCTATGCCAGCGCCGGAACCTGAGCTCAAAAGCTGAAAGAGAAACCAGATGCCGAGAAAAAAAACAGCCGGCACCCGGACAACGGATACAAAGACAAATAGAAAGATTAGCGTCTTTACATTAGCCCTCGGGAAGAGGACGAAGTAAGCGCCAAGCACTCCTGCTATCGCCCCCGATGCGCCTATCATTGGCAGGGTGGAATTTGGCGATGCCAAAATATGCGCTCCGCTTGCTATGAGACCTGTAAGGAGATAAAAAATTACAAACTTGACGTGACCCAGGCGGTCCTCGATATTATCACCGAAAATCCATAGAAAGAGCATATTGCCCGCGAGATGGAGAAAGCCGCCATGAACGAACATGGCGGTAAAAAGCGTAAAGGGAGGCGCTACGACCGCTCTGACGCCTATGTCGGAAAAATGAGTAATCTCAAATGGGATGGCCGCCGTGGAATAGATAAAGTGCCGCATGCCACCATAACCGAGTCCGAGCCCGTAGAGAAAGACGGCGATATTGATGATAATTATGGTTATAGTGACATAGGGGAAGGTATCCCTCGGGGCATCGTCTTGTAATGGTATCATGGACGGCTCTCTTTACGGCCGGGATGAAGGCCAGGGCTCAGGGCTTATAGTACATCAGTTGGCGCGCCTGCGAAGAGATGAACTCCGTCAGTCTCTCCACCTCTTTTAGCCTCAGGGGGACAAAAGAAGCGGCTATCTCAACGTTCTCTTTAAGCTGATCAAGAGAATCGCAGCCTATGACGGCAGTTGAGACCGGTTGAGTGAGGGCGTAACAGAAGAGCAGTCTTTTCGGGGCGTTAAGATACCCCCGGAGGTAGGCCTTCATGGCGATAATACCCATGTCCTTTGCGCTTGCCGCCGGCACCACCTCCTCTACAAAAGGTTTATAGGTGGGCTCAGCGGGGTTTACGGGCATGAGGACCGTATCAAAATCAAACTCCCGCACGCATCTCGCCAGCACCGCGGGGTCGTGGTGCCCCGTAACGCCGATAAAACGCACAAGGCCTTTTTGTTTCGCCTCAATAAAGGCCTCGTAAGCGCCTCCCGGGGCAAAGATAGCCGCAATATCCTCATCTGTCCTCACATCATGGACCTGCCAGAGGTCAAGGTAATCGGTGCCCATGTTGATAAGCGTCTCGTGAAGATGACTCATGGCTCCGGCGTAATCACGGGCGTGAGATTTTCCCGCCAAAAAAACCTCTTTTCGCCTCGCCCCGAGGGCCTTGCCGTAATAGGACTCGCTCCCATCATATGCCCTTGCCGATTCCATATAATTGACGCCCATATCAATTGCGCCGTTAATGAGCTCCGCCCCCTTTTTCTCATTTCCCCATGACCTTAAAATACCCTCTCCCCCAAGGCCGATTATGGTAACAGACTCGCCTGTTTTACCAAGCCTGCGTCTCGGTATTTCTTTATCACCTGCAGACCATGACGTCTTTTCAGTCTCTTCCATCTCTTCCATTTTATCTATATCTCCCACAACAGCGGGGAGTCGCGCCGCCGTTATTTAAGTAAATAAAGAATCTACTTTTAATTCATATATATAAAATAGTAACATACAATGTGCCCTTTTTTAAATATTAAATAAAAAGATAATCTTACAAAAACGGGTAAAAAAACCCATTACCACTATATGACAAAAAACCATCCCAGAAGCCCCTTTATACTCATGCTCATCGCCATCTCCACGGCGGCCCTTATTCGCTGGCGCCTCCTTGGCATGCCATTTGAGAGAGATGAGGGCGAGTACGCCTACATGGGCTCGCTAATACTAAAGGGCCTCGCGCCTTACAAAAGCGCCTACAGCATGAAACTCCCCGGCATATACGCGGCCTACGCCCTTATCATGAAACTCTTTGGCGAGACACGCTACGCCGTGCATGGAGGCCTGCTTATAATAAACGGCCTTACCGCTTTTATGGTCTTTTTGCTTGGAAGAAGGCTCTTTGGATGGAGGGCCGGGTGCCTCGCGGGGCTCTCCTTCGCCATGCTCTCCCTTAATACACACCTGCACGGCCTCGTAGCCAACAGCGAGCACTTTGTCATATTCTTCGCTGTAGCCGGGTTATATATACTGGCAATGGCAACGGAGAATGAAGGTAATAAAAAGTACGGCATCGCATGGTACTTCTTAAGCGGCCTGCTCCTCGGCGCGGCCATGATGATGAAGCAGCACGGTCTTTTGTTTTTCCTCTTTGGATTGGCCTATATATTCACCCTCTATCTAATCAAGGGGCGCGGCCTTGCCGGCAAAACCGTCCTTCAAGGAATACTTCTCATCGCCGGAGGCGTCCTGCCCTTTATGGTAGCCGGCCTTATCATGTACCTTGCAGGCGGCTTTGAAAAATTCTGGTTCTGGACCTTTACATACTCACGGCTATATGTATCCACGCCCCCTCTATGGGTTGGCCTGCATGCCTTCTGGAGAAAGTTCTCACCCATACTCTTTACATCAACGGCCTTTTGGGGACTTTCAGGTGTAGCGATTCTCGCAATGACGCGGATAAAGGCCCCACCGGAAAAGAGGCTCTTCGCCGTACTCTTTTTTATCTTCTCCGTCCTTGCCATAATACCGGGGCTATACTTCAGGGAGCATTACTTTATCCTCCTTACCCCGGCCATCGCTTTACTTACAGGGCTTGCCATGGATAGGGCGGCGGGCCTCTTTTCAGACGAAAGGGTCTCCACTATTTTCGCTATTATCCTCGCCGTAGCTATAACGGCGCCGGGGCTCTATCAGCAAAGAGGGATACTTTTTTTTAATACGCCAGAAGAGGCCTCAAGGGAGATATTCGGGATGAATCCCTTTCCTGAATCCGTTGTCATAGCGGAGTATTTAAAAAACCATAGCAAAGATAAGGATACCGTGGCCGTACTGGGCTCCGAGCCTCAGATATACTTTTACTCGAAACGCGCCTCGGCAACACCCTTTATCTACGCCTATCCGCTCATGGAATACCACGGGTTTGCGCTGAAGATGCAAAAAGAGATGATAAATGATATTGAGAAGGCTCGCCCCCTTTACATAGTCTACGTAGACATATACAACTCGTGGCTACGCGGCAGGCGTTCAGTGGGATTCATCTTTGATTGGTTCCGTTTTTACAGCGCGGCAAGGTACACCCGGGAAGGGTTGGTGGAGATAACCCCGGGGGGGACCTCATACCTCTGGGGAGAGGCGGCAAGAGGGGTAAACACTGATTCGCCCTACTCCATTACGATATACAGGAGAAAAGAGGGCATCTAATCTTATCGGTAAGGTTCAGACCGTATAGTTTATGGGGAAAAATACCTTAAACGTACTCCCCGTACCCTTCTCGCTATCAACATCGATATGACCGCCGTGGGCATTGACGATTGCGCTCACAATGGAGAGGCCAAGGCCCGAGCCTACGGTGAGCCCCCGGCTCGCGTCGGTGCGGTAAAACCTCTTGAAAATATTCTCAAGGTCTTTCTCGACGATACCCATCCCCGTGTCTTCGACGGAGACCTCGCAGAATCCATTATCACTGGATATACGGACAAAGACGCTTCCGCCTTCACGGTTATACTTTACGGCGTTCTCAACAAGGTTGGTAAAGACCTCGAAGAGCCCCTCCCTGTCCGCTCCTATTACCACATCAGGCCCCTCTACGGATAGGGATATTCGTCTTAAGGAGGCGGCCTGCTCCACAAGCCTGAAGACATCGCATATGGCGCTCTTGACCTGCACCTTTACGGGCTTTAACTCGGCGGATTTTGAGTCTATCCTTGATATGACGAGTATCCTGTTTATAAGCTCCGCCATCCTGTTGACAGTGGAGCCTATCTTCTGAAGGGCGTCTTTATAGACCTCTTCGGACCTCTCTCTTGTGAGCATGACGTCGCAGTAGCTCTTTATAACAGAGGTTGGGGTGCGGAGCTCATGGGATGCGTCGGAGAGAAATTGTTTTTTCCTCTCGAATGAGCTCTCCAGATGCCCGAGCATAATATTGAAGCTCGACGTAAGGGCCTTAAGCTCAACGGGCCTGTGCTTCTCATCGATTCTCTCATAAAGGTTTTTCTCCGTAATGTGGCTTATCTTGGCGGCAAAATCCCTCATGGGCATCAAGGCCCACTTTGTCATGAGGTATATGCCTAGGGCGCAGATTAAAAAGACAATAGGGTATACTACAAAGACTACCCTTCTAAAGGACTTGATGAGACGATATGTATCCGTAAGCGAATCAGCCACCTGAAAGATGAGCACCAGGCCGCCGAGATCCTCGGACCTGCTGAGGAGCCTCATGGGCTGGCCCTTTGGACCCTTTACGGTATAAAGAATACCGGCCGCTGTAGCCGGCAGGATGGGCAGGTTTTTATGGACATGGGAGAGCGATGGCGAGGTCGTAATTATCTCGCCCTTTGAAGAGACTATCTGGTAGTAACGGCCGGAAAACTTTTTGACATACTTGCCCTTGGCGGCATGAGACAACTCCACGAGCTCTGTCTCAAGCTGACCGTGGCGCATCTCTATCCTCAGGATATTGGCCATGGTCTCCATCTCCGAGCGTATGTGCTCATCAACAAAGCTTATGGCAACCTCCTCAAGCTGATAGTAAAGAAATACCTCAAGCCCTGCAAAGACAATGGAGAATATGGCAAGGCACCATATGATTATTTTTATTTTAATGGAATTAAACATACATGATGATGAAGAAGAAGAGGCTTACCCTTCCTTTAGGATGTATCCCGCGCCCCTGATGGTGTGTATAAGCTTAGACCAGGGCTCCTTGTCTATCTTCCTGCGAAGGTAGTTGATATATACGTCCACCACATTGGAGTCCATATCAGCATCTTCATGGTATATGTGCTCTACTATCTGAGTCCTTGTGACAACCTTGCCGGTGTTGTAGGCCAGATACTCAATGAGGGCATATTCCCGTGCCGAGAGTTTTATGTTCTCACCACCCCGCCTGACCTCGTGGCTCGCCGTGTTTATCTCAAGGTCCGCCAACCTGAGGACAGCCTCTTTGGCATCACCGCCCCGCCTTATGAGGGACCGTAGCCTCGCCACGAGTTCACTGAACTCAAATGGTTTTGTCATATAATCATCGCCCCCGGTGTCAAGGCCCTCTATCTTGTCCATAAGGGCGTCTCTGGCAGTAAGGAGCATAACGGGCGTCTTTACGCCTTTTTTTCTAATGGTACTGAGGAGCGTAAGCCCGTCCATGATAGGGAGCATTATATCAAGGATGATGGCGTCAAGGGGGTAGTTCAGGGCCATGTAGAGGCCTTCTTCGCCGTCATGGGCCATATCAACGATATAACCCTCTTCCTCAAGCCCCATCTTGACTATAGTGGCAAGGTCTTTCTCATCTTCTACAATTAATACCCTCATCTTCGAAGCCTCTCCTTGAAGGCCTTGAACTTATCTTCAGGAATGAATTTTACACCGTTTATCATGGATGATAAGAGCCCCGTTTTTTCGTGAAGTTCATGTATGACCACGGCCCCTACGTGAGAGACGATGAAAAATATGAAAAAATCAAAACCAAACTCATGAAGCTCTCCGGCGCCGTCTTCGATAAGCTCACGGGTGTCGTGAGCAAAACCGGAGAAAAAACCCTGCCATGGCGCAAGATGCTTATCAAGACCGGCAAGCGTAAGGCCCGTGAGTATCTGCGAGATGACAACAAGAAAGATAGCTATATAAAAAAGAGCGCCAAGGGGGTCGTGCCCCATATATCTGAACTTGGCGGGCCCCTGCCTGAAACCACGGGCATGCCACTTCAGCTTATGAACTATGTACTCCATCTTCTCGCCCGTAAAGGGCCAGAGATCTCTCCATCCCGCGTACTCGTTACCTGCGAACCCCCATAAGACCCTTAGTGCAACCGTACATATGAAGGCATACCCGAGATATACATGATAGGACATCAACTGATGCCTGAAGTGTTTACCCACATGAAAATCTTTAAGTATATCATTGGACATGGCAAGGCCCATGAGTGAGAGGATAAGTATGACGTTACACCAGTGCAGTACCCTTGTCTCCCAGTCCCAGACCTTTATAAGGACGCGCTCTTCTTCGTTTTGTAGTATCATGACCTTACCTTACCTTTTCACATAATTTGTCTTTAAAATCAACATAAAAGCATATAGCTTCCTTGCCCTTGACCAATTGATATGATATAGCAAAGTATATTAAAATGGAATTAGAGGAGTGCTTTTTATGAGGTCAGCGCTAATTACAGGAGGGGCAAGGAGGCTCGGCAGGGCCATGAGCCTGAAGCTCGCCGGAATGGGGTTCAATATCGCCCTCCATTATCACGAGACCTCTCCAGATGAGCTTAGCCGTGAAATACGCGCCCTTGATGTACGGTGCGAGCCCATAGAGTGCGACCTCTCGGATACAGCGGCGGCATCAAACCTCATAGGGCTTGCCTCGGCGTCCCTACCCTCCCTTGAGCTTCTTGTAAACAACGCCGCTATCTTCGAGAGGGCCTCTCTAACGGATACCTCTGATGCCCTTCTCGATGCTCACATGAGACTTAACCTCATGGCCCCCTATCGGCTCTCAAGAGACTTTTCGCGCATCTGCAAAAAAGGTCAGATAATAAACATGATAGACGCCAACGCCGTAAAGAGCGGCACTGCCTACGCCGCCTATCAGATATCAAAGAAGGGGCTCTTTGGACTTACCGAGATTTCTGCGAGGGAGTTCGCCCCGAATATACGGGTAAACGCCATCGCCCCGGGCCTTATACTTCCACCGGCCTGTGAGGGAGATGAGTACATGGAAAGGGCCGCCAAAAAGAGAGTGCCCCTCAAAAAACGAGGGCATATAGATGATATAACAGGAGCCCTTGAATTTCTCATTAAGAGCGAGTTCATAACAGGGCAGGTCCTATTCATTGACGGAGGAGAACACCTTACATGATTATAAGAATTAAAGACCTGAGGCTCAGGGCCATTATCGGGTGCAACGGCTGGGAGAGAGAAAAAAAGCAGGATATCATCATCAACGTAACCATGGACTGCGATAACGATAAGGCCATTACCAGCGATGACATCAGAGACTGCACGGATTACAGGGATATTACAAAAGAGATTATCGAGAGGGTAGAGGTGAGCGAGTTCTTTCTTCTCGAAAGGCTCGCCGGCTTTATCCTGGGGTTAATCATGGAGCGCCCTGCCGTAACGGAGGCTACCGTTGAGGTGGATAAACCCCATGCCCTGCGTTTTTCCAGTTCTGTCTCAGTGGAGGTCTCGGGCAAAAAATGAACAGCGCCGTCATAAGCGTGGGCTCCAACATCTCGCCCGGGCATAACATCAAGGCCGCAGAAGAGATACTCCGCGAGGAGCAGGCCCTCCTTAAGGCATCACGCTTCGAGCTTACCGTACCCGTTCCCCCTGCCTATGGAGCCGATTATCTTAACGGGGCATTTCTATTGGAAACGCCTCTTGAGATGGAAGGACTTGAAGCGTACCTCAAGGACGTTGAGGATAGACTCGGCAGGACAAGGTCCGCCGGTACTCACGCGCCAAGGACCATAGACCTTGATATCATCGTCTTCAACGGACGGATTGTTGATGAAGACTACTTTATTTACGACTTTGTCAAGAGGGCCGTTGACGAGCTTGTGCCCCAATTGCGCGGCAGGGCGGGCCGGGGGGCGGCCCAAAACACCCCATCATAGATATCAAGCCCCCGGAAAGGCCTTACCTTGCCATGAGTATATTCAGAGCTATACCTGAAAGGGCCTTCGCGAAAGAGGAGCAGATAATCAACTGCGTCCATGAGTCCAATAACTTCGACCCCGAAGAAGACCTTGAAAAAGCTGGCGGCTTTGTGCTCTTTGATGGTGCACATAAGAGGGTCTGGCTTATCGCTACAAGGCTTCGCCTTTACAGTATAAGCGATAACAAAAAACAAAAGGGGCCTCGTATCGATTGGTCCATATCACGCTCGAAGCTCTATACAAGAGGCGCCTTAGAACTTAACATCCGAGAAGAAAAAAAGGGAAAAGACCTCGTACAGATAGGATACAGAAGGGGCTGTGCCTTCAGCCCGGGACTCTTCACGGCTACCGCTTTAGAGGAGAAAATTCTTGCCCTCTTGAAAGAAAAAATGGGATAAAAAACGAGATATTATAGCACCCCCACGTCAAGATAAGAGCGCGATATCTTCTCTATGGCGATAACAAAGGCGGCGGTACGATAATCTGTAAGGCCACGTTTTTTCTTCTCATCCCTTATCTGCTCATAGGCGCCGCGCATGGTATCGTCGAGGCCCGAGCGCACCAGTGTCAGTTCATCGGGACCCTTCGTAAGGTCCTTGAGGGCGCCTGCGGGAAGGCTATCACCGCTTATCTTATGTATGGCCTCTATTATCTCGCGGCCCCTGCTCTCTTCAAACCTTTTTTCCATGCGGCCGAAACGAATATGCGAGAGGTTCCTCACCCACTCGAAGTATGAGACCACTACGCCTCCGGCGTTCACATATGCATCGGGAAGTACTGTAATCCCCCGCTCATTAAATATCTCGTCGGCCTCAAAGGTAGTGGGGCCGTTCGCCGCCTCTACTACGAGCCTTGCCCTTATCTTCGGGGCGTTTCCCCTGTGCAGGACCGCCTCAAGGGCCGCGGGCAGAAGTATGTCGCAGTCCATCTCAAGGACAGAGGGGCCGTCCTCAACAAAGGCGGCTCCCGGGTAACCCTTTACCGTACCCTTCTCTATCAAAAATTTCTTTACCTCTTCAACGCATATACCTTTTTCATTTACCAGCGCGCCGTCACGCTCGACTATGGCTACAATAAGCGCGCCGTCTTCCTCGGATATAAACTTTCCGGCGTGATAGCCCACGTTGCCAAGGCCCTGTAGCACTACTCGTTTACCTCCAAGCCCGCCCGTAAGACCGGCCTCGGCAACGTCGTCATCGTGACGGAAAAATTCTCTTATTACATACTGCACGCCTCTGCCCGTCGCCTCCACCCTTCCCCGCACGCCCCCGAGGTGCACGGGTTTTCCCGTTACGCAGGCAACGTAATTAATATCATCGGGGTGAAGGTGTTTATATGTATCAAGTATCCAGGCCATCTCTCTCTGGCCCGTGCCCATGTCAGGGGCGGGCACATTTGAGGCAGGGCTCAGAAATCCCTTTGTGGCAAGCTCACGGGCGTAACGCCGCGTAATCATCCTCATCTCGTCTCTCGAATATTTTGAGGGGTCTATGCAGACGCCGCCCTTGGAGCCTCCAAAGGGCACGTCCACTATGGCGCACTTGTAGGACATGAGCGCGGCAAGGGCCTTTATCTCGTCCTGATTGACCGTTGTGGCATACCTTATACCGCCCTTTGATGGAAGCCTGTGTATGCTGTGTAGCGCCCTCCAGCCCGTAAAGACCTCAATTTTACCCTTAATCTCAACGGGAAAACTCAGTTCAAGTACGGCGTTACAGCCCTTAATAGCGGTGGCGAGTCCATGGGGTAGACCGAGTACGGCTATGGCCTTATCGGCCATGCGGTTTACGTCATCACAAAAACTCAGACCATTTTTACTCATAATCATATTCTCCTTTCAGGTTAAGACCTTCATGAGTTATGATTCGGGCAAAAATAAAAAAACTTTAATCCCCTTCTCAACAGGACCTTCTTCAAGGCCGCCCGGTTAGCCTGAACCATAGCTTTGAGGTGTCCCTGAAAATATGCGCCTCGTCTGCGTCCATTACACGCCATCCCCCGCGCATAACCTCGGCGGCAAGCTGACCGGGGGCCCATCCGGCATAACCACCATAGGCACGCACCGCCTTTATCTCACCTGCGCCCTTTTTGAGAATATTCTTGAAAACATCTATATCCCAGCCTGCGTAAAGGTCTCCGGAGACGTGCGTTGCGCCGTGAATAGGCTCCTTTGAGAGCACTAAAATGGTCAACCGGTTCTGTTCCACAGGCCCGCCCCATGAGAGGGCAAGCGGGCTATCCTTCAGCCATTCAATCGCTGGCAGGGCCTCGGATACCTTTATCTTTGTGGGATGGTTTACTACGATCCCAAAGGCGCCCAGAGGATTATAATCAACGAGGTATATAACTGTCTTGGAAAAAAATGGGTCCCTCATGGAGCCGCGGGCAACAAGAAACTTTCCCGTGGCAAGTGGCTCGGAAGACTCCCTGCGGGGGACCTTAAAACCCCTGTCAGGAGAGATGCTCGCGTAGAGCGCACCCTGGGCGGCAAGGCCGGAAGTATCAAGCGCCAGAAGTAAAAAGAAAAGAGGAGTTGATGCCGCCAGCAGGAAAAGGGACGTTTTTTTAAGGTACTTAAGGGCCATGATATTACATAGACTCCATGAGTCTACGGCCTAAAGGACCGCCAACCCGTATGCCGGAGCTGAACCGTGATGGTATGAATGAGAAGCTGTTTTAATACAGAAAGGATTTTAACACAATAAGAGAGTAGATTTCGAGGGTAAAAAAAGCCACCCCCCCCCCCCCCCCAACCACCCCCCCTCCCCCCCCGCCCCCCCCCCCTCACCCCAAAAAAGGGGCCGACAGTTTTGTATTTATTTTTATTTTTTATCCACCCTTTTCTTTAAGTAATCTTTCCCCGTAAAAATAGTTTTCTCTTTTTATACTATTCAATTTTTTCGCTTTTTTCTACTTCTCTCTAACGTCCCATCCATCTTACTTTCT
>CAZSAY010000018.1:0-27367 GCA_964605225.1 uncultured Thermodesulfobacteriota bacterium | reverse complement strand
ACTGACAGGGCTTAACCGGAAGACAAACTGTCAACACAAATACTGACTACTGCATATCATCGTAATAGACAGAATAAGATTTTTTCTTCCCGTAAGAATCCGCTTCCTCTGAAAGATAAAAATCTATCGCATCGTATGGAAGGTTAGACTCCACCTGCTTTATTGGTTTCATTTTTATTTTAGCTATTGATTTAGTTTTCATTTATATCAATCTACAGATTTTGAAATTTTATCAGTCTTGTATGGTACTGTACCACCAAAAATCAAGGTATTAACAATTAAGTCCACCTTAGAAAGTGAATAAGCCAACCAGCGCAAAGGAAGTTCTTCTTTGCTTGAAAGGCTGTTGCGGTGGGCACAGCCCACACTACCATTCTTTATTTCTCCACCTCACCCCTTCACCCCATACCCGAGATAATTTATAGAGAGGTCTCCATAGATCCTGAACTCAAAGGCATGCCCCTTATATTCCGTAGGCATCATCATGAGGGGCAAGCAAGACGAATTTAATTGTTTTGTCCGGTGTTGTCCTGCAATCCCCGCAGGCCACGACAACATCATCGCCTTTTTTCCGGCACATATCACAGTACAGGTAGACAATGATAAAGTTACGCTTCACGGGGCACGTATAAAAGCCCCGCCAGTTGCCCTTCAAAGGTTCGCCCATGGCAATGGGGCTCTCTATTATCATATCGACTTTTTTCTTAAGCAATTTTTTGATTGAAGAGTGCTTTTTAATGGCTTTCAGAAAAGGAGGTGAGAATCTGGTCTCCATCAGTCCTCAAAAACCTCTTCATAAGAATGCCACTTTGCTTTTTTGCTCCGCAGTCTTGTCCGGGCGTCTTTCATCGCCTCCTGAAAGGCGGGGTTCGCAAAGAGGTTTTCCGTGGCTCTGCCGTCAGCGCGCCGTTTTAGCGACAAAAGGTATTGTGTAACTATATCCGCCACGGAAGTACGGTTCTCGGCGGCAAAGGCCCTGGCAAAATCGGCAAGATCCTGGTCGAGACTTATATTGAGACGAGTTTTAGACACTTTTTCTTCTCCCTTTTAGATATCGAGATTGTTCCCATTATACGCACAATGGGAACAACAGTCAAGCATCTTTACCCCTTCACCCCATACCCCAAATAATTTATAGAGAGGTCGCCTGAGATCCTGAACTCAAAGCTCAGGGGGTTGAGGCTCATGCCCTTTAGCTCCTTTACCTCTACGCCGAGGCCGCCGAGGATTTCCACGAGGGTGGAGGGGCGGACGAATTTATTGTAATCATGGGCGCCGCGGGGGATGATGCCAAGGATGTTCTCCGCCGCGTAGATGGCAAAGAGCCTTGCCTTAAGGGTCTTATTCAAGGTGCTGAAAAAAAAGAAACCGTTTTTGGCAAGGAGGCTTACGGCGTCGGTCAGAAACACCTCTAAATCGGGCACGTGTTCAAGGACCTCGGAGCAGGTGATGATATTAAATTTTTTGGGCCCTTCCTTACGTAGTTTTTCTATGGACGAGACGCGGTAATCTATCTCCAGCCCGCCGGCAGTAGCGTGCCTTCGGGCCGCCGCGATGGAACGCTCCGAGAGGTCGATGGCCGTTACCACGGCCCCGGCCTTTGCGAAACTCTCCGATAAAAGCCCGCCGCCGCAACCAATATCCAAAACCCTTTTCCCGGTTACGTCCCCGGCGTGGCCCGCAAAATAATCAAACCTCAGGGGGTTTATCTTGTGAAGGGTAAAGAGCTTTCCCTTGGGGTTCCACCACTCATCGTCAAAGGGCTCGAACTTATCCGATTCTGTCGTCATTTTTTATTGTCCCCTCTTACAGACCGGCCCGCTCAATCAATGCCGTAGTCCTTCCACTTTTTATCAACAAGGTCCCTTATTACCTTATCCATCTCCACCTTCTCGCCCCAATCCCTTGTGACTTCGGGGGGTTGTTTGTTCGTGGCGTCTATGCCAAGCTTACTACCAAGGCACTCCAGGGGAGAGGAAAAATCGAGGTAATCAATGGGGGTATTCTCGATGATAATCGTATCACGGCCCGGGTCAACGCGCGTTGAGATGGCCCAGATAACGTCCTCCCATTTATGGACGTCAATATCGTCGTCAACGACTATAATATATTTTACATACATGAACTGCTTCAGCACGCCCCAGAGCCCCATCATGATGCGCCGCGCGTGGCCGGGGTATTGTTTTTTGATGGAGACAACGGCGATGCGGTACGAGACGGCCTCCATGGGCAGGGAAAAGTCAACTATCTCAGGAAACTGCGCCCTTAGGGATGGGAGGTATATGTCGTTCAGCACGGTGCCGATAACGGCGTCTTCCTTGGGGGGACGGCCCGTGATGGTGGTGAGATACATGGGGTTTCGTCTCATGGTGACGGCCTTCAGGTGAAAGACGGGAAACTTTTCCGCGCTGTTATAGTACCCCGTATGGTCGGCAAAGGGGCCCTCAAGGGCCGTCTCGCCGTGGCGTATCTCACCCTCAAGGATTATCTCCGAGCTTGCCGGGACCTTTAAGGGGATGGTCTTACACTCCACAAGCTCTATGGCCTTTTTACGAAGTACCCCGGCAAAGTGAAACTCCCCGATATTTTCGGGCACAGGCGTAACAGCGGCTATGGTAGTAGCTGGCTCGCACCCGAGGGCTATGGCCACGGGCATGGGTTTATTCGCCTTCTCCCACAACTTCAGATGCCTCGCCCCGCCCCTGTGCCTCAGCCAGCGCATGATAAGCCGCCTCTCATCAAGGACCTGCATCCTGTAAATCCCCACGTTCTGAGGGGCCTTGCCTGATGGCGAACCTGTGACCACAAGAGGCCATGTGACAAGTGGCGCGGCGTCCCCGGGCCAGCACTTTATGATAGGGATACCCTGTAATGTGGCCTCGGCATCCTTAAGAACCACCTCCTGCGAGAGGGCCTTTGAGACGGTCTTGGGGCCAAGGGTAAGGGCCTTTCCAAAAAAGGGAATTTTTTTAACGGCATCCCAGAGTCCGTCAGGGGGCGTGGGCTTTTGCAACAAGGCAATGAACTCGCCAATCTTCACAAATTCGTCTTCAGCCACGCCAAGCCCGAGGGCCACTCTTTCACGTGTGCCGTAAAGGTTGGCCACTATGGGCATATCCGAACCCTTTACGTTCTCGAAGATAACGGCAGGGCCGCCCTTTTGGACAAGGCGCTCCATGATCTCCGATACCTCAAGCTCGGGGTCCACCTCAAGAGAGACTCTTTTAAGGAGGCCCTTTGCTTCCAGGTGGGATAAAAACTCTCTCATATCACTAAATACTGCCATAAAAACCTCCCTTACTTTCTTTTGGAAAAAAGAAAGTAAGACAAAGAAAACCAATAGGGGGTCAATAAGGCCACTAACATCTGCTGTGGCCACCCTTGGATACTACCTTTGGCCTGACAAAAAAAACCAATAGGGGGAACAAGCTCAAAGCCTTTAAACTTACGTACAGCTTCCCACGTACGATTTTATTAATAAATAATTTTCAATACCCTTACATGAGGTCCATTATTATAAAAACAAGTATAAACCCGCCTACAGCGGCGTTTGTTAAAAAGGCCTTGA
The DNA here is from genome assembly GCA_964605225.1 of uncultured Thermodesulfobacteriota bacterium. GTDB lineage: Bacteria > Desulfobacterota > GWC2-55-46 > GWC2-55-46 > JADFVP01 > JAJRZX01. Next base: position 23,799 of record CAZSAY010000018.1, on the reverse strand, counting down.
AGGCCGTAGCGGGTAAAGGATTACTTTTAAGGGCCTTTACAAGATAGAGAAAAACCATAAGGGCTAAAAAAATTCCCCCATAATAATATGGACCGAGCCCGAGGAGCGCTCCAACGGCGCACATGACAATGGCAAAGGCAAGATAAAGGCAATAAAGGGCGGTGAATACGCGGCTCCCAAAGAGGATGGCCGTGGACTTTACCCCTATCCTCATGTCGTCTTTAATGTCCATTAGCGCGTATATTGTATCATAGGCCATGGACCAGAAGATATTGGCGATAAATATAAGGATGGCGGCAGTTGAGACAGTGTTATTGACGGCGGACCAGGCCATGACCGCGCCCCAGCCAAAGGCCATGCCGAGTACGGTCTGAGGCAGATGGCTTACCCTTTTCACAAAGGGATAGAGAACGGCGAGGGCTATGCCGATAAAGGAAAGGGCTATGGTAAGGCGATTTAGAAAGAGGACGAGTATGAAGGCCAGAGCCGAGAGCAGGGCAAAAGCGACGAGGGCCTCTCTCACGGAAAGGGTTCCCGCGGCAAGGGGCCGGGTGCGGGTCCTCTCAACAAGGGGGTCGAACTTTCTATCGGCGATATCATTAATCACACAGCCCGCGCTTCGCATGAGAAAGGTGCCGATGATGAATATAATGAGTAGCTTTGCCTTTGGCGCGCCATTAGAGGCCAGAAAGAGGGACCAGAGCGTTGGCCAGAGGACAAGGAGAGTGCCGTACTGTTTGGGTAGCCTTATAAGCTCTGTATAGGCCTGAAATTTTTTAACTCCCGTGATGGTGGCGCTCATCTAAGTCTCCAAAAAAAACCAGGGGCTCAGGGCTTAAGGCCGTCTGTGGTGATAAGCTCGGGACTAAAAACCTCTGTTATGGCCGCCTTTATTGCGATAGTACCCGCCTTTTTTCCCGTCAGCACATAGCGTCTGGCAAAAAAGGCTTTATCAGCGGTGAATCCAAGACCCTCGGCCACAGAGGCGCATTGTATCACCCCGGCCTCCATGTTGTCTTTGACAAAGGGAATTTTGTTGTTACTGAGGGTTCTTCCCATGGGTTCAATGGCCTCTCCCGCGAGTATATCAAGAAGGTCTTTATCGACGCTATCAATCGGTATTAGAGAGAAGGCGTAGATAAGGGGCCGGGTATGGGCCTTTATCCAGACGCCTCTGGCAAGGGCATCGGCGCCCTCGGGTGCCTGGAGATAGGCGGCGCTACGGGCATCCATGGGCCTTCGCTCCTGAAGGACCTTTACCACTTCGAGCTCTACGCCATACATCTCTTCGAGTAGCTTTGTCATGGAGTCCGGGGAGGAGAGAAAGAGCTCCTCACGGACGTCGAGCCCGGAAAAGGCGAAGTGCCCATGGCCCTGCCGAAGCCATGGATGAAGTATAGTGTACTGGAGACCGGTCATTTTCCCAGGGTCTTGAGGGTAGATAAGGACTTTACTACGATAATGGTAAAAAATACCATATAGTGGGGGATTGGTCAATAAGTGAAGGGGCATGCCGTGGAGGCGGGGGTTGTATGAGGGGGATTATATTATGACGGGAAGGGGCTCGTGAAGACTTTGCAGGGGAGATATTAGGGTATTGGGGGGGGCTACACCATAAAAAAAAAGGGCCTCGGCCTTTAGGCCAGGTCCTTTACAATCTCTCTACGGTATCTATTAGTTATGCCCGTCCCCCAGCCCCTTAGTCACGTCCCCTCGTCCCTCTTTCCTTATACCCCTTACGCCCCTCTGCCCACCCTCTGCCTCTGCCTCTCTGCCCTGTCATCGAAGGCTATTCCACATCATACACGGCTATTCCACGCCCTCCCCTATATCCCTTTTGTTACTCCCCCTCTCGCCCCCTTTGCCCCTTTCGCCCCTATTTAAGCCACCTTAGAGCCCCTTCAGGCCGATGCTTTTTCTGAAGATTGGCGCGCCTCGGCATCATTATCGTTAACCCTCTGCAGGAAGGTATCGAGGGTACATTTAAGCGCGGAAGCGAGATTTTTATCTCTGTAACGGAGAACTTTAAGTAGTTTGCCTACGAGAATTATCTCATCGGGGTCAAGGGTGCCAAAAAAAGTACATCCCTTGTGTGAGATGTCCCCGCCGTAACCTACGGACTCTTCGGCGGCAATGAGATAATCTTCAGGTCCGGTGCCAAACCTGTACATCTCGCCCTTTCCCGAGATAAGCCAGTCAACGGAGAGGGAGTGGATTTCGGCGAATCTCAGGACCAGGTCCGTTGGCATCTCGCCCCTTTTTTTGTAATTCGAGAGTGCCTGAGGTGTAACGCCAAGAACCCTGGCAACAGCGGAATCGTTCTTGAGCTTTCCCGCCCATCTCATCCTTTCGATTGTATCAAGATAATTAACGCCCATTTCCAACTCTCCTTAATTGTGATAATTTAATTAAAGCCTTTCAATACCGCTCCCGATGCTATTCTCCCCTTGTCGCTATCGCCCCAGATAACCCGCCCGAATAGCCGCCCCAGATAACCCGCCCGAATAACCGCCCCGAATAACTCGCCCCAAATAACCCGCCCCAAATAACCCGCCCACGTACTTGTTTAATCGGTTAAAGGTAACTTCAACTTGAGGTTTTTATTCGCATTGAAGGAAAAAAAGTAACAGCACTTTAACCTTACCGTCCTATAATAGCATACGACTCTTTATAAATCAATACCTTAGGGATTACCGACGAGTACTTCAGGCTATTAGAAAATGATTCGCAATTATAGTCATTATTACAGATATGTGTCAATATGTTTTATTTTAAAAAGAGATTTTTTTTGGGACTTCATAATGAAGAGTATAATCGGAGGGTCAGGGCCGTGGTCTCGCGGTTATATTCCGGAGAGAATGGCCTGTGTTTATGGTGGGCGGTGCAGGGTTCGAACCTGCGGCTTCCACCGTGTGAAGGTGGCACTCTACCACTGAGTTAACCGCCCGTTTCGAGTTTTTTCCGGGGCTGCTGAAAAGGGTTTTCCCGCAGGGAGATGGAGTTGATGATATATTAAGAACCCTTTAAAGTCAAGAATTGCTTGAAGGGACGCGGCGGTGCAGGTATATTGTGGTGATGAGGATACTTGGCCTTGACATAGGAAAAGTGAGGACCGGCGTTGCCATTAGCGATGAGTTAGCTGTTGTGGCAACGCCTCTTCGGACCATAAAGGCCTCGGGCAGGACAGGTCTTATTAAGGAAATTGCCAAAATTATCGATGAGTATGATGTGGGGGAAATAGTAGTGGGCCTGCCCCTTAACCTTGACGGCACCGAAGGAGTAAGGGCCGGGGAGGTGAGACGCTTTGCCGTGGCGCTGGAAAAGGCCACGGGTTTAAAGGCGGCCTTCTGGGATGAGCGCTTTTCCACTGTGGCAGTTACGCGTGTGCTTATTGATGCGGATATATCAAGGGCCAAACGAAAGGATATGGTGGACAAGAGCGCGGCCGCCTATATACTACAGGGCTTTCTTGATAGAAAAAGGGATTCATAGGAAATTTTTTTAATTAAAGGTCTTTGAATGCAGAGACGTATTGAGACGATTGTTTTTATCTCCGCGCTTATCGCGACTCTTCTTCTCACCCATATATATATCACCCTTTACGGCCCCGCACGGCAAAGCGATAGAGGCCTTAAGGCCGTAGAGGTTGCCAGAGGCACCCCTCTTCGCCGAGTGGCCGGGCGGCTGAAGGCAAAGGGCATTATAAGGAGTGAAAGGGGTTTTTTATTTGTAGCCTGGTTAAAGGGAGCCGAGAGAGATACAAAGGCCGGCGAGTATGAGTTCAGCCCTTCCATGAGCCCTGTTACGATAATAGAGATGCTCAAGGGCGGCAAGGTAAAGGGCTACACCGTAACAGTGCCCGAGGGCTATACCATAAGACAGATCGCCGCTCTTCTTGCAAGGAGGGGCCTTGCGGATAAAGAGGCCTTCATCCTAAGGGCAGAGGACGGCTCCCTTGTAAAGGACCTGGGCCTGCCCGGAGACAGCCTTGAGGGATATTTATTTCCCGATACCTACAGGCTGAGTAAGGGCATGAGCGTAACTGAGATAATCGGGATTATGACCAGGCGCTTCAAGGATGTATATAAGGGAAAGTTTTCAAAGCTCGAAAAGCCCCGGGGGATGACCCTCGCCGAGGTGATAACCCTTGCGTCCATAATTGAAAAAGAGACAAGCGACCCATCGGAGAGGGCACTTATATCATCGGTATTTCACAACAGGCTTACCCGGGGCATAAAGCTACAGAGCGACCCCACGGTTATCTACGCCATTAAGGCCTTTGACGGCAACATCAGGAAAAAGGATCTAAGGATAAAGTCGAGCTACAATACCTACATGCATTACGGCCTGCCTCCGGGCCCCATAGCCAACCCCGGGGAAGACTCCATAAGGGCGGCCATATCTCCGGCAGAGACAAAATACCTGTATTTTGTCTCAAAGAACGATGGCACCCACTATTTTTCAGAGTCATATAAAGAGCACTTGAGGGCCGTCGAGAGGTATCAGAAACGGCGTGGCCGCGGCGCGGGGTTACATTAGCTTGTGTTCATTTTTTGAACGTAACCCTTGACAACAAGGACAGCAGGTGTTATCGTTCATTTTATGAACAATCACAGTAATAGCAATAATGAGTACCGTTCCCTGCTTTTACTTGACGAGATATCACGGGACGAACGCCTGACGCAGAGAGAGCTCAGCAAGAAACTGGGGCTTGCCCTTGGGCTTGTGAACTCATACCTCAAGAACCTTGTTTCCCGGGGATATATTACCGTATCCACTATACCGAGGAAGCGTTACAGCTATTACCTCACGCCTCGCGGCTTCGCGGAGAAGTCGCGTCTGACGTACAGGCATCTTCATAATTTTACCAACCTTTACAGGGTGGCGAGAAAGGATTTTCAGGGACTATTTGAGGCCCTTGAGGGCACAAAATTCAAAAACATTGTCTTTTGCGGAATAGACGAGACGGCTGAGATCGCATACCTCTCCCTTATGGAACGGAACCTCACCCTTGCGGGAGTGATTGACGCGAAAGATAAGGGAAATTTTTTGTCTTTTCCAGTGCGGGCTATTGAAGAGATAGAAAACCTTGAATATGATGTTGTGGTTATAACCTCCTTTCGTAGCGGCAACGCCTTGAAGGAGAGGCTAATTGGGGCCGGCGTGGCCGAGTCGCGCATAGTGGATATAAGCGGCGGCGACTGGCTGAAAAGGCTTGAGTAGGCGGCAAGGCCATAAGAGGACGTTAAATTTTTTTGCGAGAGCCATGTTGATGATTAAAGACAAAAATATAATTTTAGCCAAGGGGGTTATCTGTGAGCAAAAGTAAAGGGCCGGGCCCCGGCAGAAGCGTTGGCGCCACGATGAAGGCCCTTGTTTTAAGCGGCGGCAGGGGCACACGGCTCCGGCCCATTACCTATACAGGGGCGAAACAGCTTATACCCATCGCAAACAGGCCCATACTTTTTTACATATTGGATAACATCTCACGGGCCGGGATAAAAGAAGTAGGCATGATAATTTCCCCTGAGACAGGCGCCGAGATAGAGCAGACCGTGGGCGACGGCGAAAGGTGGGGGATATCCATTAAATATATACTGCAGACCGAGCCAAAGGGCCTTGCCCACGCAGTAATAACGGCGCAGGAATTTTTAGGTGAATCCCCCTTTGTCATGTACCTCGGCGATAACCTCATCGGCTCGGGCATAACGGATTTTACAAAGGCCTTTATCTCAAACAATGGCGGCCATGCCGAGGCGGCCATACTATTAAAACCCGTTGACAACCCCTCTTCCTTCGGCATAGCCGAGGTTGGCACCGGGGGGCAGATAAAAAGGCTGGTGGAAAAACCCGCCGAGCCCAAAAGCAACCTTGCACTTGTGGGGGTCTATCTCTTCTCTCCCGCTATCCACGAGGCGATATCAAAGATAAGTCCATCGGCCCGCGGAGAACTGGAGATTACAGACGCAATTCAAGAGCTCATCAGCTCGGGCGGCACCGTGCGCAGTGAAATTCTTGAAACCTGGTGGCTCGATACAGGGAAAAAAGACGATCTGCTGGCCGCCAACACCATTGTCCTTGACGAATGGTTCGGTAGAGATATCAAGGGAGAGGTTGACGAGGCCTCCACCATAACGGGCAGAGTAACCATAAGCGAGGGCGCGGTCGTAACGAACAGCACTCTTCGTGGGCCCGCTGTCATAGGCCCCGGCACGGTGGTTAGAGACAGTTTCATAGGCCCCTTTACGAGCATAGGAGGGGAGTCCAAGATTATAAATTCCATTATCGAGCACTCCGTTATCTTCTCCGGCGCGGTAGTGGATCATGTGGAACGCCTTGAGGACAGCCTCATAGGACGTGACGCACGGGTTATTAAATGCCGTAATAAGCACCAGGCCCTGAGGCTCATGGTGGGCGACGATTCAGAGGTGGAGGTATGAAGATGGAAAATAAAAGCACGATTGATGGCGTACGGGTAAATAGCCTTACAAGATACACTGACGAGCGGGGATGGCTCTTGGAGTTATTCCGCACCGACGAGGTAGAGGAGGCGGTCCTGCCCGCCATGAGCTACATCTCCATGACAGTTCCCGGCGTAGCGCGCGGGCCCCATGAACACAGAGACCAGACGGATTACTTCTGTTTTACCGGGCCATCGACATTCAAGGTATATCTCTGGGACAATAGAAAAAATTCTCCTACATACGGGGTAAAACAGGTGGAGCTTGCCGGAGAAGAAGACCCGAAGGTAATCATCGTCCCCGAGGGCGTTGTTCATGCCTATAAGAACGTTGGCGCCGTGGGAGGCCTTGTGGTGAACTTTCCAAACCGTCTCTTCAAGGGTAAGGGCAAAAGGTCGCCCGTGGATGAGATAAGGCATGAGGAGCATAAGGACTCGCCCTATATACTCGATTAAGGGATCTCTTCAGGGAGGAGCAGAAATCTTTTGAAAAAAAGAGGCAATATATTAGTTACCGGCGCGGGAGGCCAGCTCGGCAAGGACATTACGGCCGCCTTGCAGGCAAGCGGCCAGGGCGTGATACGCTACGGCAGAGAAGACCTTGATATCACCGATAGGGGAGCGGTCTTATCAGCGGTTAAAGACGCCGCCCCGGTGGTTGTCATAAACTCCGCGGCCTATACAAAGGTAGACCTTGCTGAAAAGGAGAGAGAGAGGGCCTTTGCCGTAAATGAAGAGGGCGCGCGTAACGTGGCCCTCGCGAGTAAGGCGGCAGGCGCGGTACTCATTCACATATCAACGGATTTTGTCTTTGACGGCCTTAAGACCAGTGCCTATAAAGAAGGGGACATTACGCACCCCCTTGGCGTCTACGGGGAGAGCAAGTTGGCAGGAGAAGAGGCCATAAGGCAGAGCTACCCGGCGCATGTCATTATACGGACGTCCTGGCTCTACGGCGCTGGCGGCAATAACTTTGTAAAGACCATCCTGAGGCTCGCCGGGGAAAGGGATGCCCTTCAGGTGGTGAGCGACCAGATAGGCTCACCCACGTGGACCGTGGACCTTGGGGCTGTGATAACGCAGATGGCAGAAGCGATAAGAGGGGCCGCGCCCCCGCCTTTCGGGCTTTATCATTACTCCAACGAAGGGGTGACAAACTGGTGCGGCTTTGCGCGGGCCATAGTCGAAGAGGCCGGTGCGCTGGGGGTAAGACTAAAGTGCCGAGAAGTGGAACCCATCCCCACCACGGCCTATCCCACGCCTGCGGCGCGCCCGGCGTACTCGGTGCTGGACAAGACAAAGATTAAAAAAACACTTTGCCTGGAGATACCTCACTGGCGAACGTCACTTACGAAGATGCTTATGGATTTTTTAAATAAAGAGGGCAAAAAACATGGCTGAACAGATACTCGTCACAGGGGCCGCAGGTTTTATAGGTAGTAACTTTGTACGGCGTCTCTTCAAGGGCCAGAGTGGCGCCTCAGTAACGGTCCTTGACAAGCTAACCTACGCCGGCAACCTCAATAACCTTAGGGGCCTTGAGAAGGAAGAAAATTTTTCCTTTGTAAAGGGCGCCATTGAGGATGGCCCGCTCGTGGAAGGCCTTTTTGCCGAGAAAAACTTTGATACAGTGGTGCACTTCGCCGCCGAGTCCCATGTGGACCGTTCCATACTGGGGCCAAAGGTCTTTCTGGAAACTAATATCATGGGGACCTTCACCCTTCTTGAGGCGGCGAAAAAACAATGGCTCTCCGGCGGTAAGGACGGCGGCGGTAAACGTTTCATACACGTCTCAACAGACGAGGTCTACGGCTCTCTCGGCGAGAGCGGTTATTTTACGGAGACTACGGCGTATCAGCCCAACTCGCCCTATTCGGCAAGTAAAGCCGGCTCCGACCACCTTGCGCGCGCCTATTACCATACATACGGGCTACCGGTCATAACCACCAACTGCTCTAATAACTACGGCCCCTACCAGTTTCCCGAAAAACTCATACCCCTTATTATAATAAACGCATTGAAGGGCAAGCCGCTTCCTGTCTATGGTGACGGGCAGAACGTGCGGGACTGGATATATGTGGCGGACCACTGCTCGGCCATTAGCACGGTCTTGAATAAAGGCCGTGTCGGCGAGGTATATAACATCGGCGGCAGAAATGAGCAGAAGAATATTGATATCGTAAGGCTCATCTGCGGGGTAGTGGATAAGATGGCCTCTGAAGACGCTGAGCTTGCCGGAGAATACCCCTTTACCGGCCCTCGGAAGGAACTTATTAGCTTTGTCACGGACCGCGCCGGTCACGACCGCCGCTATGCCATAGATAGCGAGAGGATAGAGCGCGAGCTTGGCTGGCAGGCCACAACGGACTTTACCCATGGCCTTGAGAAGACGATACGCTGGTATGTGAAAAACCGCAGTTGGTGGGAGGCCATTATCTCCGGTGAGTATATGAAGTATTATGAGAAGCAGTACGGTGACATTACAGGCAAGTAAACTATTTCAGGGAGGGTTGAAATGTTAGATAGAGGTTTTACCGTATGGTTCACCGGGCTCTCAGGGGCGGGAAAGACTACCCTCTCGGACCTTGTCCACCACAGGCTACAGGCGATGAGCATAACTAACGTAGAGGTTCTTGACGGAGATATCATAAGGACCAACCTCTCAAAGGGTCTGGGTTTTACAAAAGAAGATCGCGATACCAACATAAGGAGGATTGGCTGGGTGGCTCGCCTCCTTACAAAACACAGGGTCCCTAACCTCGTGGCCGCTATCTCGCCCTACAGGGCTATAAGGGAGGAGGTGCGAAGCGAGATAGAGCGCGTAGGCGGAGCCGGGGCCTTTATCGAGGTCTTTGTCGATTGTCCTGTAGAGGAATGTGAAAAAAGGGACGTTAAGGGACTTTACGCAAAGGCGCGTAGCGGGGAGATAAAGCAGTTCACCGGCATCTCAGACCCCTATGAAGGATCCATAAACCCGGAGCTACGCATAAGAACGGACAAGATAAGACCTGAAGAGGGGGCGGACGAGATAATAGGATTTTTGAGGGCAAAGGGGCTAATACCCGAATAAAAGGATAGAAGTTGAGCACCCTGCAAAGGGGATCAACAATCCATTGTCTATGAACAAAAGCACCTCAAATATTACGATCATAAAGGCGCGCAAGGGCTGGATGTCCATAAACGCCGGCGAGATGTGGCAGTTCAGGGAACTGCTTTTTTTTCTCGCCTGGCGCAACATCAAGGTAAAGTATAAGCAGACCGCTCTGGGGGTTGTCTGGGCTATCCTTCAGCCGCTCCTCGCCATGCTGGTCTTCTCCCTTATCTTTGGCCGTTTTGCACGGATGCCCTCTGATGGCGTTCCCTACCCGCTATTTGTCCTAATAGGGCTTCTTCCGTGGAACTACTTTGCCGGGGTGCTGGGGCAATCGGCCGGTAGCCTCGTGGTGGAGTCAAATCTTATAACAAAGATATACTTTCCGCGCCTTCTTGTGCCCGCAAGCGACGCCCTCTCCCTACTCCTTGATTTTTTCATAACCTTTTTTGTCCTCGGCCTTATGTTCATCTATTACGGCGTGACCCCCGGTGCCGGGCTTTTCCTTGTGCCCCTGCTGATAATGATAACCTTTATGAACGCCCTTGGTTTTGGGATGTGGTTCTCGGCCCTTAACGTAAGGTACAGGGATATTCAGTATATTATCCCTTTTTTAATACAGATATGGATGTTTGCCACGCCGGTTATATATCCAAGGAGCCTTCTTGGCGGCAGGTACGGCTGGATACTCCTCCTGAACCCAATGGGCGGCGTCATCGAGGCCTTTCGTCCGGCGCTCATCGGCAACCTCCCCATACCATGGGTCTCCCTCTCCGTATCCACGATAATTGGTTTTCTCGTCTTCACCGGGGGGCTGTACTACTTCAGACGCGTGGAGAGGCACTTTGCAGATGTTGTCTAATAAGGATAATAAAGAGTAATGGCCACGCCGGTTATAGAGATAGATAATATCTCCAAGAGATATTTAATAGGTAAAAAAGTTTCTTACGGGAGCCTCCGTGAGGAGATAACGCTGGCGCTCACATCGCCCTTCAGGCGCAGAAAAAAAGACCGTGGTCCTGATGAAGACAATGAGATGCTCTGGGCCTTGAAGGATATTTCCTTTGATGTTACTGAGGGCGAGGTCATCGGTATTATCGGCAAAAATGGGGCGGGCAAGAGCACGCTCTTAAAGATATTATCTCGCATCACAGACCCCACCGAGGGACGCATCACCATGCGCGGCCGCATAGCGAGCCTCCTTGAGGTTGGCACTGGTTTTCACCCCGAGCTTACGGGCAGAGAGAATATTTTTTTAAACGGCGCGCTTCTCGGCATGAGCAACGCCGAGATAAGGCGTAAATTCGATGAGATAGTGGCCTTCTCGGAGATAGAAAAATTCCTCGATACGCCGGTAAAGAGATATTCGAGCGGAATGTACGTGCGCCTCGCCTTTGCCGTAGCCGCGCACCTCGAACCGGAGATTTTGATAATAGACGAGGTTTTGGCCGTGGGCGACATGGCCTTTCAGCAAAAGTGCCTGGGAAAGATGGGTGAGGTTGCAGAGGGCGGAAGGACCATACTATTCGTAAGCCACAACATGGCGGCGGTGAAAAAACTCTGCACAAAGGCTGTGCTCCTTGAGGCGGGGCGCACCGTAGCCTTGGGCAAAGTGGACGATGTAACGGAAAGGTATCTGAACTCCGGTAATGTGGAAGAAGGCGCCGGGCCGGTTCATGTTACGGGCATCCCCTATCATAACAACAAAACAGACTTCACAATCAACAGGATAGAGGTAACGAACCTTAAGGGCAAGAAGATAACAAACCTCGCCACAGGGGACTCCATAATGCTCCGGGTTTACTATACGGCCGGGAAAAAACTCCTCGCGCCGGGCCTTCGCCTAAGTTGCAAGACACGCTTCAATATGGAGCTCTTCCGCCTCAGCACCACACCCATCAGCGGGTACGAAATAAAAGAAATATATGGAAAGGGATTTTTAGAGCTGATTCTAAATGATATCCCCATGCTTGGGGGGATATATTTTATAGATATAGGTCTTCACAGGGCAAACGTGGAGCTCTACTTCAACCTTGAGGGCGCCGTACGGCTATATGTCATGCCAACGGATGTTTACGGAAGCGGCCTTGCCATGGACGATCAGAGGGGCCTCGTATCCATAAAACACGAGTGGAGACATGAAAGATTATAAATCAAAGGCCATCGCCATACTGGGTATGCACCGGAGCGGCACCTCGGCGATTGCGCGCGCCATGAATATCCTCGGTGTTTATCTCGGAGAAGAAGGAGATATGGCGAGTCCCATGCCGGATAACCCTATGGGGTTCTGGGAGAGAAGCGATGTGGTGGCACTCCACGACCGCATCTCAAAACACTTCAAAAGGTCATGGGACAGCCCTCTTTCTTTGCCCGGTGACTGGTATTTATCGGAAGAAGCAAGACCCATTAAGGCCGAACTTCTCGCTCTTGTGAAAAACATTTTTTTGGAACATGAACTATGGGCATGGAAAGATCCGAGGACCTGTCTCGCCTTTGATCTCTGGAAGGATGTCATTGATGAACTCGGCATGAAAATAGCCTGTCTTTTTGTCGTAAGAAACCCCCTTGATGTAGCAAGGTCTCTTGAAAAGCGCAACAGGTTTCCCCACGATAAATCCTTCGGCATCTGGTTCAATTATAATCTCACTGCCCTGAAAGCCTCTGCGGAGATTCCCCGCGTCTTTATCTCTTATGACAGCTTTCTCGCAGACTGGGAGACCGAGTTAAAGAGGTGCGCTACTGGCCTCCATATTGATTGGCCCGCAGACGACTTGAAAATTACTGAAGAGATGAACTCCTTTATCCGTCCGAGCCTCCGCCACAGTAAATCAGGGGTAAAAGAACTTGAAGAGGCGAATGCGCCTAAACCTGTCATTGAACTCTATGGACTTATAATGGATCTGCTCGGCTGTAAAATTGGTGAGGCAACGTTTAATGATAAAGTTAAGGGCCTTAGCGAAGATTTTTCGGCTTACGAGCGTTTTTTCCGCGATGATATGCAGGGGTCATGGGACGCGGTAACCAGGGAAAAGGACCAGCAGATTGAGGGCCTTTTAAATTCATGGAGCTGGCGGATAACCGCGCCGCTGAGAAAGGTTTTTCTTCTCGGGAAGGCTTTGCCCAATATAGACGCGTTACAGAAAACAGTTATGAGGTACGCGCCCCCCGGCACTGGAAGACGAAAAATTATAGAATCTGTATACTTAAATGTTTTCATAAAAATTTCCTCTTGCGGGGTGAAAAAAAGAGATTTTGATGTAAATTTGGTAACTAATTTTTCGCCGCTGAGTTTTCCCCTCTCCAAGAGCCCGGTGGTATCCATTGTAATACCAGCCTACAATAAGTTCGTTTACACTTATAATTGTCTAAAGGCGGTCCTCGAGCATACCGGCGATACAAGATATGAGATTATCATTGTAGACAACGCCTCTACCGACCAAACCGTGGATATTGCCCGTATAGTCAAGAACATTACTGTTATAAAAAATAGAGAAAACCTCGGTTTTGTCGAGGCCTGCAATGAGGGCGCCCGCAAGGCAGAGGGAAAATACATACTGTTTCTAAATAATGATACAAAGGTCCAGGAGGGATGGCTTCGGCCAATGGTGGAAACAGTTGAAAAGGATTGCCGCGTGGGCGCGGTAGGGGCGAAACTTATATTCCCTGACGGCACCCTTCAGGAGGCCGGCGGGATCATCTGGAATGATGAAAATATTATCGCTCATAATTACGGCAGGAATAAAGACCCCTATGATTACAGGTTCAATTACCTGAAGGAGGTTGATTATTGTTCGGCGGCCTGCCTCCTTGTACGAAGCGACCTCTTCCATAAGATAGGCGGGTTTGATTCGCGCTACTCGCCTGCCTATTGCGAAGATACGGATCTGGCCTTTAATGTACGGCAGGCGGGTTATCGCCTTCTTTACCAGCCCGGCGCCGAGGTGGTGCACTTTGAGGGCAGGACGGGAGGTACGGATACCTCAAAGGGAGTTAAGCGTTACCAGGAGATAAACACAAAAAAGCTTTACAAAAAATGGAAGACCGTTCTTGAAACAGAACATTTCAGAAACAAAAAAAATATTTTTCGCGCCCGCGACCGTTCCAGGTTCAGGAAGATATTACTTTTCATGGATGACTGCCTGCCCACCTATGACAGAGACGCGGGCTCCCTCTCTACTTTCATGTACCTGAAACTCCTCGTCGATATGGGCATCAAGGTCATTTTTGTCCCGGGCATTTACTACAAGGATGAACCCTACACTACGGAGCTTCAGCAGATGGGCATTGAGGTCATGTACGGCAATATAAACTTCAAAAGGTGGATGAGGTTAAATGGAAAATATCTGGATTATGTCTGGTTATCCCGCCCCTACCACGCCAGACGCCATATAGGTACAATAAAAAAGTATTCCTCTGCTAAGCTGATATACAACGTGATAGACCTTCATTACCTGAGGACGTTGAGGGAATATGAGGTAAAAAAGAAGACAAGTCTTTTAAAAAAAGCAGACAGATTAAAGAAACTCGAGCTTCAAATTTTTAATCAGGTGGATTCTGTCGTTACATTCAGTGACAGGGAGGCGGAGATCATCAAGGAGGAACTCCCCGGCAAGGACGTAACAGTTGTACCGCTTTTTATCTATGATGAGATACCGGCTGAAAAACAGCTCGTGCCTTCATTCGGTGAGAGAAAAGATATCGTTTACCTCGGTGGGTTTAATCACCCTCCCAACACGGACGCCGTAAAATATTTCGTGGAAGACATATTCCCGCTGGTAAGAGAAAAGTTGCCTGATGTAAAGATCTACGTAATAGGGCATAATCCACCCGAGGAGATAAAACAACTTCTATCGGAAGACGTCATTATCACCGGCTATGTTAAGGATCTGGCGGAGTATTTTAATAAATGCAGGGTCCTTGTCGCCCCTCTCAGGTTCGGTGCGGGAGTAAAGGGCAAGTTACTTACAAGCATGTCTTATGGCGTTCCCGTTGTTACAACTTCAGTAGGCAATGAAGGGTTGAACATGAGAGACCAGATGGAGTGCATGCTTACCGATGAGACAAAAGAGTTCGCCGAGAGGGTGATTGAATTATATTCAGATAAAGAAGTTTGGGAGAAGTTGTCAAAAAACGCCGTAGGCTTTGTAAAGGACAATTTTTCCAAAAGTAACGTGGCAGAAATTATGGACGGTATACTGGCCGTAAAACAATAGTCGGGGTCTCCCGGACAAAGATTACGCACAACGCATCATTGCGGTTCACGGGAAGTTTATGCACAGTCGTATCTATCCGCCACATTGGGACGATAGCCTTTACTGACGCTTACAGCGGCCTGAGAGAGGAAAGGCTTTAGTAAATATGTGCAGATTTTACCCGTAAACACAGGGGTTCAAGGGGATGAAAGGCATACTCTTAAGAACAAAGATGTTTCTTCAGAGCAGAATCAGTCTTTTAAAGATAAAGAGGCTTAAGCCCGCTTATCTTTCCTACAGATGTAATATCTGTAGTTCCCTCTGTGACACCATGATAGGCGAACTCGGAAGAGAAATATCAAGTTGCCCATGCTGCGCTTCCACCGTAAGGATGCGGGCCATCGTGCACCTGCTTTCCGTGGAGCTCTTTGGAAAGAGCCTTGCCATACCGGACTTTCCGGTACAAAAGAGCATCAAGGGCATTGGCATGAGCGACTGGGAGCCCTACGCTACAGGTCTTAAAAAAAAACTTGGATATAAGAATACTTTTTACCATAAGAAACCTAAACTTGATATAACCTCCATTGACCCGGCGCTTGAGGGAACCCTTGACTTCGTTATTTCATCCGATGTCTTTGAGCATGTGCCTCCGCCCGTTTCAAGGGCCTTTCATAATTTGCGCACGCTACTGAAGCCCGACGGCTTGGTTATCTTCACGGTTCCTTTTACAAAAGATGATAAAACTATGGAGCATTTTCCCGGCCTCCATAGATACGAGATTGCCAGGACCAAAAAGGGACATGTTTTGAAAAACATCACCATGGATGGCATGGAGGAGACCTTCGACAACCTGGTCTTCCATGGCGGCCCGGGCGCCACCCTCGAGTTACGTGTCTTCGCGAAAGGCCCTTTAATAAAAGAGTTTGAAAACGCTGGGTTTAAAACAATCAGGGTATGCGGTGACCCTGACTTCGAACACGGCGTAATCTGGAAAGATGATTGGTCTCTGCCCATAGTGGCAAGGCCTTGATGTAATTTTTTAAAAGATATTTCTATTCTTCCTTTTAATAGAAGGCAGAAGAAAAGAGCGCGGAAGGCATAACAGGAGGATAAACCCGTGAAAATACTTGTAACAGGCGGGGCGGGATATATCGGTTCTCACGTCTGTAAGGCCCTTAAAGAAAAGGGGTATAGGGTAGTGGTTTTTGATAACCTTGAGTACGGCCACAGGGATTTTGTACGCTGGGGAACCCTTGAGGAAGGGGACCTTCTTGATAAAGCCGCCCTTGATGCGGTATTTAAAAAACACGAACCCTCTGCCGTCATGCACTTTGCGGCCTACGCCTATGTGGGAGAATCCGTTACCGACCCGGCCAGATATTACCGGAATAATGTCCTCGGTTCTCTTAATCTGGCAAACTCCGCAAAGGCGCATGGCGTAAAAAACTTTATATTTTCTTCTACCTGCGCCGTGTACGGCGTCCCTGCGGCGGTTCCCATTACCGAGGACATGCCCCTAAACCCCATAAACCCCTATGGCAATACAAAACTCGCCATAGAAAAACTCCTTGAGGATTACGGGAGGGCCTATGATATGAGTAGCGTAAGGCTCCGGTATTTTAACGCCGCCGGTGCCGACCCTGCCTCTGAAGCAGGTGAGGACCACGACCCGGAGACGCACCTCATCCCCCTTATCCTCGATGCCGCCGCCAGACTAAGGGAGGCCATCACCATATATGGCGATGATTACGAGACTCCGGACGGTACGTGCGTACGTGATTATATCCACGTAAGAGACCTTGCAAACGCCCATGTCCTTGCCCTTGAATACCTGATGAAGGGCGGAAAAACAATGGCCATAAACCTGGGAAATTCTCGTGGACACTCCGTACGAGAGGTTATTCGGACAGTTAAAGAGGTCTCGAATCGTAAGTTCAAGGTCATCATCGGCCCAAGGCGGCCCGGCGACCCGCCCTCTCTTATAGGTTCCAATAAGACGGCGGAAAAGGTCCTTGGCTGGAAACCAGAGAGAAGCGATATGCAGACCATTATAGAAGATGCATGGAGATGGCATGGTAAGAGGTTCCGTAAATAATAAACCGCCCCAAAGGGCGGGGTAAGAAAAAAAGGATAAAAAATGGCAAAAAAAAGAGCGCTTATTACCGGTATTACAGGCCAGGACGGGGCATATCTCGCCAAACTTCTCCTTGACAAGGGCTACGAGGTCTTCGGCGCGGCCAGAAGGGCCTCGGAGATGAACGTAACCAGGCTTCAGCAGGTAGGCGCATATGAGGGGGTAGAGTGCGTATCCATGGAACTGCAGGAGATGACAAACATACTTCGCACCGTGGAAAAAGTCCGCCCCCATGAGATCTATAACCTCGCGGCCCAGAGCTTTGTGGGCGCATCCTTTGAGATGCCCATATATACCTCTGATATAACGGCGCTGGGGCCCTTACGTATATTAGAGGCCATACGTCAGATAGACCCAAAGATAAAATTCTACCAGGCCTCCTCAAGCGAGATGTTCGGTAAGGCGCAGGCCGTGCCGCAGAGCGAGACAACACCCTTCTACCCCAGAAGCCCATATGCCGTGGCAAAGCTATACGGACACTGGATAACGGTTAATTACAGGGAGTCTTATGATATCTTCGCCTGCTCGGGCATACTCTTCAACCACGAGTCGCCGCTACGGGGCCTCGAATTTGTCACGCGAAAGATAACCCATGCCGCGGTGCGGATAAAAAAAGGTCTGCAAAAAGAGCTCTGCCTCGGCAATCTGGATGCGAAACGGGACTGGGGCTTTGCCGCAGAGTATGTGGAGGCCATGTGGAGAATGTTGCAGGCGCCTGCCCCGGGAGACTATGTAGTCTCCACTGGCGAGACGCACAGCGTAAGAGAATTTGTAGAGGCCGCATTCGGGGCACTTGGAGTGGAACTCCAGTGGTCGGGTACCGGCACAAAAGAAGAGGGAAGGGATAAGGCCACCGGCAAGGTCATCGTACGGGTGGACCCCAGATTTTTCAGACCCACAGAGGTGGTTCTCCTCATAGGAGATAACGAAAAGGCCAAAAAAGAACTTGGCTGGACGCCGGCCACAACCTTTACCTCCCTTGTGGCCCTCATGGTGGAGCACGACGAAAAGCTCCTTGAGCACGGTGAGACACCGGGCCTTTAAAGGCCTTCCGCTTTCTTTTAGAAAAAAGAAAGCTTGGCAAAGAAAACCAATAGGGTGTCGATGAGGCTCTTAACAGCACCTGCGGCCGCCCTTGGGTAGAGCCGTTGCCCTGGAAAAGCCTGGCAAAGAAAACCAATCGGGAAACGAGGTTCAAATTTTTTGACATGATACCCTGGCACGTCCATATAAACAAAATACCATCTCTTTGAAGGACAATGAATCCCAAAACCCCTGTAGTCTCTTTTATCATCGTCAACCTTAACGGAGAGCCCTTTCTCTTCAATAACCTCACCTCCGTCTTTGGCCAGAAAACAAAACAACCCTTCGAGGTAATTCTTGTTGATAACGCCTCAACGGACCGCTCCCTTGAGATAGTCTCTCAAAAATTTCCAGCGGTCCGGATTCTAAAAAATGACAAAAATCTCGGTTTCGCCGAAAGCAACAATCAGGGGATAGAGCTCGCGGAAGGTAAATATATTCTCACCCTCAATAGCGACACCGAGCTGAAGGAGGGGTTTCTTGAGGAGATTTTAAGGGGCGCCGAGGGCTCTGCCGGGGACGTTGGCATGTGGGCCCCGAAGATACTCTCCCTTGAGGATAAAAGCCTTATAGACTCCGCCGGTGGGCTTTTAATATACGGTAATGGCCTTGCCAAGGGCCGGGGCCGCCTTGAAAAGGACGCGGGCCAGTACGAGACCGTAGAAGAAGTTTTAATACCCAGCGCCTGCGCCGCCCTTTACAGGGCCAGTATGCTTGAAGATATAGGGGGCTTTGACGTAGATTTTTTCGCCTACTGCGAGGACACGGACCTGGGCCTGCGCGCGAGGCTTGCAGGCTGGAAGACCATCTATCTGCCGGGGGCCGTTGTCTATCATTTTTATTCAGGCACCGGGGGGCGCTATACGCCCTTCAAGGCCTATCTCGTGGAGAGGAATCACCTCTGGGTGGCCATGAAAAACTTTCCTCTTCCCATGCTTTTACTCGCGCCTTTTTATGAGCTCTGGCGTTATCTCATGGAGCTCTACGGCATGATAACCGGCAGCGGCGCGGGGGCGCGGTTCAGGGACAATTTTTCGGCGCTGAGCCTTGTGCTAATAGTGGGAAAGGCCTACTGGGCGGCACTTATGGGGGTACCTGGCATACTCGCCAAACGCAGTCTCATAAAGAAAAAAAGGGTGGCAGGCATGGACGAGATCAGGGGCTGGTTTAAAAAATTCGGGCTGAAGGCCGCAACCCTTGTGCTCCGTGGCTGAGGCGCAATCCCTGCAAGGGGCTCATATTGTAGTTGAAGATTTTTTTATATAATGGCATATTAGACTCTCTTTAATCCTTATTATGGGACATAAAAAATGACCTCCGGCAGTGAAACAAAAGTGAATAACCTCCCCATATACGCCGTCATACTCGCTGGCGGCATAGGGAGCCGTTTCTGGCCTCTCAGCCGCGCGACTACACCCAAACAGCTCCTCAGCGTAGTGGGCGATGAGAGCCTCCTGCAGGCCACCATCAAGAGGTTAAGCCCCCTTATACCGCCGGAAAAGGTCTTTGTAGTCACAAACGAGGAACAGGCGGAACTCATACGCCTTCACCTCTCCTATGAGGGCGAGTCCCTCTCCCCCGGATATATCGTCGAGCCCATGGGCAGGAACACGGCCCCCGCCATCGGGCTTGCCGCTCTTCATATACAGGAGATAAACCCCGAGGCCATTATGGCCGTGCTTCCTGCGGACCACATAATAGGAGATGGCGCGAATTTTCGAACTCACCTCGACAACGGGGCAAAGCTCGCCGAGAAGGGGCACCTTGTCACCTTCGGCATCGTACCAACAACGCCGGAGACGGGGTACGGCTATATAAAGGGCGGGGAGCGCCTTGCTGACGAGAAGACTGCGGCCCGGCATATTGAAAAATTTGTTGAAAAACCCGATAAAGAACGCGCCGAGTCCTATCTGGCAGAAGGCGGCTATTACTGGAACTCGGGAATATTCCTCTGGAAAGCGAAAAAAATACTTGAGGAGATAAGACTCCATATGCCCGTCACCTTCAAGCGCCTCATGGAGATAAAAGAAGGCGCCGATATGAGCGGGGCCTACGAGGGTATGGAGGCCATATCCATAGACCACGGAATACTGGAAAAAGCCAGTGACGTAGTGGTCATCCCGGCAGACTTCGCCTGGTCCGACATGGGTAGCTGGAACTCTTTTGGTGAAATTCTCAGTTCCGACAAGAGCGGTAACGTCATAAAGGGCCGCGTAGTGGACCTTGGAAGCACCAACTCCGTGATATTCGGTTGTAATCGCGTCGTAGCCGCCATAGGGCTAAAAGACATGATACTCGTTGACACCCCTGATGCCACCCTCGTATGCCCGAAAGAAAGGGCACAGGATGTTAAGGCCGTAGTTGAGGCATTGAAGGAGAAGGGTTATACGGAACACGCCGTTCACAGAACAACCAAAAGGCCATGGGGAGCCTACACCGTGCTTGAGAGCGGCCCGGGCTACAAGATAAAGAAGATAGTCGTAAAACCGGGGCAACGCCTAAGCCTCCAGCTCCACAAGAAAAGGAGCGAACACTGGGTGGTCTTAAAGGGCAAGGCAAAGGTGCGACGCGGCGATGAAGTAAAAATCGTATATCTTAACGAGTCCATAGACATACCAATCGGCACAAAACACCGCCTTGTTAACCCCGAAGATACACCCCTTGAGATGATAGAGATACAGACGGGGGTCTATCTTGAAGAAGACGATATCATCCGCTTTGACGACGACTTTATGCGTGAGATTACCTGAAGGGCCTTTAACGCCGCACGTAGAGGTGCGTAGATTTTGGCAAAAGCAACAACTTCCAAAAAGTGTAAAGTGTTGCCGTCAAAAAACATCTCCACAGCCATTGATTGCGAGGCCATAAGGCGTTTCAGCAGCCTTATTCATATAAAAAAATTTAGTGGTGTGAAAATATTTTCTGCAACGGTCGGGTGCTCTGGCCCCCCTATTGGTTTTCTTTGCCTACTTTCTTTTTAAACCGCGCGGCAAAAAACCCGTCCATCTCATCCCGGTGGGGAAGGGTTGTTAGATAGCCCTCCCTGGTGACAAGTTGCCTGCAGTCTTCAGGCAGGACTACCCCGGCGTCTTCAAGGTTTGTCTCGTCATGATTTTTTAAAAACCACCTTACTACCTCAGTTGTCTCTTCGGGCTCCAGCGTGCAGACAGAGTAGACGAGCCTTCCGCCGGGTTTTAGAAAACCTATGAGGTTATGGAGGAGCTTTTTTTGAGTCTCACTTATGGCCTTTACATCCTCAAGACGACGGTGAAGTTTTATATCCGGCGTCCTTCCAAGCACACCGAGCCCCGAGCATGGCGCGTCCACGAGGATGGCGTCAAAGAGGGGGCCA
This sequence comes from uncultured Thermodesulfobacteriota bacterium, assembly GCA_964605225.1. Lineage (GTDB taxonomy): Bacteria > Desulfobacterota > GWC2-55-46 > GWC2-55-46 > JADFVP01 > JAJRZX01. The sequence continues at coordinate 2,487 of CAZSAY010000018.1, read as the reverse complement.
TCCGGTTCTCGTAAAAAATCCCCTTTTTGAGCGTCGCCAGAGAGGGGTTTAATTATTGATATACCAAACCTATCCGAGAGTTCATTAAGGGCCTTGAGCCTTCCCGCGTACTTATCCACGGCTACAATTTGCCCCTCATTGTTCATCATCTGCGCCATATGCGTGGTCTTAAGCCCGGGCGCGGCGCAGGCGTCAAGTAGAACTTCACCGGGCCTCGGCGCGACCAGCAAGGCGACCAACTGCGAGGCCTCGTCCTGCTCAATGCAGAGCCCCGCTCCTTTTACATCAGCTGGCAGTACGCCGGATTCGATATTAATGGCAAGGGGCGAGTAGCGGCCTTTTGTCACATGCAGGCCCATGTCGTTGAGTTTACTTAAGAGATCCCCTCTGGAGATAGAAAGGCTATTGGTGCGAAGGGTCTTTCGCGGGGCCCTGAGGCCACTTTGCAAAAGGGCCTCTGTCTCTTTAACGCCATAACGGGAGAGCCACCTCTTTACCATCCACTTCGGGTGCGAGCCTGTGATGGAGAGACGCGCAATTTCGTCTGCCTCTACACCACCGGGTTCCTTAAAATTTTCTTTTTCAAGGGCCGCCCTTCGGAGTACGGCGTTGACAAAGCCCTTTTGACGCGCCCCCTTTAGGAGCTTTACCGATTCATTCACCGAGGCCGAGTCGGGTATGCGTGTAAGAAAATATATCTGATAGACGCCAAGACGGAGGGCCACAAGCACGGCCCGTTCCATCTTTTTAGTCTTTACAGAGGAGAATTTGTTGATTATCCAGTCTATGGTAATGGCCCTTCGGAGCACCCCGTAGACAAGCTCCGTAGTAAGGGCGCGGTCCTTTGGCCGAACCTTTTCCAGGGCCTTGGCGAGGGCGATATCGGCATAGGCCCCCTCACCAAAAACGCGGGCGAGGACATTTGCCGCCCCACGCCTCGGCCCCGGAGATTGGGCTTTTTGTTTTACATTAGCCTTACTCAAGTTTTCCTCCCCCTCACTACTACTATACAAGACAAGGGGCCCTGGGTGAGTATTTTTTTACATCACAAGATGGGTAAAAATTTGCCCTCACGTTGAAAAACCGCCTTGTTTTTGATAATATTAAGGTATGGAAGAGCATGGAGTCGTAATAGAGTGTAAAGGTCTTACAGCCCTTGTAAAGACGAGACGGGGCAGTTCCTGTGATAGTTGCAAGTCAAAGAAGGCCTGTAAACCCGTGGAGCAGGACGATATGCTCATGGAGGTGGATAACACAATCGGAGCCGAGGTAGGCCAGGACGTTATCTTTACCGTGGGAGCCGGTAGCGTCATCAAGGCCGGTGTCCTCTTTTACCTTGTCCCGGTGCTGAGCTTCATTGCGGGCGTAGTCATCGGCCAGGCCGTACTTGCCGGACTTTTGCCCAATGTGAACCCCGACCTTGTATCAGGGCTTTTCGGGGCCTTTCTCCTCATCGCATCCTTTGTAGGGCTAAAACTCTACAATAGACGCCTCTCAAAAGACAGCGCCTTCAGGGCCCGCATACTGAGGGTGGTCTGATTTGTCCTCTAGGATTATCTCAAAAAACAAGAAGGCCTACTTTGATTATCATATCGAGGAGACCCTTGAGGCGGGGCTCGTCCTTACGGGCAATGAGATAAAGTCCATACGTCTCGGCAGGGTGAACTTGAAGGACGGCTTTGCCCGCATTATGGGCGGCGAGCTCTTTTTACTAAATGTCCATATAAGCCCATACAACATGGCCGATGGTTTTTCCCATGAAGACCCCGAGAGGCGGAGAAAACTCCTCGTACACAAAAAGGAGATAAAGCGGCTTATAGGCAAGACAAAGGTGAAGGGCCTGACCCTTGTGCCCACAAAGCTATACTTCAAACGCGGCATGGTGAAGGTAGAGGTGGCCCTTGCCAAAGGCAAGACTCACTACGATAAACGGGACTCCATAAAGCGGAAGGAGTCGGACCGTGAGATGGAGCGCGCCATGAAGAGGAACAAGGCCACTTAGCCGCGGTGCCGTAAGGGAGACGCTCGCGGCAGGCCGAAAGTAGAGTAAACTCATCATATGCCGGGGCTATTGTATAAACCGAAAAAAAGTGCTATTATTAAGAAATGGGGGCGACCGGTCTCGACGGGACGGACCGAGTCCCAGGGAAGCATACCGAGGTCCATTGCCTCGTTAAACAGGTGGAACTCATAGTCGCCAACGACTATAACTACGCTCTGGCTGCTTAATCACAGTCAGCGTCCATGTAGGCTTTTCCTGCGGGACTATACTGGACGACACACAGCAGGATGGCTTTAAGGGCTCCGTCCGAAGTCCCTTAAGGCGAGATTAACCGGACTGGCTCGATGATAGCCCGCCTGTAGGCGCTCAGAGAGTGAGATATAAAGACAGGCTAAGTATGTAGATGCCCGGGATAGGCGTTTCCGGACGTGGGTTCGATTCCCACCGCCTCCACCAAATTTGCGTTGTAAAATTAAGGGGTTACC
>CAZSAY010000017.1:0-28196 GCA_964605225.1 uncultured Thermodesulfobacteriota bacterium | reverse complement strand
CGGCAGGTTCATATGGCCGCTTAACAGCGTGTCCATTTTTACTTGACCACGTCATGTTGAATAGGGGGGATAATGATTTGATGTGTGGAGCCCACCCTACCCGGCTCCATAAGAAGGGGACTCTCAAGGGGGTTGGCGGGTTTTTGATGGGCAGACGATTTGAGGGTTTGCGATGAGTGAAGGCCATTTAGCAAGGGCCGCAAGAGGCGATTGAGCAATTTTAAAAGCAAAAGGGCCGTGGATTTCTCCACGGCCCTTTCTAATTAAATAGCCTGACTTGAATAAAAAAATCGGCCTCTTATAAAATAAAAAGACCGGCCTCTTATTGAGTCCCTTATTAATCCCCCTCTATTCTTCGAGGATAGAATCGATTACAGTGGAGACTACCTCTGGTATGGGGTAGTCGAAGCGGACGCCAACTGTCCTGTCGGCGCCTGAATTTTTTATCCAGACCACTTCGGAGAGTGTCTCTACATGTTTATCTCCAAGGTTCCAGCCAATACCAATTTTTTTACCGGTAGTGACATCCTCCATGGTCTTGAACATGAGTCCCGTACTGCTGAGATTCTCAGTAACGGCATCAAAAGAAGATGCATGGTCACGCCGTGCGGCCACCGCTGTATCATGGCCCAATACACTTATCTCAACGGGATAATGAGCCTTCAGGCGAAGCGACTGCCTCTCGCCGTTGACATCATTATTATTAATCATATCAAGCTGTTCAAGGCTCTTTGAGGCGAGCGGGCTTGGTGAGGTCCTTCCCCTCTCCCAGCGGTTTACCGTGCTGAAGCTCACGCCAAGTTCCCTGGCCATCCTCTCCTGAGACCAGCCAAGGCTCAATCTAATTCTTTTTATCCTGTCAGGACGCATTAAATATACCTTTCTTTGACATTTTGCGGCTTAGACATCCATTATGAGAACTTAACATATCAATCGAAGAAGATAAACAAAAATAAGCCGTAAAACAGGCACTCTCCATAGTATTTTCCAAGAGCTCAATCTAATCTGTGACTTTAGTCACAAAATACTTGTTTTTTAAAGGACTGGTTACCAAATGCATAACCAACGCTCCCCTATCCGCCCCGTACACCCACAATACAGCTGAATCCTACCCCACTACATTATCACGACGCCGTTCCTTTGCCCATGAGCAGGCGCCCTGCCCCGTGAAACCTGCCCCGAATTAATCTTAAAACTCCACCCCTCAAGTAACTCCTGGTCCCTTTTAACTCTCGCCACCCTTACCTCTCGTCCCCCTTTTAACTCCTGGCCCCCTTTTAAATTCTGCCCCCTTTGCACATGAAAAAATCCGATTCTGTCTCGCTCCTTACATCATGAACGGTGTAAAATAGGGATAAGAGAATAAACACAAGCATTACCGGAGCGCATTATTTGCTCAACTTCATAGACTTACCATACCACAAAATGCTGATAAATCATAGGGATTACTCATAATACGTGTGTTTTTTCATATTCACTCATCGTCCCTGTTCGCCGCGTCCTTACTCGCGGAATCAATTAACTTCTTAAGGCTGCTGAGCTTTAATTTCATCCCGCCCGTCATGGAGGCGGCATCCTCGGAATTCAATATCACCCGAGGGGTAATAAGTATTACAAGCTCGGTCCTGTCATTGGTAATACTGGTAAATTTAAAGAGCTCTCCCAGAAAGGGTATCTTGCTTATAAGCGGTATACCCGAGTGCGTCTTATTTTTCTTTGTATCTATGAGACCGCCTATGGCTATGGTCTCGCCGTCCTTTATCACCACCGAAGTCTCGGCGTCCCTGTTGGTGAAGGAGGGGAATGTTCCGTCGCCCACTACCCTGCTCGTGGAGACGTCGCTTATCTCCTGATGTACGGTCATGGCCACGACACCGCCATCGGTGATCTGAGGGCTTACGGTGAGGATGATGCCGGTTCTGCGGTACTCGATGCTCTGGATGAGGCTGGCCGTGTTTGTGACGGCTGTCTGAGTCGATTGAGTCGCTATAGGCTCGTCACTGCCAACGGAGATAGAGGCCTTTGCATAATTTTGCACAAGTATATGGGGATTACTTAGCACGTTGACCTTGCCCTTTGAGGCGAAGGCCTGTAAAAAAGTGAAAAAGGTCTTCGCGTCAGTGGCGAGGACATTTAGCCCACCCACGGCCGCGAGCCCGATGGGGGTGGATATGATGGAGTTGGGGTTGTCCACGGTTGAAGAGAATGGCCCCGCGTTGTTCTGAATGCCTACGTTACCTGTAAGAGCGGACCACTGTATGCCGTACTTCGTACTCTCATCAAGGGCCACCTCTACGACAAGGGCCTCTATGAGGACCTGTTTCGGCATACGGTCAAGTTTGCGGATGGTCTTGAGCACGTACTGATAATCCCTCTCCGAGGAGCGGATGATAATGGCGTTACTGGGCTCATATATCAATATATCCATGACATGTTTCGTCTTTGGCTTGTAGTTCCCTTTGGCACCTGCGGCGGCGCCTGCGGGTTTGGCCTTCTGGGTCTGAGGCGCAGGCTTGGCGCCTAAAGCCTTGGCGGGCGCAGCGGCGCCGGAACCGGTGGAAAAATCTACATTTTCATCTTCAGAGTAGAGTTTGCCGAGTAAATCTATGATATTAGAGGCCTTGTCATTCTTGACGTAGTAGATATGTGTGGTTACCTCGTTGGTCGATGACCCCTTGTCAAGTTGCCCTATCCATTTTTCGGCAGAGGCGAGGAGTTCTTTACTGGACGAGAAGACGATAAGGCTATTGAACCTCTCAATGGGTATGGCATGAAACTGATTTGTATCCTTGCCGTAGCCGAGGATGGAGAATATATCAATGAGTTCTTTACTGAGCGTAGTTACATCTACATTATCAACGTGTATGAGCGAGACGTTGAGCTTGGTAAAAAGATCTACATCAAGCTTATCTATGAGGGTGAGAAACTGCTTAATATTAGAGGCCATATCGGTGATTATGAGGGTATTGCCCTTAGGATAATTGACGATATTCCCCCCGGGCGAGAGGCTGGGTTTGAGTAAGACGACAACGTCCTTCGCGTTGATGAACCTTATGGGTACAAGGACGTTAATCATGCTGTCGCCATGCGGTATCTTCGATGGATCCCGCTCGGTAAGGAGCTCGATACCACGCTGTTTGGCCACCTTGGATGTAACTATGGTGTAATAATCTCCTGTCTTTACGGCGGAGAGGCCGTTTACTGAGAGTATGGTCTCGAAGATACCGAATACGTCTCTTTTGCGTATGGGTTTTGTGGTCCTGATGGAGATCTTACGTGTTAGAACCTCAGGGGAGAGAATGAAGTTCTTTCCCGTTATCTTCGATATAGTCCTTATGACTTCTTTAATCCCGGCATCGGAAAAATTAAGGAGGGCCATCCCCTTCTTCACTCTCGTAGCTTTGCCCGAGCGCGTAGCCTTCACGGCTCTGGTCTTTTTGGCGTCAGGGGCCGTTAAACCTTTGCGGCCATTTCGTTGCTGGGTTGGCCTGCCGGCGCCCGCCTTAAGCTCGGAGACGATATTACTGGCGCTCGCGGAACTTACGGGAAGTACAGTGAAGGCCAGGAACAATAACACCGCAATGGTCATGAAAAACCCTGATTCATACTTCAACTTACTATGCAATGGTTGAAAGCGCATGTTTCTCATATTCTCCAATTTTTATATTCATTCACGGACAGAAAATTAGTTTAGGGCATATTAAAACATAATCTCCGTCACTTCAAGCATTTAAAGGGCCACGCCGCATAAATAAAACTCACCTGATTTAGAGCTATATCCAGAAAAAAAACACCGGTTACTATCTCCCGAAGAGGCCCCTCACTTTCCGTAACGGCGATAACCGCTACCCCGGGCCGGGATCTTGCTATCACCGGTCTGACTCAAGTGCACTGTCAACTCCCGACGTCCGCTCTTAAGGATCACAGAGTCATTGGATATCTTACTTACTGTAAAGCCCCCTATACGTTCACCGACCTTATAGAACTTCGCGTCATTCTCATTGCCGGGAAGGGCTATTATCGCGCTGACACCGTCATCGAGGATAACCGTGCCCAAAAGCGTAAGGTTTGGTAGCTGCTGACGGGTTGCAACCCTCGGGGCTACCTTATTGACACTCACGGGCTTTACCGCGGCTACGTATTTTCTGCGCGAGGCCCTGAAGATGTCATTATTAACAACCATATTATATGAGGACCTTGCGCCGAGTTTTTTCGTTACACGGGCCGAAGCAGCCTTTGCAGGGCGAGGCGAGTTATGGGTAACAACGGCCGAGCCCATCCATATGCTGACGGTCCATGCCAGAAAACCGAGACTGAGCGCTATGAGCGCGATGTTTAAAAACCTTGCGTTCATTCCGGATAAAAGATTTTCCCTGATTATATTCATAATTGAATTTCCCCCATATCGCTCTCAGTCTTCATTGCACCCTCGATTATAAGAGAGACATTCAACTTTGCCTGTTCTTTAGAGTACGGGGCCTTGATGTTCATGGACCTTACACCTATTAACAGACGCGAGGCCCGCACATCATAGAGCAAACGAGTCAATTGGCCCAACTCGGCCTTTAGATGAAACTCCACCGGTATTATTGTATAATCACCATTTTCCTCGGAATTAAGTACGTTTTCCGAGGTTACGGTTATGTTTTTTCTCAAGAGGAGTTTTTTAAAGGCCTCCTGCAACTCGGCGGCGGCCATGGCGGGCCTTCCGGCACTTAGAAGCCCCTTTTCAAGTGTCTTAATCCTCTTGTTTTGATACCCTATGAGTTTTTTTATCTCGGCTCCGCGCGCGACTATTGAGGTCGAGGCCTGAAGCGACTCCCTGTAAGCCTCTATCTCATCAAGGGAGTTCTGGTGATGCGTATACCCCCATTTCAGGCATAACATTATAACCAGCGCTCCTATGAGGGCTATACCCGGGAGTATACGCCGGTTTTCCATCATTGTGAGACGAACTTTATCAATCATTTGGATACCCTCCCGTCTTTAGCCCCGTGAGAGGAAGCCTTTAACTTGATATTCATCCTGAATCGCTCCTTACCATCAGGGGTTCTCGATACAGGGCCGGCGAACTCGAAATCAGTCATAAAGCTCGATTTTTCCATCTTCATAAGAAGAGCAGAGGCCCTCTTCGAATACCCTTCTATGGAGATAGAGTCCCCGCTGTAATCAATGGCCGTCAACCATGTGTCACGTGGAAGAAGCCTTGTAAGGTTTTTAAGCACATCAAGGGGCCCGGCCGCTTCCGGGGCCTTTAAACCGGTAAGAGTATCGACCTTTTCCGTCAATGCGTGCTCCTTATCGGTAAGGCTCTGCACAGCGGCTTTTTGCGTCCTCACATCCGCCATGGCCGCCTCAAGGCCACTCATGGTGACCCTATCCTTCAAAAGGTAAGATGAGCCCGTTGCGATAGCTAAGGCCAGGACTATACCCGAGAGGACGGCATTATTTAAATACAATGGGGACTTCTTTACCGCGCCTGGTCCCGTAGCGAAGTTGATCTTCATTCTGCCCTTGCCAAGGTCGCATAACGCGGCCCCGAGGGCGATGGCTGCGCTACTGGGTAGACCGAGCTCCTTAAGGCTCTGCGCGCTCACAGGCATGGACATCTGAGAGGATAATTCCCTTAGAAACTCCTCATCAGGCTCCTTCTCTGATATGAAAATACCTTCATCAAGGCGCCTCTTCTCTACAGGCCCCGCAAGACTCAGCACAGAGCGCTTCAACTCTCTTTCGATAACATCCCGGCTCGCCAACGGCCCCTCATCTACTTCATCCATGCCAAGGCTCTTTGAGTATACGGGCATGAGATCGGAGAAGATATCAAGGGTCATGGACTTGTTATTCATACCGATAAAGGCTACGTTTTTAAGTGGAGAGAGGTTTTTTGAATAATCAAGGGCGTTAAAGAGCGAGGCGTGCCATGTAGTCACGCAGGAGGGGTTTAACCCGGCTGAGTCCAAATTATCTACAATACCCTTTATAATCCCCTTTTGGGAGGCCGCGAGGAGGATGGAAAAAACCTTATCCTCTTTTTTAAGTATCTGGAACCCGTGGCAGACCTCATCGGGGTCACAGGGCAGATGCTTTTCCAGCTCATACCCGAGTATGCCTTCAATAGCCTCGGCCTTTGGAGCCGGTATGTTAAGAACCATTGAGAGGGAAGACTCCCTTGGCAGTCCCACGGCTATGCGTACGTTTTTAAGCCGCCTCTCCCGGATATAGTCCTTAAGCTCATTAACCTTATCGTCAAAGCTAATGCCCGTGAAGGACATAAACCGCTCCACATTAACCTTGAATGCCGAGCTTTTCATGTGGACCACTGACCATGCCTCGGGTCTCGTCTCTATGCCTAATACATCCATAATGCGCCTCTAATAGTTAAAGTAATCAGTTCAGCGCGGTAGCGCCGTCGTTCCAGTATATGATCCGGGCCTCGGGGTTATCTAAGTCCCGCTCCGCTATGGTCTTTATGTTGAAGCGCATTCCGTGCACATCGCCTTCGGCCCGGATGGAGAAGACCCTGGAGTTTATCTGGCCTCCGTATAAAGGCCAGTTAAAGTAACCTTCAGTCTCTCTTCGAAGCGTTATCTCCATTGATTTACCTTTGCCGAGCATGGCGTCAAGCACGGTGGGATCCGCTGTATTTAGATTGACCTTGCCCTCGCCTTTAACAGTGACGTATGGGGCAAGACCGGTGTATTGCCTCTCGTACCGCGAAGAGAGTGAATCCTGAAAAGCGATTAGCTCCGGGGGAACCTTGCCTGTGCCGTAAAACATTTCCGGCGTTACCCCTTTAACGAGGAGGAGTTCCTCGACGTTCTCAAAGGGGCCGTCCATAGCGCCGTAGGGATTGGGCAATGAGCCATAGTAATCATCCTCCGCGCCGTTAAAGTGAAAGGAGTGGTTTTTATCCCGCCAGTCGAGGATCGAATCAGCCACTACATCCCGCGTAGTCACCTCAAGACCTGTGAGACGGAGAAGTTCCTTTATCTGCTTACGGCTTGCGGTGTTCAGATTTACCTTTGCCTCCTCGTCTTCAATAATGTACCTGACTCTACCATCGCCCATGGCGAACTCCCTTTTAACATCCAGAGTGGATAAACCGTTTGCTTCCTGCTTCCCAAAAACGAGCTTTTTGTCCTCATTAAGCAAAATAATGTCATAATCAGCGGCCAACTCGGCAAGTCCCATGTTTATACCGGCAAGGGCGAGGTACCGGGCCGCCGTCTCATCTTTCAAGTTCCTCACAGTCTCTGTCTCCACGCGCATGCTAAATGCGAACTCAACGACGATAAACATAAGAAAGGCCAGCACCCAGAGGACAATTATGAGGGCAATTCCCTTCTCACTATGGAGCGTCTCAGTAAGAGGGGTTTTTTTTATCTCAGGGTAAAGTCCCGCAGGATTTACCTTACCCCCTGTAGAGATGCTCTGCACCACCCTTACACCCCCTTAGAGCCGGGAGTATCCTCCTCGAGAGGCTTCTGTGAAGCCCATACCGGCGCCAAAACCACGAGCGGCTCTTTTGCCGCCTGCTTGAAAAAAAACTTCGCTCTCACTGCCCTCGGAAGCCTTTGCTCCGAGTCCACGTCCCATCTCTTTACCCATCCATTGTCACCGAGGTACCTGAAGCTTACTCTGCTGACCTCGGGGCTAAGCTCAATAACTTTACTAACCTGCTTTTGATCCCGGTCCGTGAGCGGCAGGGTCTTTTCCGTTACAATGAGGCCCTTTCGCCCCGTGTCGTAACGCACAAAGGCCGCCCCACCCCAGGGCAGACCCGTTGAACCGGCGTGATGGGATGTGACAAAAGCGAATCCACCCTCACCGGCCTTGAAAAGAAAGGTCTTATGGCCATTATTATTCTGCGAATAGAGATACATGGAGCTTACATCCGATGAGAGCTTTTTTGTGATAAACCTGCGGACCGTAGCGTCGTCAAGGGCCTTCTCGCCCTTCTCCATGGACCTTTGCCCGAGCCTCAGTGAAGAGAGCACAAGACCTATCATGATTACGAGTATGGAGAGAGATAATATTGTCTCAATAAGCGTAAAGCCCCTCTCGTCCCCCATGGGGGACAACCCATTTCGTAGATGACGCATTCCTCTGGCCAATCTGCTCATTATCCTTTTTATTCCTCTTCCTCGTCATACCAGTTTGATTTTAATGATGAAAGTGCAAAGGCGCCCTTCACCTTGCCGCCGCCCCTGACACTTACATTGACCTGCATAATGTCAAGATTCATATTATTACCCGTGAGCACGCTCTTGTAGGGGGCTACGTCAACCTTCCACTGAAAACCCCTGCTGTCCTCGCCCTCTGTACTCCCTGTCTGCAGGTCATTATCAGCCAGGGCTTCGGACATCTTCTCTCTGGCAAGGAGCACGGCGCCGCTATGATCACGCGCCGCTCTGGCAAGGCCAAGTCCCCCGGAAAAAAGTTGAATTACCATGAGTACGCCCATGCCGAGTATGGCAAGAGAGGCCATCACCTCAAGGAGCGTAAATCCTCTCTCATCGTCTAACGGAAAAACCGGTCTCATATCTACGCTACCTGAACCCCCGTAACCAAGGCGAGGAGACTCTGAACGGTATTTATCCAACTGCATATTCATAAACCAACTTTCCCCTCTCACTTCTACCCCTCTTCGCCCCTTACATCAGGGTGCTTATATGGACCCTCCCTGATGAAGGTTCTACTTTAATCGTATAAAAATTGTCGTTCTTCGAGTTCATTACCTTCAGTGTCCCGCCGCTTGATCCGCCCCCGGGGTAGAAGGCAATGGCTGTGCCGTCTTTACTCGCCACCTCCGTATCAGTTGAGGCAGGGATTACAACATCGGGTTTTGTTGAACCAGCTTTTAAGATAATCAGGCTCTTTCCAGCGGCCTTGGCGTAATAAACACTTCTTTGCCTCAATGCCTGATTTTTCGAGTACTTAAGTGAGGCGGCCATCTTTTTAGTCGTTGTCTTAAGTCCCGCTCTTCCGAGCCCTCTCATTATTGATGGAACGGAAAGGGCTACCGAGAGGCTTAATATCATCACAACAACGAGTATCTCAATGAGGGTAAAACCGCTCTCGCTTCGAAGGCGGCTCTTCATCATAGACCCTTCCAGCTTACAATATCCTTGTTCTTTCCATCACCGCCCTCAACGCCGTCGGCGCCAAGTGAGATTAAGTCGTATTCTCCGTGTTTACCCGGCGAGGTGTACTGAAAGTAATGCCCCCATGCGTCCTTTGGGAGTTCCTTCTTGAGGTACGGTCCGTCCCAGCCGTTTTCCACATTGCTGGGCTTTACTCTCAAGACATCAAGGCCATCTGAAGTCGTAGGATACTCGCCCGTATCAAGGCGGTACATATCAAGTGCCGCGCCTAAGAGCTCTATCTGCGCGTAGGTGGTCTTTATCTTTGACTGCTCCACCTTGCCGAAGAACCTCGGCGCTACGAGCGTGGCAAGTAGCCCTATGATAATGACCACGACTATTATCTCTATTAACGTAAAACCCTTCTCATCACCAACTCCCTTTCTGACAAGAGCCTTTCTTATCGCCCTACTTTTCTTTTTCCATATCATCATCGCTTAAAACTCCTTACATTGGCATGTCGTTTAGGCTGAATACGGCTAATAAAAGCGAGATGACAACAAAGCCCACAAGCACTGCCATCACGAGTATAATCATCGGCTCAAGAAGAGAGAGGAGCCGTTTTACGGCAGTCCCAACATCACGGTCGTATTTATCTGAGAGCCTTAAAAGGGTCTCATCAAGGTGTCCCGTCTCCTCGCCCACGGCCAGCATGTGCTCGGCGATGGGGGGAAATGATGCGCTTTCCCTTAATGGTACGGTAAGCCCCCTGCCCCGGCGCACACCTTCCACCACGGCCCCCATCTTACCAGCGAGGTAAGTGTTGCCCATGGTCTTCACCGCTATATTAAGGGAGTTCAAGATTGGAAGCCCGCCCTGCATGAGCGCGCCAAGCGTTCTGGAGAACCTTGAGACCGCCGACTTTCTCAGTATGGGACCGAATAAGGGAATAGAGAGTTTGACTCTATCGAACTTTTTCCGGCCTTCCTCACTTTTCAGAATCAACCTGAAGGCAAAGCCGGCGGCCACAATAAGGGCTATGATAACGGGCCAGTACCTCGTGAGGCCCCCGCTTATATCAAGAAGTATTTGTGTGGGAAGGGGCATTACCCCGCCCATGTCGTCCAGTATTACGGAAAACTTGGGGATAAAGACCATGAGCATCAATGCAACGGCTCCGCCGCCTACGATGCTAAGGAGTAAAGGGTAGATAAGGGCGGAGCGTATATCCTCTTTAAGCCTTCTGGCGTCCTCGATGAATTTTTTAAGGCGGCTCAGAACGACCTCAAGGGAACCTCCGGCCTCACCGGCGCGGACCGTGTTTATATAGACGTCTGAGAAGTGCTCGGGGTGCTTTTCAAGGCACTCGGCAAAGGTACCGCCTGCGTGAATGCCTTTATGAATACTTATGAGGACCTTTTTGAAGGTCTCATTTTTTTCTAATTCAGATAATATGGATAGGGATCTATCCAGCGGAAGCCCGGCATTTAACATGTCGGACAGTTCCTGGGTAAAATCAACTATGCACTGCGCCGGAACCCTTTTGCGAAAGAGGCTACTACGGCTTTTTGCGGCTACGGGGGTATCCTCTCCCCTGGAGCCTATGCGTATTGGAAAAAGCCCCATATCCTGGAGCCTGTCTACAAGGGCCTTTTTATCCCTTGCCTCAAGGGTTCCCTTTATACACTCTCCAGAGGCGTTTGTTGCGTGATATATGTATAGAGCCATTGATGTCTAATTCTCCGGTTGCAGGCGGCGGCCATTATGTCAGTGTAACGCGCCGCACCTCTTCGATGCTGGTGATTCCCTTAATGACCTTGTCCCAACCATCTTCTCTAAGGGTAAGCATGCCGCTTTCCATGGCCATGTTTCTAATCTTGTCAGAACTGCATTTTTCAGCTATCAGGCGTTTTATGTCGTCGCCTACCATCATCAGCTCAAATAGGCCTGTCCGCCCGCTGTAGCCTGAATTATTACAGTTCTTACAGCCCTTCCCGCGATAGGTTACGACATCTTCCGCCTTTATCTCTTTTACCCGTTTTAATTCCTCTGCTATGCGTTCGCGAACCTCCTTTTCGGGGATAAATTTGACCTTGCATCTCGGGCATATGACACGGACAAGCCTCTGGGCGAGTACGCCTAAAAGGCTTGAGGATATAAGAAAACCCTCAACACCCATGTCGATAAGCCGCGTTATGGCCCCGGGGGCGTCATTGGTATGGAGCGTGGAAAGTATCGTGTGCCCCGTAAGGGCCGAGTGTATGGCGATATCGGCCGTCTCCGTGTCCCTTATCTCTCCGACGAGCACCACGTCGGGGTCTTGTCTTACTATGGAACGGAGCCCGTTACTGAAGGTAAGTCCTATCTTGGGTTTAACCTGTATCTGGTTGATACCCTCGAGTTTGTACTCCACGGGGTCCTCAATGGTTATTACTTTTTTACTTGAAATATCAATCGTTGAGAGCGCGGCATAGAGTGTCGTCGATTTGCCGCTCCCCGTAGGGCCCGTAACAAGCACTATGCCGTGGGGCTGGTTTATCATCCCGGAAAAGGCCTGTTTTTTGGCCTCGGAAAAACCAAGAGACTCAAGGCTCATTATCCCCTCAGGGTCGAGCAGTCTCATGACGATGCTCTCGCCGTGAAGCGTGGGTATGACGGAGACCCTTATATCAACCCCTTTTCCATTGAGCCTGAGCTTTATCCTTCCGTCCTGAGGGAGCCGCCTCTCGGCGATATTGAGCTTGGACATTATCTTTATTCTTGATGATATGGCGGGGTGGAGCCTCTTGGGCATGGACTCGACATCGTACATTATGCCGTCGACTCTGTACCGTATATGGATGGTCCCCTCATAGGGTTCTATGTGGATATCACTGGCCTTTCTCTCAAGGGCGTTGCGGATAAGCATATTTACAAGGTTAATGACAGGGGCCTCAAGGGCCATGTCTTTCAGTTGCTCAACGTCATCTATATCAAGGGCCCCCGAGGGGTCCTTCTCGTCTATCTCCTCAATAATCTTATCCATGGTAACAGGGCCTTCACCGTAATAGGCCTCCATGGCATGGAGTATATCTGTTTCCGAGCTGATTACGGCCTGTACCTCGAGACCGGTGGCAAAGGCTAACGCCTCGGCTGGAAACTGATTTAAAGGGTCGGCCGTCGCCATTGTGAGGATCCCGTCACATACTTTTACGGGCACGACCATATAATGGCTCATGAACTTAAGGCTCGGCTGAATCTTTAAGGCAGGCGGGGTCTTGGGATAATCATCAGATGATATACATGGCGTCTTAAGCTGGGTACTCAAGACGCTGAGCATGTCTTTTTCCGAGATACAGCCAAGCCTTACAAGGCGTTCTCCTAATTTTTCACCTGTCTCTGCCTGTTCCTCAAGTGCGGCGGCAAGGACCTCCTCGTCTATCAAGCCGTTATTAAGGAATAACTCGCCTATCGGTAATGCTTTCATAGGGTGCCTTCCAAGGGTTAAATGTTTATGAATACACGGAACCTTAATCTTAAAAAACCATGATTTAATAAATGATAATCCGCTTTAGCCTTCTTCCACACTTTCTTTTTTAAAAAAATAAAGTAAGGAACTTTTCCACGGCCGGCCATATCGCCGGCCGTGGAAAGTCCTTGGTTTGTACCCTCAACTCAACGAGTTTTGGGGTGTAGTTCAGATGTACCTGGTACAGGTACTTCGATCATACCAAAGAGATCCGTTGGTGTATGCGCGATCTGCTGTGGTGAGGCTGAAGTCCTGTGCTCAAAGGCGCCCATGTCTGCCGCGCAGTCCATTGACCTGTTGACGTGGTCCAGGTCAAAGGTAGGCGATAAGAGGAAGTCCGCCATACCGACTACCGGCGAGGTTCCATCTATATGCCAATCCTCGTTGACAGCGTCAATGAACAAGGGGTCTGAGTTGATATTCGTGGCTGTCCCGCTATAGTTAAAGTCGCCATTAATATCGTTGTGATGTACAACCGTAAGGGCCTCTGAGTTGTTCTCGGTATTCCACTCATCATTTACGGCCGGGTCGTCAACGTGGATATTGTCAACGGTCCAGACATAATTGGTCCCTTCGGTGTAGTCAAGGTCCTCGCCTCTGATGATGTCATAGTGGAGGCGCCAGTTATTCCAGATGATGTTGTTATAGACCTTTACATCACTGAAGAAAGGCGGCTTCGGCGATACTCCGCCATTTTCGCTGTACTCATGGCCATGACGTTCGCTGTCTATGGCGCCGCCTGTGGGATCAAAGGTACCTGCTACTATGTTGCCTGTGATAGTGTTGTTATATACCTCGGCGTGAAGCGTATCGTCGAAGGATAAACCACCACCGCGGGCAGTGTTCTCGCTCTTGTCATCGGCGATGTTATCGGCGATGAGGTTGTTGTAGATCTTCACGGTGGAGATATCGTCACCTACGTCCTCGAAGCTAACGCCGCCGCCGTCATCTGTGGCGAAGTTACGGATTATGACGTTATCGTAGAGGTCTACGGGACCTGAGTCCTCGAAGAATAGACCGCCACCATGGTCGTCGCTCCTGTTCTCCATGATCACGTTGCCGTAGATCTTCAGGTGGTCCTTTACCTCGTAGAGGGCCATGCCGCCACCGTAGTCAGGTGAATAGTTACGATAGAGCAGGTTGTTGAAGATCTCGTACGTTCCCGGAGGTGTGTCGTAGAGCTGGTCGTCATATATGTGGTCCAGAGCGGGCTCAGCTGGGCCGTACTCGGGCTCATCGTTGATGCTGATGCCGCCGCTATATCCGCCGAAGTTACCGTTCTCGGATATAAGGTTGGACCAGATGCGCACGTCGTGGTTTGACTTGTGCATCCATATGGCGCCGCCGTACTCGCCTCCGTTACCGGACATGATGTTGTTGTTTATGTCGAGGTTGGTGTTGCCGTAGTCAGCGAATATACCGCCGCCAGGGCCTTCATCGCTAGGCGTTCCGCCTGTGATGGTGAAGCCGCTGATCTCGACATTACTCACGGAGCCGTCCATGCCGCCCGCTCCAATGAAGAAGGTCGGGCCAGCGGTACCGGTGTAAACGCCGTCCTGGGCAAGACCGAGCGGGTTGAGGGTCTCGACAACGAGTCCGTCTATCATGGACTCATAGGGACCTGCACCGATTATCTTGACATCAGACTCGGCGATATGAACGTTCTCGTTGTATGAACCGGCGGCTACCATGACGTATACCGGTCTATCAACGGGAAGGTTGTTCATGGCCTCGGTCATGGAAGCAAAAGGTGTTGCAAGGCTTCCATCCCCTGTGCCTGCCGCGGCGTCGTCGTCAACATAGATAGTACGGGACGCAAGGTAGTCAATCCAGGATTGATCAGCGCCAAAGTCCGTAGCGTCTAAGTGTACGGAGTTCGATATCCCGTTTGTAGTGGTTACGATCATGGGACCTGGTATGGCGGTCTTCGGTATGAGGGCCGTTATCTGAGTATCGCTCCAGGACGAGACATCAAGCTCTTGTCCGCTGAGTGCTACCGTGGAATGGACCTGAACATCACCGAAGTTTGTACCATTGATTACATACGATGTAGTAGTCAAGGCGCTGTTGTTACCTGTATGGGGCCTGCCCTGCTGCTGTCTCTGAGCACATTCCTGGGCAAGGAGGCCTTGTTTGATCCTCTTTTTGTGTTTCTGGAACCTTTTGTTCTGCATCAAGCTTGACTTATCTTTTCCTTTGAGTTGGTTGAGCTTTTTATTCCACTTGCCTTTCTGGTTTCTCTTCTTGCCACCTGTGAGCTCTACATTGAAGCCGTCTGTTACGCTATATACGGCGTTCTTGAAGAGAGTCTCTCCATCGGCAGGCACGTTGAGCATGGCCTGAGGCGCACCGCCCTCAATTACGGGGGGGTTGGCCGGTAGGGCCGGAAGAGGAGCTCCGCCGCCGCCGCCCGGACCCTGTATGAAGGATGAGGGGAGAAGCGACCAGTCAGCCTCGAACTTGAACTTTCCCTGATCAAAGGTGTAGTTAACGGCCAGAGGCACGTAATCAGTAGTATAGTTCGGGAGGGCCGGATCGTTTGCCAGGAATATGTGTACGCCTGGCGCCGAGCGCCTCTCAACCTCGGGTTTCTGACCAAGGGGCTCCGTAGCGGGGCATACCCTGCCGCCTATGTCAGCAGTTGGCTGAGGCAGGTAGCAGTATGGGTGTCCCATGGCCGACCAGCCAAGCCTGTAGCCAAGGTGGTCGTAGATGCCCACAGGAGCGTGAGGCAGACCCTGCTTTTCCAGATAGAGCATGCTCTGATGTTCGAGGTCGATGAAGACGTCATCAAATACGCCGCCCTCTATCTCACCCGCAAGGGGTATGAGGGTATTGGCGCCAAAGTCAACATCGTTTCTCATTCCGCCGGCTACCGTTATGGTCTGGGAAGTGGTATTGCCAGGCGCAGGTGAGAATCCGTTCGGCAGTGTGACATCCACCCTGTAGGTACCGGGCGCTACGTTCTTGAAGTCGTACTGGCCGTATCTAACGCCCCTGAAGATTCCGCCCCATTCATCCACTTCGATGTCGCCGGGGTTGTAACCGGGCTCTCCTAAGGGACCGATGAAGCCCTTTGGCGTGTAAGGCCTGATATAGCCCTGTGACACGGCGAAGTCCTCATCAAATGAACCCGTCTGAGTGATTTGCACATTCTCTGCAGGATCTTCAGGATCTGCTCCAGGCCCGATTCTGGTAAGTGTTACGGTAACTCCCGTAAGGAGTTTATCCTCTTTCTCATCAAGGGTGCCGTTAGAGGTCCATGTGGAGGTCGCGGCATCGTAGGTAAGGTGATCGTTAAATACCGAGCCTATGACATAACCCACATCATGAGGTATCCTCTGAACGTGGAGTTCGGTCCTGTAGTTGGCCGTAAACCACCCTATGTCCCGGGTGCTCTTGTCCAGGAGGGAAAGGGGGTCGCATGACACAACATCGGCCGGCCTTGTGTCGCCGCCGTCGCCCTCGCCTGCGCACTCATCTATGGCCTCAAGGGGCATGGAACCCATGTAGTGAGGGTCAAGCGTGTGGTAGTCCAGATCAAGGTGGGACATTACCTCAACCTCGGCAAGCTCGTCAAAGTTGAAGTAGCCGTCCTTTGCGGGCTCTATGGGGCCGTCTGTGTCGCCGAACAGGCCGTTGCTCGTCGTCACTGTCTTCCAGACAGAGCCGTCAGTAAGGCGAAGATTTACCTTGAGGCCGTTAAGGTCCAGAGGGGGATAAACCTCGGGATCCGCAGGACCTTCAGGACCCCCATCTTCCAGGTTGTCTTCCTGTACATGACCGTTGAGCCTGGCGTAGAAACGTGGGATGAAAAAGTCCACAGCCGGCATATCAATCGCGGGCTGAACGGCAATCTGGGTTTCCTCCCAGATGTAGTCATTAGTCCAGTCTACGGCGAATATCTTGTAGGTGCCGGCCGGTACGTTATCAAAGTGGTACTCACCCGTTAGAGGATCGGCCAGTGTCGTGGCCAGGGGATGGGGATGAACCGCGGCCTCGGCTGTCCAGAGTACGGCATAGCCTCTATTCATCTTGATATTGGGCCATACGCAGTCCTCATTGGCATTGGGGTTGCGCGCAGCGCCGGGAACCGTCGTGCCTATCTGACCGTAGTCGGGGTGATAACCCGTGTTAAAGTCAACAAAGATGGTCCCCTGATGCTCGTAGTAGCATACCTGTGGGACCTCATGGTTGTCTATTATCTCGGCGGGGTCCGTGCCGTCGGCGTCCCAGAAGACGCCGCTTACCGTGGACGTGGCGGGTACAGGTCCACCCGTAGTAGCGGGGGGCGTTAGCTGTCCCATATTCTCTATAAAGGTATACCACGCCAGATATGCACCCATTATTGTACCGGGGTCGTTGGGGCGAAGGACTACCTCCCAGCACTGAGTACCCTCTTCTGAGGTCATATTAAAATAGCCGCCGCCGCCCTCTGGACCCGGGTCGACGTGGCAGTTCAGAATGGGGTTGCCGTCACCGTCCGTATCAGGCGATACGCCGGGAGGGAGGGCCATGATCTTATGCTCGCCGGTTGGCAGATTGGTAAAGTAATAAAGGCCCGTTATGTCGGGTCCCGCGAGGAGTGGCAACGTGGGGCTTTGACCGGCTATGCCGTCGTCCTCAAAGTTGCCGTCTTCGTCAAATACGTAAAAATGCACACCCGGAAAGGCCGGGTCATCGGGGAAGTCGTCCTCGGTGTTTACGTATTCGTCATGCAGGGCATAAACAAGGGCGTTGCCCCTTGGAAGCTCCCCTGTAACAGCGTCCCTGGGGGGAAGAAAAGCATCCTGGTTCATGTCCGCCGTAGCTCCAACCGGAACGGTAAACTCACGGCTTGTAGTATCGTAGCCCGGAGCGCCGTACATAACGACATACTCTCCATCCACGGGAACAAAGGCCTTGTAGGTATTGCCCGTTACATCGGCATAACACTCAACTGGGCCGCCGTGATGCATGTTCTGTACCATTACCGTGGCGCCTGATGCGATGGCCCCGCCGGCCGGTGCCGCCTGTGGAGAGCCATCAGGGTTCATGGCGCCCTCATATATGGAACCATATATTTTGACCGTTGTAGCCCCCGCCGCGGTAGCGTCGGCCTGCGACGTATAGCATGTCGCCTGCGCGTTACCTACGGCGAAGATTGCCACAATCGCCGTAATCAGGGCGAAAAACCATGGCAATTTCACTTTTGAATACTTCTCTTTAGCCTTCATCTGTTGTGTTCCTCCTTTGTTGTTGTATTGAAAATTTTAGTGTTTGTTTGTGATGCAAGAGAGTAACTTATTTAAAATGACAATAATAACTATCTTGTGAATACTATTGTCATGTTGGGACGCCATGCACGACGCCACTGTCCTGCTGCATGTATCTATTCTATTTAGCCCTCCTGTAAGTAGTTAAAAAACTTTGCATTCTCATCATTTTTAACCTGGGATTGGGAAGAAACCTTCTTATAAGTCATCCTTAAAGAAGGAACTCTTGTGAACATATATAGCATATGCTATTGCACGTGTCAACTAATATTAACGTAAGATTAGAACTTTTTATTAAAATTATATATAATAAACTACTAATAACGACCCTGACAGGCCTCTTTTTTAAATAAATGATGTGTATTTTTTTGCCATGGGCGGCGGTGAATGTGTGACCTATATCACATAACAGGGTCACAGATAGCTTGAATTTAACGGGCAGGAAGCCTTTTTACGGCGCCTGGGTTTACACGAATAGATAGAAATATGCGTAAAACAGGGAATTGAACGTTAAACAAAACGGGAAGGTAAAAAATAAAAAAAGGGCCACAGCGCAAACCGTGACCTCTTTAGAAAACAAACAGCTTTTTTAAATTCATTCAGATAATATTACACCTGCCATTAATCATAGAGAGACCACGACAATTCTACGCTACTGTACGAAGGTAGGCATCAACAATAGAGCGGTCGAACTGCATATCCGAACACCTCTTCAGCTCGGCTATATTTTTTTTCTCCGGCATGGCCCTTCTGTATGGCCTGTCGCTACGCATCGCGTCCACGGTATCGGCTACGGCGAGGATCCTGGCGTTCAGCGGTATATCCTCACCCTTTAGACCATCGGGATAACCCCTGCCGTCAAAGAACTCGTGATGCCCTCTTATAGTGGGAAGCAGGTGTGTGAGCTGTCTTATAGGGGTCAGTATCTCAGCACCCTTTACGGGATGCTTTCTTATCTCCCGTAACTCCCCCTCTGTAAGCTTGCCGTGTTTATTGAGTATGGACTCGTAGGTGCCAATCTTTCCTATGTCATGGAGGAGCCCGGCGATCCTCAGATCATTAAGCTCCTTTGCGCCCAGACCTATCTCTGTGCCTATACGGAGAGAGATTTCAGTCACCCTCTCTGAATGCCCGTGAGTCCAGGGGCTCTTTGCGTCTATGGATCTTGCGAGGGCGCCGATAGTCCCGATGGAAAACTCTTCAAGGTCCCTTAGCAGCCTCGCGTTGGCAAGTGCGACGCCAACATGGCTTGATAGGCCTTCAAGGGTAGCGAGGTCTGTGGGGCTGAAGGCCGAGACGCGCCTCGACATCAATCCGAGTACACCGCAGACCTCAGCCTTTACTATTATGGGAATACGTAGCACAGAGAGGTAACCTTCCTTGATAAGGTCTCTCTCAATGGGTAGCGGCGAGACTACCGCGGCAAGGTCCGCTATGTACTCAGGCCGTCTGGTATACAGTACCGTCGTCATACTCGATGAGGTGAAGGGCATTACAAAGCTTCGCAGGGTTTTATTTTTCTCGAAACCGGCCGTAAGCTTCAGCTCGCTCCTGCCCCTGTCCACCTCGATTATCCTCAATAAATCGCAGGGAACAAGCCTGGAGACCATACTTGCCGTGATTCCCATTATGGTCTTAACATCAAGGGTGGAGAGTATGGCCTTTGAGATATTGCTAATGGTCTCTATTGTCAAGACCTTCCGGGCAAGTTCCATGCCCCTGCTGATAGACTCCCTGTAATGGCGCGCCTCTTCAAGGGCTACGGAGACCTGATTCGCCACGGTCTGCAAAAGGTCTCTGTTCCTCTCCGTGAAGTAATTATCACCGCACTGAGAACCCCCGGAACACAGGCAGACGATAAGCCCCTGATACTCCCTCTTGCCTACAAGGGGGAGAAGTGAACTTATCCGCGGGTTATCCACCAAGTCGTAGAACCCGGCATTTTTAAGAGTTACTGGGCCGCCAACGCAGTCCACGTCATCGATTAAGACACGGCCCGAATCCATGGCGCCGGTGATTCGTTCGTTTTCAAGGGATAGAGGCATGGACCTGAAGATCGGGAGCATCGTATCGGCGAGCCCAACCGCCTCTTGCGGCCGTAAGGTCTTGCTATCGCTATCCCAGAGGTAGGAGAGTACAACGTCCACCTTGATTATATCACGGACGATATAGACTACGTTCTTCATAAGCTCTTCAATATCGGCTATCGTGCAGGTGACGTCTGAGAGCCTCAGGAGGTTATTAGTCGTCTCCGTCTCACGCCATGCCTCGTACTCGGCCCTTTTTCTCGCCGTAATATCCTGTATGGTGCCGAACATCTCCGTAGGGTTGCCATTTTCATCAAACTTAAGGCCGCCCAGTCCGTGGACCCATCGCTCCTCACCGTTCCTTACATTTATTATCCTGTATTCCCTGTCAAAGGCATTGCCCCGGCTTAGGACATCATCACGAAGATACATGGACATGGTCTCTCTACAATCAGGATGAACGATATCAAGCCAGCCCTGCACGTCTCGCTTATAGGCCTCATCAATCCCGAAGATATCATTCAGCTGGGTAGAATTGATCCAGGTGCCGCTCCTGACATTAAAGACATAATATCCCAGGCCGGCAATTTTTTGCGCTTCTTCAAGCCTTTCGCGAGTTTCCCGCAGGGTCTGCTCTGTGCGTTTACGTTCGGTAATATCTATTGTCGCGAGTAGCGCCTTGTGGCATCCGGGCTTATCAGACATCATCCGTAACCGTAACGAGATATCCCGGGGCTCTCCGGCAAGGGTCTTGACTTGCGCCTCCGCCATGTACTCGGATGCCCCCGTGGTTATGGCGATTATTTCTTCAGTCAAGACCTCATAAGACTTTTCTGTAAATATTTTTCCCGGATTGCTAAGGAGCGATATTTTGTCACTGGCTTCATGGAGTTCAATGGCCGCCCTGTTAACGTCCAGGATCTTAATCTTTTCCACGCATCCATGTAACTCCGAGGGGTTTTTTTGAAAGTAGTCCCTGAGATCACTGACACCCCCTGCCCTCAGATCTTCTATATATGCATTCAGCCCGGAAAAATCCTCTTCCCATAATGGAATCGGCGAATCATGAAAAAGCGCTTCGTAGCGATCAACACTGGCCTTTAGGGCGCCATCGGTCTTTCTCCGTATCTGTCCGGTCTCCGTTAACTCCGATACCCGCATTCGAAGCCTCTGTAACTCACTTATCAGTTCCGCTTTTGACCTCACTTCATCCTTCATCAACACATCCCTTTCTAAGGTTCTCTGCCCGGGGTAAGTTCATTGAGATCAGAATGATTTTTTTAATTCCATTCCCCTCAATATGATAAAGTGAGACGTAATCTCTCTATTGTTTTATATAGAGAAATTCACCATATATCCGAAGAGGGAAATAACCGGAAAAAGACATTAACTAACCCATAATAGGGTTATTAAATCCCTCTCTCGGTCCCCTTCGAGGACAAGCGTCTTAACAGAATATCGTAGATGAAGTTGAAAATATCAAAGGTGATGTTGCGGCCCCTCTGCCCTATCCCCGTACCGCCATTTACCGTGAGATAAACATTAACAGATTCAATATAAAACAATCAAGTTAAAAGTTCATCTGTAATCAAATAACCATCGTAACTAATCGTTTTACATAAAAATACAATAAGAAAAATCATATTTAACAGGTAGTTTAAAAAGGGCGGCAAAGACGGCTTCGGGCTGACTATTTTTGATACAAAAAAATGGATTCCATAAAACCCGCCTCGATTAACGTGTTTTAAATTTATTTAAAAAACAACACCGCCAAGGGCCGCCCAACTCTATCCCCAAAGAAGTAGAGGGCACGGGGTTGGCCTTGACATGACCGGTAAAATAATATCTATTATATCTGTAAAAGTGATTCTAAATAAATGTGCTTGTCCTGATGTACGATTAAAGGGACAGCCTGCAGGAGATAAGATTAATGTTGAATAGGAAGAGAGCCGCCGGGGTTCTGCTCGCGCTTTTTTTGCTATCCATTGCCGCTGATAAGGCCTTCTCCCGTGAGAGAAAGGGTGAGGTTGTATTGGATATAACCGTAGAGACGGGGGATGGAAGGCACGATACAAGGCTATGGCTCCCCTACCCCGTCTCAGACCAATATCAGGACATTGCGGATATGTCCGTAAAGGGTAACTTCACCAAAAGCGCCGTGTACAGGCACAGCAAGAACGGCAACCTCATCCTCTATGCCGAGTGGAAGGGAGTCGAAAAACAACCGCGTCTTCAAGTCTCATACCTCGCAAGGGCAGAGGAAAGGGTAAAAAAGGACTTTACCGCAGTCAAGAGCGAAGAGATACCCGTAGAGGTAAGGCGGTACCTGAAGGGCACGGAATTTGTCCCCGTTGACGGCAAGATAAAGGAGATAGCCCTTAAGGTTACAAGGGACAAAAAGGGGATAGACAAGAAGGCGCGCGCCGTCTATGACTGGGTAGTAGAGAACCTGAAAAGAGACCCCCGGGTGCGCGGATGCGGCCTCGGGGACGTAGAGGTTACCCTTGCCAAAAGGAGCGGCAAATGCGCCGACATCAGCTCCGTATTCGTGGCCGTGGCCCGCGCCGCCGGAGTGCCCGCCAGGGAGGTATTCGGGCTTCGCCTCGGCAAAAAAGACCATGAGGATATTACGGGAGGCTACCACTGCTGGGCCGAATTCTACCAACCGGGATACGGATGGGTCCCCCTTGACCCGGCGGACGTAAGAAAGATAATGCTCGTAAAGGGCCTTGACCTGAAAGAGGCCAAACCGTACCGTGAGTACTACTTCGGGGCCGTAGACGAGTATCGAGTGGCCCTCGTAAAGGGGAGAAACTATGTACTCACCCCCCACCAGAAGGCAGATTTTGTGGGCTACTTCATGTATCCCTATGCCGAGGTCGATGGTAAACCCCTTGAATGGCTCGCCGCTCAGGGCAAACTGAAATATAAAAACACCTTTACGGCAAAAAAATAATTAGATAAGCTGGATCTTAGTTGGCTATGCCGGAGACTTTGCACCACTCTTTATGTATCTTCCCGATAGGTTTACTCAAAAGCGCAAGGAGCATCTTCCATAGTGAATAAGGCCATGCTTACAACAGGAGAATGCGCACTCGCCCTCAAGGCCATGTCCGATGCCACAAGGCTCCATATACTAAAGATCCTCTTCAAGGGAGAAAAATGCGGCACAGAGCTTGCCCGTGAACTGGGCTCAACTCAGCCGCATATCGCGCACCACCTGAGCGTACTTAAAAAGGCCGGCCTCGTGGATTCGCGCCGCGTGGGAAAGAAGGTCTGCTACTGCCTCCATATGGGCGTATACGAGGCCATGCTCAATAGAGATACAAATACCATAGACCTCGGGTGCTGTAGCATGACCTTTAATGAGGAGTAACCAATATAGGCTTTTTTTTAAGCTTATGTATGTAGATATTTACATAGGTATATAATTAATGGAGGCGCAAATGAGATTTAAGGGGTTTTTGAGCATCTTATCAGGGGTTTTTATAATATTCATACTCGTTATTTTTTCACTCCCCGCCCTGGCGGGCAACTTTACCATAAGGGTAGCTGGCTCCACTACCGTCTTACCCGTTGCCTCAAAGGCGGCTGAAAAATACATGGCGGCCCACCCCGGGGTGAGGATTACGGTAAACCCCGGAGGCTCGGGCGTAGGGGTAAAATCCATTGGCAGGGGTACTGTGGATATAGGCATGGTCTCGCGTGAGATTACCGATAAAGAAAAAAAATACTTTAAGGATGTAGACTTCACGGTCCTGAGCTTCGCACGCGACGCCGTGGCCTGCGTCGTATCGGGAGAGGTCTTTAAGGAGGGCGTAACAAGTCTATCAAGAGAGGAGATACGGGGGATTTATTCTGGAGAGATTAAAAACTGGAAGAAAGTGGGCGGCCCTGACCGCGAGATATTCGTAATAGACAAAGAGGCCCACCGGGGCACGCGCCACGTATTCATGGAGTATGTATTCGGAGAAAAAACGCCCATTGCCCGGGGGGCCGACCTTGTCTCCGGCTCAAATAACGAGGAGCAGACCAAGGTAACGCTAAGCGACTCGGCCATAGGCATGCTCTCCATAGCATGGATAAATAAAGACGTACGGGGCGTAGCCATAGTAGAGGGTCATAAGGTCATCGAGCCCACCATAAAAAACATCAAAAACGGCTCATACCCCATCTCTCGAAGCCTCACCTTTGTCACAAATGGTCCCCCCCATGGAGAGGTAAAAAAATTCCTTGATTACGTAAGAGGGCCTGAGGGCAAAAAGATAATCGTGGGGTCAGGGTATGTCCCTCTTTAATACAGACGATTATACGGGCCTTTTCTTCAAGGTCTCTTTCTACATCACCCTCGGGCTATCAGGAGTAGTCCTCTTATTTCTCCTTATAGACAGCCTGCCTGTTCTATTTCACGAAGGCACCGACTTTATCACGGGCCGGGAGTGGTACGTCGCCGGAGACATCTACGGCGCCCTGCCCATGCTTTACGGCACAGCCGTTGTAACCATTATAGCCATGCTCTTCGCCATGCCCCTTGCCATGGGGAGCGCCGTTGTAACCTCGGAGCTCCTGAGCGGCAGAGCGCGCCTTATACTGAAGACCCTTATGGAGATGCTCGCGGCCATACCGGGCGTTGTATACGGCCTGCTCGGAATAGTAATTGTAACGACTCTCGTTAAAAATATCTTCAACGTGATAGACGGAAACACCATCCTAACGGCAGGTTTGCTTCTTGGCGTAATGATACTACCCACCATAATGACGCTCTCCGATGACGCCATGAGGAGCGTTCCAGGAGAGTTACGAGCCCAGGCCCGCGCCCTTGGGCTTACACGCAGTGAGACCATAATACGCGTTGTCCTCCCCGGGGCGGCCAGAGGTATCGCCGGCGCCGCGGCCCTTGGTATGAGCCGCGCCATGGGAGAGACCATATCCGTAATGCTCGTCATTGGAAGCATGGACCGTATACCGAACCCCCTCTACAACGTCCTTACCTCGGGGCAGACCATTACCTCAAAGCTCGGCAGGGAAGGCGCCGAGGCCCTTGGCATGGGGCTTCAATGGAGCGCCCTCGTGGGGCTCGCCCTCGTGCTATTTTTATCCGTAATGGCCCTTACATTGGCAGGAAATATCATAAGGGATAAAGGTAAAAGCAGGCGGATAAGGGCCGCAGAGGTAGAGTGGTGATGCAAAGGAGGGTCATGGATAGGCTCTTTATCTCTCTTTGCCTTTTGTGCGCACTTACGGCAATCGCCATACTCTTTGTCTTTCTCGCCCTTATCATATCCAAGGGCGCCCGGGCCATAGACCTCTCTTTTCTAACACAGCCCTCAAGGGACTTTGGGGCAAGTGGCGGCATCATTTACCAGATACTGGGCACAATACTGCTCATGATAACGGCGGGAATCATAAGCCTGCCCATTGCCCTCGGCTCTGCCCTCTATAGCTCCGAATACCTGAGTCCGAGCTACAGAAAAAAGGCGGACCTCTTTATCTACGCCCTTAACGGAGTGCCTACCATAATCTTCGGTCTCTTCGGGTATATATTCATCGGAGGCTTTCTCGGCCTCGGCGTCTCCTGGCTTACTGGCTCTGTCATACTGGCGGTGATGATACTCCCAACGCTAACAGTCTCCATAGAGGAGGCCCTCCTTGCCATACCCCTTAAATACAGGGAATCGGGTCTTGCCCTCGGGCTTGGCAGATGGTCTCTTATAAAGTCTGTAC
The DNA here is from genome assembly GCA_964605225.1 of uncultured Thermodesulfobacteriota bacterium. GTDB lineage: Bacteria > Desulfobacterota > GWC2-55-46 > GWC2-55-46 > JADFVP01 > JAJRZX01. The sequence continues at coordinate 2,596 of CAZSAY010000017.1, read as the reverse complement.
TCATACCAAGAACCATGCCGGGTATCTTTACAGGGCTATTTTTAGGGCTCGCGCGGGCCGCCGGCGAGACGGCGGCCATTATGTTCACGGCAACGGCCTTTTCAGGGGTAGGGCTACCCCGGGGCATAAGAGAGCCCGTTGCAACGCTTCAGACCCATATACTCGTCCTTGCAGGCGAGGCGACAAACCCCATGGCACGTACCAACGCATGGGGCTCGGCCCTCGTGCTCGTTACCCTTGTAATGACCCTAAGCCTCATGGCCCTGCTCGTAAGGTCAAGGCTGCATAGGGAGGCCGAGTTATGAGCGATATATTTACACTTAAAAAAACGAGACTCTTTTTCAAAGATAAAAAGATCCTTGGAACAACAGACCTCTCTATAAAAAAAGGACGTATCACCTGTATCATAGGCCCATCGGGGGCGGGAAAAAGCACACTGCTACGCTCGCTTAACCGCATGAACGACCTTACACCGGGGTTTCGCCAGAGTGGAGAGATACTCTTTAAGGGCAGGGATATATACGCAAGGAGTGTAAAGGCGGAGATTCTTAGGCAAAAAGTGGGCATGGTCTTTCAAAAGCCCTGTCTATTTCCCGCCTCCATAGAGGATAATGTCATCTTCGGCATAAGGCATATAAAGGAAAAAAAGATAGAGGGTCTTCAAAACATCACGAAAAAATCCCTTAAGGCCGTGGGGCTATGGGGAGAGGTCTCGGATAGACTGAGGGCGCCTGCCCTTGAACTATCGGTGGGTCAGGCGCAACGCCTTGCCATGGCCCGCGCCATCGCCGTGGGGCCCGAAGCCCTGCTACTTGACGAGCCAACCTCTGCTCTTGACCACCTCTCTGCCAGAGCCATTGAGGACCTTGTGCGAGAGCTTGGCAGGACCATGACCATCGTCATGGTGACGCACAGGCTCGAGCAGGCGCGCGCTCTGGCCGATGACGTTGTATTTATCTGTGATGGAAGAGTATGCGAGGCCGGAGAGGCAGGGGCCGTCTTCAACCACCCCGAAAATATCGAGACCAGGTGTTATGTCGGTTCCTGAGATTTATGTAGGGTAATACCCTGCACGCAGAATCAAGGCAGGCGATAATGCGTCATTAATGTTGATAATCTCCGCCCCTATATTGGTTTTCTTTGCCAGTCTTTTTTGGCAAAAGTAACGTAGGGCTATAGTTTCTTTTCAATACTTCGAACTCTATCCCTATATCGGTTTTCTTTGTCTTGGTTTCTTTTTCCTAAAAGAAACCAAGTAGGAGTTCCAGAAATCCTTTCATCTCCGACTGGTCTTTAAGGTAATAATCCGCTTTTTTGCTCGTGCCTATGGAAAGGGAGATTCCTTTACCCTTTAATACCTCGTAGGCGTCTTCGTCCGTGGTGTCATCGCCTGCGTAAAGTACGGCCCTTCCCGGTTTCATGGTCTCTGAAATCCACTTCACGGCGTCGCCCTTGTTCCATATATCGCGGGGCCGAATTTCCAGGACCTTTTTACCGGAGGTTATCCTTAAGGAATCTTCGTGCCCTTTAACGGCATTAAAAAAGACATCAAAAAAATCGGCGAGCTCACCTGTCTTCACCTGTCTGTAATGTATGGATGCGGTAACTCCCTTGTCCTCTATGCGTACGCCTTTAATATGTGTAAATCCTTTGGCAAGCCTGCCGAGAATATCCTCGATAAGCCCTCTATCCGAGGTCTCGCTCTGCGTAACCACGACGCCGCTCCCATCCCATATCTCGGCGCCGTGGTTTCCCGCGTAGATTATATCGGGTATGCCCACGCGCTCTTTAATATCCATGAGGCTACGTCCGCTTATTACGGCGATATCCGTTTTATCCCTTAGCCTCATGAGAAGGGCGCGCATCTCATTGGATAGTACCGCCAGATCGGGAGAAGAGACAATGGGGGTCAGAGTGCCGTCAAAATCAAGAAAGACAAGAGGCCGCCCTTCGGATGAGGCGTAAAGCCTCTCCTTTAACTCGGCGGTATTATCAAAGGCGTATCGCAGGCTCTCGTCCATGGCCGATGAGAGGCGAAGAATCTCGCGTATTATATCGAATATCCACCGGTATATATCATGGTCGCGCACCTGTTTTCGAAGAACAGACATGCGCGCCTTCTTCTCGTCTGCGGACAAGAGAAGGGCCTCTTTGAGCTTATCGGCAAAGTCCTCCAAGTCATAGGGGTTTACAAGGAGGGCCCCGTCAAGCTCCTCGGCGGCCCCGGCAAACTGGCTGAGGATAAGCATCCCCTTCTCATCTACCTGTGAGGCGATGAACTCCTTTGCCACAAGGTTCATCCCGTCGTAAAGGGAGCTCACTATGGCCACATCGGCAAGGCGGTAATAAACAGAAAGGTCCTTCACCTCGGCCTTCTTGTCAAGGTATACAACAGGCCTCCAGCCACCCTTTGAGAAACGCCTGTTAATCTTGTTTACAAGGGCCTCTACGGCCTCTTTGTATGTAATATAGGGCTGGCTCATCCGTGTGGGCACGGCTATCTGCACAAAGGTAAACCTGCCTCTGAAACGCCAGTACTTCTCGAAAAAAAGATTTATGGCCTGAAGCCTCTTGATAAGGCCCTTTGTGTACTCAA
>CAZSAY010000016.1:0-28322 GCA_964605225.1 uncultured Thermodesulfobacteriota bacterium | reverse complement strand
AAAAAGATGAGAGCGGCAAGATTATCGCCCTTGAGGTAGCCGTGGGCGACAAGGTTCTCTTCAGCAAATACGCAGGCACCGAGGTAAAGATAAACGGCGAGGAGCATCTTATCATGGGCGAGGACGACATCCTCGGCCTCGTTGTAGACTAAGCTCGCAGTAAAAGAAATTTATAGAATCATAAAGGATTTTAATCATAAGGAGGATTCAAGATGTCCGCAAAAGAAATAGCCTTTAGTCATAGCGCGCGTGGCGCCATATTAAATGGTGTTAACGTCCTTGCCGATACCGTCAAGGTGACGCTTGGCCCCAAGGGCAGAAATGTTGTAATAGAGAAGAGCTTCGGCTCACCGACCATCACAAAAGACGGCGTTACCGTCGCCAAAGAGGTGGAGCTTGAGAACAAGTTCGAGAACATGGGAGCCCAGATGGTAAAAGAGGTAGCGTCCAAGACCTCTGATATCGCCGGTGACGGCACCACAACGGCAACCGTTCTCGCACAGGCCATCTACAAGGAGGGCTGTAAACTTGTTGCCGCCGGACATAACCCCATGGAAATCAAGAGGGGCATTGAGAAGGCCGTGATAAGCACCATCGCGGGCCTTGAGAAGATATCCAAGCCCGTTAAGGAAAAGGGCGAGATAGCGCAGGTAGGAACCATCTCCGCCAACGGCGACTCTGATATCGGCAACATCATCGCCGATGCCATGGAAAAAGTCGGTAAAGAAGGCGTTATTACCGTTGAAGAGGCAAAGGGCATGGATACGGAGCTTGATGTCGTCGAGGGTATGCAGTTTGACAGAGGCTATCTCTCGCCGTATTTTGTCACCGACGCCGAGTCCATGGAGTGCGTACTTGAGGACGCCTATATCCTTATCAATGAGAAGAAGATCTCCAATATGAGGGATATGCTTCCCCTTCTTGAAAAAATCGCAAAGACAGGCAAGCCTCTTCTTATCCTCTCCGAGGACGTAGACGGCGAGGCCCTCGCCACACTCGTTGTCAATAAGCTCAGAGGTACGCTACACGCCTGCGCCGTAAAGGCCCCGGGCTTTGGCGAGAGGCGTAAAGCCATGCTCGACGATATCGCAGTCCTTACAGGCGGCAGGCTTATCGCCGAGGAGCTTGGCATAAAGCTCGAGGGTGTTGAGCTCACCGACCTTGGCAACGCCAAGAGGATCGTCATCGACAAAGAGAACACCACTATCATAGACGGAGCCGGAGCAAATGCCGATATCGAGGCGCGCATCAAGCAGATAAGGGCGCAGATAGAGGAGACCACATCTGATTACGATGGAGAGAAACTCTCCGAGAGGCTTGCCAAGCTCGCCGGAGGCGTAGCCGTCATACACGTTGGCGCCGCCACGGAGACGGAGATGAAGGAGAAAAAGGCCCGTGTTGAAGACGCCCTTCATGCCACACGTGCGGCCGTGGAAGAGGGCATAGTGCCCGGAGGCGGCGTTGCCTATCTTCGTACCCTTCAGGGTATAGATGCCCTTGATGTAGAGGGCGAGCAGGAGTTCGGCGCAAAGCTTCTGAAGAGGGCCCTTGAAGAGCCCGTCCGTCAGATAGCCGAGAACGCCGGCCTTGAAGGCTCGATCGTTGTAGACAAGATAAAGAACGGCAAAGGCGCCTTCGGCCTTAACGCCGCCACAGAGGAGTATGAAGACCTCGTAAAGGCGGGCGTCATAGACCCAACAAAGGTTACAAGGACGGCGTTGCAGAACGCGGCCTCCATAGCCTCTCTTATGCTTACCACCGAGGCCATCATCGCCGACAAACCAAGCGATGAAAAAGGCGGCGGAATGCCCGATATGGGCGGTATGGGCGGCATGGGTGGAATGGGCGGTATGGGAGGAATGGGCGGAATGATGTAAGCCTCTCCCAGGGCGTCTCTGCTTCAAATCTTCACAATCGAGAGGGCGGGCCGCAAAAGGCCTGCCCTCTCTTACTTTCTTTTGGAAAAAAGAAAGTAAGTAAAGAAAACCAATAGGGTCTGAAGTTACGTGCTGTTTAAAATATTCCTTGCCCTACGCTGATTAAAAGTTTTGAAAACAGAAATCAAGACAAAGAAAAAAATTATGAAAATATCCGATATACCCGCGGTAATTAAAATTCTTGAGAGGGAGTGCGCCGCCCTAAAGACTCCTTATGTCACGGTAGTGGCCGAGTCCGGGACGAGATCTCCATTCAAGGTCCTTGTCTCATGTATCCTCAGCCTGAGGACGAAAGACGATGTGACCACGGCCGCCTCAAAGAGGCTCTTCGCCATCGCTAATACCCCGTCGGAGTTGGCTGTCCTTGGCGAGGATGTAATAGAAAAGGCCATATACCCGGCGGGTTTTTATAAGACAAAGGCAAAGACGCTGAGAGAGGCGGCAGGGGAGCTGAGAGATAAATATTCTTCTGTTGTCCCGGATACAATAGATGAACTTTTAAAGTTTCGCGGAGTGGGACGTAAGACCGCCAACCTTGTAGTAACCCTGGGCTACGGCAAACCCGGCATCTGCGTGGATACCCATGTCCACAGGATTACAAATCGTTGGGGCCTTGTCTCAACAAAAACCCCTGACAAGACGGAGTTCGCCCTGAGAAAATGCCTCCCTGAAAAATACTGGATACGTTTTAACGACCTCCTTGTAACTTATGGCCAGAATATATGCAGACCTATCTCCCCATTTTGCAGTAGATGCCCCATATCCGGGTTCTGTGAAAAAAGAGGTGTTCTAAAGAGCAGATAAGGCTTGAGTTACGCTCCCTTGAAGAGTATTATCAATATACGGTATATAGGTAATGGAAGTCAGTCTAACCCATTGAAGGTAAGGAGGCTCTTATGAACCCGAAGGTATTGATATTCGGCAAGGACACCTGACCGTACACAACTGCCGCCCGTGAGGATTACGGCAAAAAGGCCTATGATGTTAAGTATGTGAACGTACTCGCGTCCACTGAAAACATGGAGCAGATGCTCTCCCATACAGACGGCGCAAGAGACGTCCCCGTGATAGTGGAAGAGAAAAAGACTACCGTTGGGTTCGGCGGTTCCTGAGGAGTCTGATCCGACCCGCGGTCGCGGGTCAATAAAGGTGGACGAGCTTGAGCGCAGGTGAGCGGGTTTATAATGGGTAGTTGAGTTTTGCCCGCTTGGTTGTTTTTGATCTACGTTCTTTTCTAAAAAGTGTAAGTAGGGGCGTAAGGTGATTGGTTAAGTGCAACAAGTTTTGTCCCCTATTGGTTTTCTTTGCTTACTTTCTTTTTTCCAAAAGAAAGTAAGAGCGGTTGTTTAATAAAAAGATAAAAGGAGAGGTTAATTGCAGAAGACGCTATCCATCATCAAGCCTGACGGGGTAAGAAAAAACATCATCGGCGAGGTAATCTCAAGATTCGAAAAAAAAGGTCTCAAGGTTCTCGCCATGCGTATGCTGAGCCTTACGAAAGAAGGGGCAGAGGGTTTTTACGCCGTGCACAGGGAGCGGCCCTTTTTTAATGACCTTACTGATTTTATGTCCTCCGGCCCTGTTGTGGTAATGGTCCTTGGCGGCGAGGACGCCATAAAGACGGTTCGTACCATTATGGGCGCCACAAACCCCGCTGACGCGGAGCCCGGCACCATCAGGAAAGACTTTGCCGATTCCATTGATAACAACATAGTACACGGCTCAGACGGCCCCGATAGCGCCATCTGCGAGATAAATTACTTCTTCAACTGCCTTGATATATGCGATAGGTAATGTGTGCCATGGAGACCATTTACAGGATAAAGACCCATTATCGCTTCTCTGATAAGGATGTGGAGAACCTCCTTGAGGTAAGGCCGCTTCTTGAGAAGTACGCCGATGAGTTTGTAACTGAGTTCTATCACTTCATCAAGAACTTTCGCTCCGTCGACAAGTATCTCAAGAACGAGGCCACTGTAAAGAGGCATCAGGTGGCCCTCAGAAAGTGGTACAAGGCCCTCTTCGCGGGGGATTACGGCCCGGACTACGTGAAGGGCCTTGAGAAAGTGGGCATGGCGCACGTGAAGATAGACCTGCCTGCTCACTATGTGAACGCGGCCTTTCATTTTGTAAAAGATTTTATCGGCGCCAAGATAATGAATGAGTTTCCCGATTGCACGGAGTGTGTTGACCTTCAGCGTTCGGCAGTAAAGATACTGGATATAAACCTTGATATCTTTACAAGTTCTTTTATCCAGGAGGAAAAGAAGTTTTTTCTATCTAAGAAGGTGGAGAGCCGCCTTGTTCAGGCGGCGAACCGATTCAGCTACGGGCTTAACCTTGTCCTTGTTCTCGGGCTTGTCACCATAGGCGTAATGGTGGTAGTGCTCTTTGTTTACGACATGAACTACGTGGTTCACGGCCATATTGAGACAGGGCTCCTCAGAACCCTTGGAACGCTTCTTATGCTATGGGTGGTTATCGAGCTCATGGATACGGAGATACGGCACCTTAAAAAAGGCGGTTTTGCCGTCAAGGTCTTTGTTAGCGTTGCCCTTGTGGCCGTAATAAGGGACATACTTATTACCACCCTTAAGGAGCACGAGGATATTGAGACGCGGCTCACCCTTATCGCGGCCGTGGCGGTGCTTGGTGTTATTTACTGGCTTATCTCCAAGGTAGAGAAAGAGTAAACCCTTTTAAAACCGGGTTAAAGAGTTTGCCGCCGGGTGGCGGCCTTTTTTTTCCTATTCCGATATATGCGTAATCTGAGAGACATTACATACGATGGATTCGTGCGTCTCGCCATGGAGATGGGAGAAAAACCTTATCGAGCCGGCCAGCTCTATAAGTGGGTCTACGCCAGGGGCGTCTCTTCAATAGACGAGATGACGGATATCTCGTTGGAGCTGAGGGCAAGGCTCAAGAAGGGGTATTGTATAAGCGGGCCTTCTCTTGAGGAGACCATAACCTCGGCTGACGGCACAAAAAAGCTCATTTATGAGCTTGACGACGGCTTGAAGATTCAGTCCGTTATCATGCCCGACGAGACGAGGACCACGGTATGCCTCTCCACTCAGGCGGGATGCGCTCTGGCCTGCGGTTTTTGTCTCACGGGCACGGACGGGTATAATCGAAACCTTACCCTTTCCGAGCTTACCGGAGAGCTCTTAACGGCAAGAGAAGCCGCGGGAGAGGCGCGCTCAATTACCAATATCGTATTCATGGGCATGGGAGAGCCCCTGCTTAATTACGATAACCTTCTTAAGTTTATAAATATACTTACCGACGCGGCGGGTTTTGCCATCTCGCATAACCGTATTACCGTATCTACGGCGGGTATTACGCCTGCAATAAAGAGGCTTGGCACAGATACGAATGTGAACCTTGCCATCTCCCTTAATGCCGCTGATGATGCCACGAGGTCGTCCTTGATGCCTGTTAATAAGAGTTATCCACTTGCCGGGCTAATGAAGGCGCTTCGCGCATATCCCCTGCAGGGGAAAAAACGCTTCACCATAGAGTATGTCCTCCTTGCCGGGGTTAATGACACCCCCGGGGACGCGAAAAAACTCCTGCGGCTTCTTCGCGGGCTACGATGCAAGATAAACCTCATACCCTTCAATCCCTTTTCAGGCGCACCCTATAAGAGGCCAGATGAGGCGGCGGTGGCCCTCTTCAAGGACATACTCATAAAGGGCGGTCTCATGGCGGTGACAAGAAAGAGCAGGGGCCTTGATATAGGTGCGGCCTGCGGACAGCTGAAAAATAAGGATAATGAGGTCCGCGGGGAAGAAAAAACCCTTGAAGGATAAGGGCGATAGTGGTAAAAGTACGGGGCTATTCTTATTATAATGAAGGTAATCTTTTTAAATATACTTCGGGGGTCTTTAATCGATGGCGGATAAGGTAATAGGCGTAATAGGCGGAAGCGGTCTTTATAACATGGAGGCCCTTGAGGATGTTAAGGCGGTGAGGGTATCGACCCCTTTTGGCGAGCCTTCTGATGAGTATATAACGGGGCGTCTCGGCGGGGTGAAGATGGTCTTTTTGCCAAGGCATGGCAAAGAGCACAGGCTCCTTCCCTCGGAGATAAATTACAGGGCAAATATTTTTGGGATGAAAAAACTAGGAGTAACGGCCATTATCTCCGTATCTGCCGTTGGTTCCATGAAAGAGAATATCCACCCCGGCGATATGGTCATAGTGGATCAGTTTTTTGACCGCACAAAGGCAAGGGCTTCTACTTTTTTAGGCTCCGGCGTGGCCGGTCATGTGGAGTTTGCCAAACCCGTATGCTCGGATCTATCCCGTGTGCTTTATGATGCCGCGAAGGCGGCCGGGGCCACCGTGCACATGGGCGGCACATACGTATGCATAGAGGGGCCGCAGTTTTCCACAAGGGCCGAGTCGCTCATATACCGCTCATGGGGCGTAGACGTCATAGGCATGACCAATATCCCCGAGGCCAAGCTCGCAAGAGAGGCTGAGATATGCTACGCCACCATAGCCCTCTCAACGGATTACGATTGCTGGCACGAGGAAGAGCAATCCGTAACCGTTGAGATGATACTTGAGACCATAAAAAATAACGTTTCCATGGCGAGAAGCATTATTACCACTGCCGCGCCTGACGCCGGCAACGAGTGCTCCTGCGGGTGCGCCGAGGCCATGCGATACGCCGCCTTAACAGAGCGCGACGCCATACCAAAAAAGACAAAAGAAGACCTTTCTATAATACTTGGAAAATATCTATAGCCTCCTTTCCCATCGCCGGTAAGGGGGACACTTAAAAGGAGTAAGCAGTTATGAGTATACTTGTAGTTGGTTCCGTGGCCTTTGACAGCATAAAGACGCCCTTTGGCGAGGTCGAGGAGGTCCTTGGCGGCTCCGCGACGTATTTTTCCACTGCCGCGAGCTACTTTAGCGATGTAAAACTCGTGGCCGTCGTTGGTGAGGATTTTCCAGATGAGCATATTGAGACCCTGAAGGGCCACGGAGTAGACGTCTCGGCCCTGAAGAAGGTGCCGGGCCGGACCTTTCGCTGGAAGGGGTACTACGAGTACGACCTTAACCAGGCCCATACCATAGATACACAGTTGAACGTCTTCAGTGATTTCAGCCCCGAGATACCTGATGGCCACGGGGACTCCCCCTTTCTCTTTCTCGCCAATATCGACCCCGAGCTTCAGCTGAAGGTCCTGGAGCAGGTACGGACCCCTAAGCTTGTTGCCTGCGACACTATGAATTTCTGGATAGAGAGTAAACTTGACGCCCTTATGAAGATACTTGGAAAGATAGAGATACTCGTTATAAACGAGGGCGAGGCGAGAGAGCTTTCAGGAGAGGCGAGCCTTGTGAAGGCGGCGAGAAAGATAATGAAGATGGGCCCGCGTACACTTATAGTGAAGCGCGGTGAGTACGGGGCCCTTATGTTCGGCTCGTCTTTCGTATTTTCGGCGCCGGCATATCCCCTTGAGGATATTTTCGACCCCACAGGCGCGGGCGATAGCTTTGCCGGCGGTTTCATGGGTTATCTCGCCAACACGGGAGACCTCTCTGATGAAAACCTCAGGCGGGCCATAATCTTCGGCAGTGTCATGGCCTCATTTAACGTAGAGGCCTTTAGCCTTGAGAGGCTTGGCTCTCTAAAGCAGGATGAAATACGCGCACGTTACAAAGAGTTTAAGCAGTTGACCCATTTTACGGATATATGATATTTTATAATAAGGAGTGGGTTTTAAAGGGTAGCTTATCGGGGTGTTCCATCTGCACTTTAGAGGGTGGTCTCGCGGTGAGGTATTCTTGCCCAGGCCTACCGCATTTTTTCGGAAGATGTATTTAATATGGTCTTATCCAGGGATACAAAAAAAAAATTCACAAAGATTACCCGGGGCCCTCTTACCCTTCTTCTTCTCCTTGTCTTTCTCATTCCCTTTTCCGGTTGCGCCCATACAGGGAATAAGCTCAAGGAGAAGTCCAGCGTTCATTACAGGCTCGGCAATGAGTATTACAAGGCCGGTAATATCGCCGACGCTCTGAAGGAGTACACAAAGGCCGTTACCATATATCCCGAGGAACCCTCTTATCATCTCATGCTTGGCTTCGCCTATTCATCGCGCGAGCTTGACACCGAGGCCGAGGGGGAGATGAAAAAGGCCATAGAGCTTAACCCCATGTTCTCTGAGGCCCATATCGGGTTGGCCTTTATATATAAAAAAGAGGGCAAATGGGGTGAGGTTATAAAGGAGTGCAAGCTCGCCCTTAAAAATATATACTATAAGACGCCCGAGGTTGCCTATTTTAATATGGGCATTGCCTATTACGAGCAGGGCGAATACGAGGCCAGCGTGGGGAGTCTTAAAAAGGCCCTCTCCCTTAAGGCCGGGATGGCGAGCGCCTATTACAATATGGGGCTTGCCTTTGAGAGGCTGAAGAAGAGTTATGAAGCCATTGCCTCGTACCGTAAGGCGGTGGAGTTACGGTCAACGTACATGGAACCCTATTTCCGCCTTGGAGTTCTTCTTGTAAAGACAGGGGAAAAGGCAGAGGCCGGGAGGGCCTTTGAAAAGGTCGTGGAACTCGCCCCGAATAGCGCCCTGGCCGGGCCGGCAAAGGATTATCTGGATCTGCTGAGATAGAAGGGGCTAATGGTGTGTAGAGCGGTATGGGGGGCTGTAACGGGGCACGAGTCGTGGCCCATGGTTGATACCATGAATAAGCTACGCCTGTCCCTGGATTTAAGGTCATGAAGTAGAGAGGGGGGCTCAAAGGGCCCTTTTGAAAATGTCGCTTTCCATAAGATTTTCACACGGAGATAAAAAAGGGAGAGGTATGGAGAGTCCCGGAGCCTGTATCAAGAGGGAAAGGGAACTCAGGGGCTTTTCTATTCAAGATGTCCATGAGGCAACGCGCATACCCATTAAGATACTTGTGGACCTTGAGGCCGACAACTATGAGGCCCTGCCGCAGGCGGCCTTTATCAAGGGATATATAAAGGCCTCGTGCAAGTTTATGGGCCTTGATGAGACGGACCTGGTCCTTCGTTACGAGCTTTATATGAAGGACAACGCCCCTGTTGAGGAGCCCCCCGCGGAGGTGGCCCCTGCAGGTCCCGTCAGGGCCGTGTCCCTGAGCTCGAAGAGAGTAGTTGGTCTGCTTCTGGTGCTGGGACTCTTGATAATCATAGGTTTTTATCTCTTTAGCGGTACGGATGGGGAGGAAAAACTCGTAAAGTCGACTTCCGCACCGGCGGCCCCTGCGTCTATTGAAGTGGCGGAGTCAACGGCGCCTGCGGAGATGGAAAAGGCAAAGTCTTTGGCCCCGGTTCACAAGACCGTTAAGGCCCCGGCCATAGAGATGCGGCCTCCGGGACATGTCTTGAAGGTAATTGCCAGCGATGATGTCTGGGTACAGCTCACTATTGACAACAAGAAGCCCTTTGAGATCCTCTTCAAAAAAGGCGAGAGCAGACACTGGCTAATGAAAAAGGGGGTTGACCTTGTAATAGGCAATGCCGGCGGCATGACACTTGTCTTTGACGGTAAGCCGGTGAAGACGGTGAAAAAACCTGGCCGTGTAATAAAGATGAGACTGCCGCCGCCCGGCTGAGCCCCGGGGGAGGGAGATGGGGGCATGGAGAGCCGTAGAGCTGAAGAGGTCTTGGTGTGGGCAAGGGGGTGCGCGGGAGATGAGATCGATTACGGTGGAGAGGGCCTTGAGGTTTCTGAGCAATATCTAAAAATGGAGAAAAGATGGAATCTGTAATAAGGTGCAGAAAATGCGGGAAGAAGATGCGTTCCGTAAAGGTCGATGACTACAAGATAAAGTCATATTGCGAGTGTGGCTATCTGGAGTACAAGACGGCCTCTGCCGCGAGTAAAACGATAAATCCCCATCTATCGAAGCAGAACCTCATGCCCCTTGTCTTTGACGAGCACGGCAGGTTCTTTGTTGAGGTGGAGCGCGCCGACAGGGAAAAGCAGGAGATAATGACCCTTGCGGAGCTGAGCATGCTCGCCTCATCGGATTATGATATAAGGGATGTCTTGAAGTCCGTTGCCGAGAAGACGGCGGTGAGGATAGGCGTTGATATCTGTTCCATATATCTCTGGGAGGGGGATTGCCTGGTCCTTGAAGGCACCTTCGGGCTCAGCCAGGGGGCCGTAGGCGTGGCAAGGCTCAAGAGCGGCGAGGGAATTACGGGCTCGGCCCTTGAAAAACATCATCCACTTTTAATAGAGGATGTAAGCACGGACGAGCGCTATCACTTCTTTCCCGAGACAAAGGAAGAGCAGTATAAGATAAAGTCCATGTACACCTACCCCATATTCTCCGGCGACGAACCTTTCGGGGCGCTCAATATCCAGACAGTTGTTACAAAAGAATTTACCGATGACGAGCTGAGTTTCGTGGCCGTTGTGGCAAACCTCATCCTCGGGGCGGTGAAGTTAAGAAAGAGGGGCTGATGCCGGGATTAAAGAGGTCTCCGGCATGGGGCGGTCTGGGTTTGAGGCCGGGCCTTATAGCTCTGATGCTAACAGCTCTGTTGCCGTTATTTGCCGCCGTGGGTGTATCCTCCGGCGCGGGCTCTCCTACGGTCGTCAAGAGGGGCGGGCATTTTCATGTGGTTTTTTATGGTTCCGGGAATACCGTTGCCGCTCATCTCATATCCCTTGTCCTTGAGGAGGCCTATCGAAAAGTAGGCGCGGACCTTCTTTTCTGGCCGACTGACAGCATCGGGGCGGTGCTTTATCCGGAAAAAGATTTTTTTGATATTACGAGGTCCCCCTCATGGGTGGGGGCCATATATGACGGACAGATAAAGATGCCCGCCGGAGGTCTTGTGGAGCGCACAGGGGAGCTGGAGAGGGTGATATTTCACGAGTATACTCATGCCCTTGTCTTCAGGCTCTCAAGGGGCAGGGCCCCGGCCTGGTTGAACGAGGGGCTTGCCCAGTACGAGGAGGGCGCCCGGAGACCCGGGTTCGAGGCCCGCGCCAGGGCGCTTGTGGCTGAAGGCGATATGACACTGAAATCCATGCAGGGGTCTTTCATGAACATGGCCCCGGAAAGGGCCTCAAAGGCATACACGCTGAGCCTCTCTGTTACGTCTTTTATCATAGACGAGTTCGGCTTTTCCTCTCTTAAGAGGATACTTACGGGCCTCGGCAGGGGCCTTGATATGGACTCGGCCCTGCGGGCCTCGATCTTTCTCTCTTATAATGACCTTGACGAGACTTGGCGGGACGGGGTGGGCCGATAAAAAGAAGCCCCCGGCAGGACGGCTTAAACATCATGGGACACAGTTTTTTCTTTAAACTCAAAGGCCCGTATGTTATATTTTCGTAAAATAAAAGTGGAGGTACAGTAGGGATGAAAAAGCAGATAAAAGGGATGGCCTTCTTTCCGGGGTCATTTTTAGTCTTGTTCCTGGTGGTAGCCGCGCTAACGCTTGGCGGATGTGGTGGTGAGGACAAAAAAGCGCCTGTATCAAAAAAGGCAGAGGCCCCAGCTGGCGCTGAGCAGGAGTTGCCAAGCGGACATCCCTCGATGAATCAGGCCAGAGATGATATCGCCAAGGCCTCCCATTCGCAGATAAAGACAAAAAAGGCGGTAAAGGTCTCCGATGAGGTGAGGAAAAAATGGAAGTCCGTCACACTGGAGATATCCGATCTCTCGGAAAAGGCCACCAAGACCGTTGAGTTGAAGGTCGGATCTACCACTCAGCTTACAGACGACGGCTACGAGATAAAGGTTGAGATCCTTGTGCCCGATTACGCCATCAATGGAGATCACATCGAGAGCCGCTCCAATGAACCAAAGAACCCGGCGGCTCTTATAGACCTGCAAAAGGACGGTAAGGTAGAGACAAGGGGCTGGATATTTACGCAGTTCCCGGAGTTTAACTCATTTAACAGCAATAGATTCCGTTTCGTATTAAAGGCGCCGGCCATATCCAAGTAAGATTTTATTTAAGGGGCCTGGTCTTGAAAGTTGCGGGAGCTATGTTTTTGGGGGGGGGCTGAGGGGCTTGACCTTGACGGCACCTTAGATGGCTCTGAGGGGCCCCTCGCCCTCTCTGATAATATCCATATTCCCGAGACGCTTCCGGTCATTGGATTTAAAAACATAAGGAGAGATGCCCGAGAGGCTGAAGGGGGCTGACTCGAAATCAGTTGTCCCGCTTGCGGGACCGGGGGTTCAAATCCCTCTCTCTCCGCCATCGTTACCGCTACTGCCACGGGCATGAGAGGTATCCCGGAGTTTGCCGGATGGGCCGATTAAATCCCGGCTGAGATTTTTCTACGGGGCCTTGCCAGAGAAGTTCATAGGAGAGATGCCCGAGTGGCTGAAGGGGCACGCCTGGAAAGCGTGTGTACATTCGCGTGTACCGAGGGTTCGAATCCCTCTCTCTCCGCCATTATTTTGTATGTGTTGTTTACAGGCGCTGTTGATAGCCGGGTCTTGCGCAATGGCTGAGTTGCCAACCCCGTCAGGTCCGGAAGGAAGCAGCGGCCGCGGCTCGTTACCATGTGCCGCAAGGGTGCCCGGCTATCAACAGCGCCTGTAAGCCTTTACCCCCGGTTCCGTAGCTTTCTATCAAACAAACATATCCAAGGTATGTCCGCCCATGTCTTCTTATCTCGTAATAGCGCGTAAATGGAGACCCTCTGTTTTCGAGGAGATAATAGGGCAGGACCATGTCACAAAGAC
Source organism: uncultured Thermodesulfobacteriota bacterium (assembly GCA_964605225.1). Lineage (GTDB taxonomy): Bacteria > Desulfobacterota > GWC2-55-46 > GWC2-55-46 > JADFVP01 > JAJRZX01. Next base: position 15,669 of record CAZSAY010000016.1, on the reverse strand, counting down.
CCTTCGAAATGCCATCTCCACGGGACGGGTGGCACAGGCCTACCTCTTTTCCGGTCCCCGGGGCGTAGGCAAGACCACGGCGGCGAGGATACTGGCTAAATCCCTTAACTGCACAGCCGGCTCCGGTCAAATTCCCTGCAATGAATGTCCCTCATGCATCAATATTACGAGCGGGGCCTCCGTTGATGTGATGGAGATTGACGGCGCCTCGAATACGGGCGTGGAAAATGTCCGCGATCTACGTGAGAATATAATGTATATGCCCGCCGGAGGCAGGCGCAAGATATACATTATAGACGAGGTCCATATGCTCAGTATCGCGGCCTTTAACGCCCTCCTGAAGACCCTCGAAGAACCTCCGCCCCATGTCGTCTTTATCTTCGCCACCACTGAGGTGAAAAAAATACCCCTTACCATACTCTCGAGGTGCCAGAGGTACGAGTTCCGGCGTATCTCCGTGCAGAAGATGGAGGCCCACCTTAAGAAGATACTTCTTACGGAAAAGATAGCCTTCGAGGAGGACGCCCTTTTTGCCATAGCGAGAGAGGCCGATGGGAGTCTGCGCGATGCAGAGAGTCTACTTGACCAGGTACTTGCCTTTGGCGGCGAGTCCGTAAGGCTTATCGATGTTACAGAGGCCCTCGGTCTTATGGACAGGTCTGTTCTTCTTGAGCTAATGAGGGCTATTGTTGATAAGAACGGCGGATTATCTCTAAATATTATTGAAAAAATATATAATTTCGGTTATGATTTAAAAAAAGCATGTGGAGAGCTTCTTGCCATAGTAAGGGACATGACGGCCATCAAGGTGACGGGAGGGACAACTGTCACTCCGGCACCTGCTCATGAGCTTACAGCGCTGAAGGATATCGCCGAAGGCACCACGGCGGAGGACCTGCATATGCTCTTCCTTCTACTCCAGAAGGGGTATGAAGGTCTGGCGAGAAGCGCTTTTGCCCGCCATTCATTTGAGATGACGGTCCTCAGGGCCTCGTCTTTTGATTCTGTAAAGTCTATTGATGAACTTATAAAGGGGCTTAATGCCCTGGGGCGGGGGGCACGAGGGGGCGCAGGGTCAGCCGTGGATGTCGGTGGGGGTGCTAACTCCAATAATAGCTCCTCTGCTTCCCAAAAGAGGCCGGTCAGGGCGGCGCAGGGTTTGCCCTGGCAAAGTCCTGCTACTACCGTTAAAAAGGGGCCCGGAGAATTTAAAAAAGGGGCCTGTGATTTAAAGAACGGGACCGGGAATTTAAAAAAAGGGGCCGGGAATTTAAAGAACGGGGCTGGAGATTTTAAAAAGGCGCCCGGAGATTTTAAAAAAGCGGCTCATGATTTAGCTACAGGGCGGGACCACGGGGGAGAAGGGGCCGTTGAAGTAGATAAAGGCCTTGTCGGGGGTCCGCCGGGGCAGGGGGGGGGCTCTGGCGTGATGGAGAGCGGCCTTTCTTATTCATCTTCATCTTCAGCTTCAGCAAGGGCTCTCTCAGAGTCTGGCGCTGAAAACAATCATACCGGGCTTCCCGGGCAGGAGCAGGGTGGGGCCCCGGAGAAACCCTCAGAGGGTGCGTCCGGCATTGAAGGCCTTATAGGTTATATTAAAAAGAGAGACAACGGCGCCCTTCATAGCTTGCTTAAGGCCGCCGCTATAGAGGTAAATAAGGACCGCGTTGAGGTAAAGACAGACCCCCGGAACCTGATATCTCTGGATATGAAGAAGGCCCGCATGGAGGAGCTCTTTTCAGAGTATCTCAAAGAGCCCGTGAAGGTGGTCTTAACGGCCCGTAGCGCGGTTATTACGGAAAAAAAAGACCCCCTTAAAGAGGTGATGAGTATCCTCGGCGGCAAGGTCCTTGAAGATGGTTATAGTGAGGGAGGTTAAATGGATAATAATATCGGCGATATAATGAAGCAGGCTCAGCAGATGCAGGCAAAGCTCGCTGAGGTGCAACAGGAAATGGGCGGAAAGACTTGCGAGGCCTCTGCTGGCGGCGGAATGGTAACGGCCCTCGTTAACGGAAATCAGGACCTTCTATCCATAAAGATAGACCCCGCGGTAGTAGACCCCGGGGACGTGGAAATGCTCCAGGACCTCATCGTAGCCGCTGTCAACGAGGGGTACAGAAGAAGCAAGAAGATGGTCTCCGATGAGATGGGCAAGCTCACAAGCGGGCTCGGCCTGAATCTGCCCGACTTCCTAAAATAAACGTGGGCAATATTCGTGGCAGGGGCGATTTACAGAGGGCGATTTGTGGGGGGATTTTAGAGGGCGCGATTTTCATGGAGGCAATATCGCGGGGGCCGGTATTTGTGGGGCAGTATTCAGAGGGTAGTTCTTAGGGCAGGTAGCATTGAGGGGCATGATTGGAGGGGGGCTCTTTCAAGGGGCTTGAGTGCAATCATTAATAACAATTTTTATAGAGGATTTTGATTAAATGCGATACGCCGGCCCCATAGACAGGCTTATAAAAGGATTTTCAGATCTTCCCGGCATAGGTGAAAAGTCGGCTACGAGGCTCGCGCTTTTTATCCTCAACTCAAAGAAGGGTTATGCCGAGGAGCTCTCGGCGAGTATCCTTGAGGTCAAAGAAAAATTGACGCTTTGCCGCAGATGCATGGCCTTTTCGGACACCAATCCCTGTGGGATATGCTCAGACAGAGAGAGAAGCGAGGACACCCTCTGTGTGGTAAGCGACTTTAAGGACATGATGGCCCTTGAGGACGCCGGTGATTACAGGGGCAGGTACCATGTCCTCCACGGCAATCTCGCGCCCCTTAAGGGGATAGGCCCCGATGAGATCCGTATAAAAGAACTTTTGAGCAGGATAGGGGATGAGGGCATCCGCGAGGTAGTGCTCGCCACTGGATTTGATTCCGAGGGAGAAGCCACTTCTCTTTATCTCGCGAGACTCCTTAAGCCTTTTGGCGTAAAAATTACGAGAATAGCCTCCGGTGTGCCCGTAGGTAGCTATATTGAGTTCATGGACAGGGCCACCCTTGGAAGGGCCATGGCAGGTAGACGTGAGGTCTCCTGAAGAGGGGACGAGTATAAAAAGCGGGAGAGGGGGAAAATATAATAATGAATAGACAAACAGAGGTAAGATGGCACGGTAGGGCACAGCAGGGTGTGGTAACGGCCGCCAAGCTTCTCGCCGAGTCCTGCATGCAGGCGGGGGCCTATGTGCAGGCCTTTCCCGAGTTCGGGCCGGAGAGGATGGGCGCGCCTGTAAAGGCCTTCAACAGGGTCTCCGATACACCCATAAGGCGGCACTGTCAGGTTACAAACCCGGGATATGTGCTCATAGCCGATCCGACGCTCATAGCGGGTGTGGATAGCGGTTGCGGACTGACGCAAGGCGCTGACGAGGACGCCGTTTATATAATCAATACGGCTAAATCACCGGACCAGATGCGCACTGAGCTTGGCCTTACCGGTAAACCTGCAAAGGTATATACCGTTGACGCCGGTAAAATATCTCTGGAAAGCATAGGCAGGATGATGCCCAATACGCCTCTTTTAGGGGCATTCTCAAGGGTTACGGATGTAGTTTCCCTTACAGCCGTTATCGATAACTTCAGGAATAACTACGCCAAGAAGTTCGGCGCCAAGGTTATAGAAGGCAATGTAAAGGCCATGCAAAGGGGCCATGACGAGGTTCAGGGGCTCTGATTAAAGAACAACCTGTATTCTATCCATGACCGAGGGAGAAGTTGATATGAGTGATACGAAAACCACGCCCATCGGCGGTATCATCGAGAAGGGCGGTACAGCCGACGATTATGTAACGGGAGGTTGGAGAAAGCTCCGCCCCGTTGTTGACCACGTAAAGTGCATAAACTGCCTTATCTGCTGGGTGGTATGCCCGGACTCCGCCGTTATCGCCGAAGAGGGCAAGATGGTAGGTTTTGATATGGAGCATTGCAAGGGATGCGGCATATGCGCCAGCGAATGTCCTGATAAGGTCACCGCTATTACTATGGAAGAGGAGGCCGAATGATGGCTATAGCCAGGGAAAAAAGAACTCAGATTGGTCTTACGGGAAACTCGGCCGTGGCCATGGCCATGAAGCAGTCCAACCCCGATGTCTTTCCGGCTTACCCCATTACACCCTCAACTACCGTAGTGGAAGAGTTTTCCAGCTACGTGGCCGACGGGGCCGTGGAGACGGAGTTTATCGCCGTTGAGAGCGAACACTCCGCCATGAGCGCCTGTGTAGGCGCCTCGGCCGCGGGAGCGAGGGTCATGACGGCCACGAGCTCGCAGGGCCTTGCCCTTATGTGGGAGATGTTGTATATCGCCTCGGGGCTCAGGCTCCCAATAGTCCTATGCGACGGCAACCGTGCATTATCCGCCCCCATAAACATACACTGCGACCACTCCGATACAATGGGCGCGAGGGACTCGGGCTGGATTCACCTCTACTCCGAGACAGTGCAGGAGGCATACGATAATATCTTTCAGGCCGTGAGGATAGCCGAGCACCCCGATGTAATGCTTCCCGTCATGGTCTGCCTTGATGGTTTTATAACCACTCACGCCATTGAAAATGTGACGCCCCTTACCGACGATGAGGCAACGGATTTTGTAGGTGAGTACGAGCCGAAAAACGCCCTCCTTGATACGGATCATCCCATTACCGTGGGGGCCATGGCACTGCAGGGGCCTTACGCCATCTTCAAGTATCAGCAGAGCGAGGCCATGAAGAGGGCCAAGGACGTTGTTGTGAAGGTGGGTAAAGAGTTTGAGGAAAAATTCGGCAGAGAATACGGGCTCTTCGAATCATACCGCCTTGATGACGCCGAGGTGGCCGTGGTGATACTCTCAAGCGCCGCCGGGACTACCAAGGTGGCTGTTGACGAGCTCCGTAAGCAGGGCAAAAAAGTGGGGCTCCTTCGTCCGAGGCTCTTTCGTCCCCTGCCTCACGCCGAGCTGGCAGAGGCCCTCAAGGGGCTAAAGGCCGTGGCCTGTCTTGACAGGACCGACTCAATGAGCTCTTTTGGCGGGCCGCTCTTTAATGATGTGCGCTCCCTTTTATACGGCACGGAGAATCCGCCGCTTGTCTTTGGCCGTATCTTCGGCCTTGGCGGAAGAGACTATAAGATAGAAGACGCCACGGCCGTTTTTGAAGAACTCCTTGCCGCGGCCGAAACAGGTAAGGTGGATGAACTCATTAAGTATATAACTTTCGACCCTGACGAAGAGCTCCGCACAGATGGGGCCGTCTGCAGATAAAGGGGGAATTTAATGGCTACGTTAAAGGATTTTTCAAGAAAAGAAGAGCTCTTTTCCGGGGGACACAGGCTATGCGCCGGTTGCGGCATACCCCCAATCGTAAGGCTGATACTTCGAAATTATGATACCCCCGTAGTGGCGGCCAATGCCACGGGGTGTCTTGAGGTTGCAACCACCATATATCCCTACACATCGTGGAGGATACCGTGGATACACTCGGCCTTTGAGAACGCCGGGGCCACCATCAGCGGTGTTGAGACGGCATACAGAGCATTGAAGAAAAAAGGCAAGATACCGGCGGATAAAGACATAAAGTTTATCGCCTTCGGCGGAGATGGAAGTAGTTACGACATAGGGCTTCAGAGCCTCTCGGGGGCCCTTGAAAGGGGTCATAATTTCCTCTATGTCTGCTATGATAACGGCGCTTATATGAATACGGGGATTCAGCGCTCAGGCGCTACGCCCTTTGCCTGCAATACTACGACGAGCCCGGCGGGTTCGGTGATAAAAGGCAAGATGGAGCTGAAAAAAGACCTTACGAGGATTGTAGTGGCCCATAACATCCCATACGCGGCGCAGGCCTCTCCCCACAACTGGTCTGATCTTGCTAAAAAGGCCGAGAAGGCCATTAAGACAGAAGGTCCCACATTCCTTAATGTCATCTCACCCTGCCCCCTTGGCTGGTATACCAAATCCGAGGATAGCAACAAACATGCCCGCCTTGCCGTGGAGTCCTGCTACTGGCCCCTTTATGAGGTAGAAGATGGCGTGCTTCGCGTGACATATAAGCCGAAGAACAAAATTCCCATGGAACAATGGCTGAGACCTCAGGGCAGGTTCAAGCACCTCTTCAGGCCCGGCGCCGAAGGCCTCCTTGAAGAGGTTCAGCGCCAGATAGATGAGTACTGGGAGAGGCTCCTTGGTTTTGACGGTAAACCCGTATACTAAGGGGGGGGGGATAGCGGGCGGGGAACCCATTGTTCCCTGAGCCCATGAAAATCGGCCTTTCGTAAGAGAGTTTTGTATTTAAAAGTCAGTGCCCTTCAGTCCTCGGGCTTTAATGGTTCAATTATGTGATATAATCAATCTTTCAAAAGCCCGGTTTGTCCCGGGCTTTTTATCTTGAAAAATATATTAGATAGGAGTTCATATGGGTTTTAAAGACGATCTGAAGGCCATGATAGCCGCCTCCATGAAGGCGGGGGATAAACGCCGCACTTCCACGCTCCGCATGCTTCTTAGCGCTGTTGCCAATAAGGAGATAGAACTGCGCTCCTCCAAAACCCCCGACGAGGCCGTTAATAGCGTCTCTCTGGTACAGACCATGATACGCCAGAGGCGCGACTCCATTGAGCAGTATGAGAAGGGCGGTAGAGCTGAACTTGCCGCTGTGGAGGCCGAGGAGATAAAGATACTGGAAGAGTTTTTGCCCGCTCAGCTTACGGCTGAAGAGGTAGAGACCATCGTTAAGGAGACGGCCGGGGAGCTTGGCGCCTCTTCCATGAAGGACATGGGCCGCCTTATGAAGGCCGTCATGGCAAAGGTTAAAGGCAAGACAGGGGGCAAGGCCGTTCAGGAGGCCGTTAAAAAGGTCCTGAATAATTAGGGCCGGGCATCTCTTGATAAAGCCGTCGCATCGTACCTCTTTTTTATATGTTTAAGTGAATACATGAAATTCAAGGAGATATGACCATGAATGTTAAGGATATATACGAGAAGGCATACACACGCGGTATGGAGGTAGACCCCCGCGGTATAGATGAGGTTAGAGCGGGGCTCGCCAGGGTGAAAAAGGACTTTGATGAGCTCAAGGAAAAGGATAAGAAGTACTTTGATGCCGATAGGCTCGTAAATCCCTACTCCGATACGCGCCTTCTTTACGGCGACCCCGCTACAGAGGTAAAACGCGCTATCGTTGGTATAGACATGGAAGTGGGCGAGGTTCTCCTTGCCGACCGCCTCGGCGAAAAAGGCACCCCTATTGACCTCGTCATCGCCCATCATCCCGAGGGCAGGGCCATGGCAAAACTTCATGCCGTGATGAATATGCAGTCCGGTATTATGGAAAAATACGGCGTGCCCATAAACGTGGCCGAGGACATAATGGCCGAGAGGATATCCGAGGTTCAAAGACGTATCATGCCGGCCAACCATATGCGCGCCGTTGACGCCGCGCGCCTCCTTGATATCCCCTTTATGTGCATGCACACCCCTGCCGATAACTCTGTCGTTACCTTTCTGCAGGGCATCCTTGATGAAGAAAAACCGGTCTATGTCGCGGATATACTCGATATCCTCGCGGACATACCCGAGTATGAGCAGGCCGCCTCTGAGGTAATGACTCCCGAGATAGTCTGCGGCTCCGGAAAGAGAAAGGCCGGGCAGGTCTTTGTCGATATGACAGGCGGTACGGGAGGCAGTAAGAAGGCCTTCGAAAATCTCTCCAACGCGGGAGTGGGCACCGTGGTAGGCATGCATATAAGCGAGGAGCACAGGAAGGAAGCCGAAAAAAACCATCTTAACGTAATCATAGCAGGCCATATGTCCAGTGATAATATCGGCATGAACCTGCTCTTTGATAATATACTCTCTCCGGATATCGAGATTGTGGAGACAGCTGGCTTCAGGAGGATCTCAAGGGTTTAGCCGCGAGGATTCGGTGCCGGGATAAAAGGCGTGGGCCCCTTGCATGGGGCGCGCTCTGTAGGCGGCGACGATGAGAAGGGGTTTGCTGTGATTTGGGGGAGTGGGGGGGGTGCGAAGCGGCAGCGTCTTAACCCTCTTTGTCCTGCATCCGGTTCATAATTCAGGCAAGGACTCAAGAATATATTGTGGACAACGCTACATTAGAGGTACTTGAGTTTAACGAGGTCCTTACCGCCCTTGCCGGATTCGTTCTTACCGGTCGGGGTAAAGAGTTGGCCTACGCCGTCCGCCCCGTCATGGACATGGGGTTTATTGACGAGTCCTTCAGCATCTTTACGGAGGCGGCCTCTCTTGCCGGGACCTCGGGCAGGCTTCCCATCGCCGGTACGCACGACATAAGACCAATCCTGAAAAGGCCCTTTCCAGAAGGGGCCTTTATATTAGCGGAAGAGCTCCTTTTTTTAAAAGACAACCTTGTCGTCACGGGTAGGCTCAGGGCCATGCTCGGCCCGGCCTTTCTGAAGTCCTATCCAAATTTTGCGTCCATCTTAAGCGGCCTCTCGGAACTCGACCCTCTCCGTAAGAGGCTCCTTAAGACTATTGACGATAAAGGGCTCATCCTTGACTCCGCCTCTCCGAGGCTCCGCTCCATACGCAATAAACTTCGAAGCTCCAAGACTCGCATCAGGGATATCCTCTCAAAATTAATTCAAGACCCCGAGTCAAAAGAGCTCCTGCAGGACGATATTATAACCATACGCGATGACAGGTTTGTCCTATCCGTAGTGGCGGGCAAGAACTCTGAGATTCCCGGCGTCATACACGGTAGATCCGGTAGCGGGGCCACCTTTTTCATCGAGCCCATGGAGCTTGTTGAGCTCAATAACTCACTCTCAATACTTAAGAAACAGGAGCGCGCCGAAGAGAGGGAGATATTAAGAGAGATTACCGGAGATGTCCTTGAGGTAAAGGAAGACCTCTTAAATGACCTTGAAGTGATTGCCGCCCTTGATCTTCTTGGAGCCAAGGTCCTTTTTGCTCAAAAGGTAGGTGCCGTAGTCCCCGAGGTAGGCGACGAGGGTGATATAAGTTTTATTAAGGCGAGGCACCCTATCCTTGCCTTAAAGGAAGCGGATGGCGGCCCCCCCGTGGTGCCCGTTGATATAACCGTTGGGCGAGATACAAAGGTAGTGGTAATCTCCGGGGCAAATACGGGAGGCAAGACCGTAGCGCTAAAGACCCTCGGGCTCCTTACCCTTATGGCCGCATCGGGGCTTCCCATTACCACGGGAGCGGATTCAATGGCCCGTATATTTTCTTCTGTCTTTGCCGATGTAGGCGACAGGCAGGACATCGGGGCGAGCCTCAGCACCTTCAGCGCCCATGTGAGGCGGCTGACCTTGTTTTTACAGGAGGCGGGAGCAGATTCACTTGTGCTTATCGACGAGATTGGCGCGGGCACGGACCCCGTCGAGGCAGAGGCTCTGGGGCTTGCCGTCCTTGAGAGGTTCAAAGAAAAGGGGGCCCTTAGCGTTGTTACTACTCACCTTAACCTCATAAAGGCCCATGGGGCCGTAGACCCGGGTTATGAAAACGTCTCCGTGGAGTTCGACGAGGCCACCCTTGAGCCCCGCTACAGCCTTGTCTACGGCGTGCCCGGACCGAGCCTTGGAATCAATATCGCCGGGGCCCTTGGTTTGCCGGCGGAGCTTATTGATAGGGCGCGCGGTTATCTTACAGGCCCCGAGGGCGCCTTTGTGGAGTCCATCAGGGTTATAGAGAAGGAGAAGGAACGGCTCCGTGAGATGGGGGAGCGGTTGGAGCAACTGGAAAAGCGGCGCAAAGGGGAACTGCAGCGCCTGAGAGATGAGAGGGATAAGCTTTTAAAAGGGGCCAAAGATAGGATAAACTCCATAGTGGAGGAGGCGCGTGGGGAGGTGGCCTCTATAAGGGAGACCTTCCTTAGGGAAAAAAAGAAGGACGCCCCTGCCGCGGCCTCTATAACTAAAGTCGGGGCAAGGGTAGCCGCTAAATTAACTCCGAAGAGGGCGCCAAAAAAGCAAAGGCCACCTTTTGTGGGCGAGAAGGTGAGGCTCTCGGGCTCGAAGACAAAGGGTGTGGTCACAAGGGTTGATATGGATGCGGGTAGGGCCGAGCTCCTGATGGGAAGCGCCAAGGTATGGGTGGATATAACGAGGCTTGAGCTAAGCGGCGCGAAGGAGACGGGGAAAAAGCAAAAATATGCCCATGTAGAGATGAAAAGCCGGGGAGGCGGGGCCTCCGGGAGGATTAACCTCATAGGCATGCGCTATGAGGAGGCCGTGGGGGAGCTTACAAGGTTTATTGATAACGCCCATCTTGAGGGGCTTAATGTAGTGGAGGTTATTCACGGCATGGGCACGGGGGCCCTTAAAAAGGCCGTTGCCGAGCATCTAAGGGATAGAAGAGAGGTAAAGTCCTTTGGTCCGGGCCCGCCCGAGGCGGGCGGGGCAGGCGTGACGGTAGTGTATCTTAAATAATTTTTTAATGCGGGGCATTTGCGTTTTTTTTTAAAAGGGTAAGTTGGGGCGCATGGGGCAAGTTTAGTGGTAATTAAGCCCATCCCCTATTGGTTTTCTTTGCTCCACTTTCTTTTTTCCAAAAGAAAGTGGAAGGTTTTGAAATCTTTTAAGTCTGTAATCATATGATACCAAAAGAAAAAATAGATGAGGTGCGAGAGCGCACAAGCATCGTCCGCCTAATCGGCGAGTACATCCCCCTTAAGAAGCGGGGCGCGAACTGGCTCGGGCTCTGTCCCTTTCACTCCGAGAAGACGCCCTCATTTTCCGTTAATGAGGACAAGAAGATATTTCACTGTTTCGGCTGTCACGAGACGGGAAGCGCCATCACCTTTCTTATGAAAAAAGACGGCCTCCCTTTTCCTGATGCCGTTCGGGAGTTGGCCTCGCGGTGCGGCGTTACCATAAAGGAAGAGAGGGGCGCCGGGGCCAAACGTGGATATAAGGATTCTCTCTACAGGGTCAACAGCGCGGCAAGGGATTATTTTGTAAAGACGCTATCTTCCGGTGAGGGAGCCGGAGCCAAAGAGTACCTTGAGAAGAGGGGGTTTAAGGACAGCGAACTCCTTCGCCGCTTTGCCCTTGGCTACGCCCCACGGGGTTGGAGCGGGCTTTTGAATTACCTTGAAAGAGCCGGATACCCGGGAGGGCTCGCGGAAAAGGCCGGGCTTGTAAGTAAAGGGGACAAGGGATATTACGACAGGTTCCGTGAGAGGCTTATCTTTCCCATCACCGATATCCGTGAGAGGGTCATAGGCTTTGGCGGCAGGGAGCTTGGCGAGAGGGGGCCGAAGTATCTAAATTCCCCGGAGACGGAGCTCTTCAAAAAGGGCGAGACCCTCTTCGGGCTCTCACAGGCAGGTCCGGCAATAAAAGATAAAAATTGTGCTATCGTCGTAGAGGGATATTTCGATCTCCTTGCCATGCACGCCAATGGTTTTACAAATACCGTGGCCACCCTTGGCACAGCCCTTACAAAGGGGCATGTAAGGATACTTCGCGGATACGCCTCAAGCGTATACACCCTGTTTGATGCCGACGAGGCCGGTGTCAAGGCGGCCCTGAGGAGCATGGAGCTCTTTATTGACGAGGATATGAGGTGCAGGGTAGTTACCCTTACTCACGGGAAGGACCCCGATGATTTTCTGCGTGCAAAGGGGGCGGAAGAGATGAAAAAGGCCTTGAAGAAGGCCGTGCCCATACTGGAGTTTTATCTGAAGGGTCTCGAATCGGGTCTTGATATTAGAGCGCCCGAGGGTAAGGCCCTTTTTTTCGAGGGCGCGTTGCAGTATATATCAAGGTTAAAAAATGTAGCCGAGAGGGACCACTACGCCTCTTATGTGGCCTCGCTTTTACAGATGCCTTCAGCCTCGGTATACGAGGCCCTTCGCTCCGGTGAAAAGGCGCCCCGGCAGGTAAGGGCCGCTGGTGACGCTGCGCGGCCGGCGGGGAGCATCGCCTCGCTAAGGGGTTCTACCCTTGTGGAGTTTACTGTCTTGAAGGTAATCCTTAACCGGCCGGAACTCTACTGCGCTGATGTGAGAGAGGCCCTGGCGGTATTTGGAGATTCCGGGCTTAAAAAGGCTGGAGCTATTATATGCGGAGCCATGGAGGACCCGGGTACTTTTAGGATTGACGAGATAGCCGATGCCCTGCATGGGGCGGAGATCCCCGGTTTTATAAAGACAGGGCTTTTGCGCGATGATGACGACTTTATAAGGGACCCGGAGAAGATGCTCAAAGATAGTTTGAAAAAGATACTGAACAGGGGTAAACTTAAGAAGGCTACAAAGGAGATGCTCGGCAGGCTTGCAGACTCGGGGCAGGCTGAGCTTGCACAAGAGATAAAGAAGAGGATAGAGAAAAAAGGCCGCTAAGTTTTCCTTCATCTTTTGCCTGTATGGTTCGATACTTTTATTATGGCTAGATCAAGAGATATGCAGGGGGATAAGAAGGCAGTCAAGGCCATGCCCGCAAGGCCTGTGGCCTCCGAACCCATTCAGTCCGCCCCGCCCCTTGCCGTGGCGCAGCCCAGCGCCGTCAAAGACCCTGTAAGGGCCTACTTGAAAGAGATGGGTGCCGTACGGCTCCTTACGCGGGACGAAGAGGTGCGTCTTGCCAGGACCGTTGAGCAGGGCATGTTCGGCGTGGCCATAGAGTTGCTGAAGACGAAGGTGATAATAGAAGAACTTGATTCGCTTAAGGAGAGGCTACGGGGGAAAAGCTCCGAGGGCCGTGAGGTAATAGAATATGACGACGATGAGAGGATTTTAAGCGAGGCGGAGTCAGACCTTCAGGATGTATTCCATAAGATAGATAATATAAAGAAGATTTACGGCAGGTCCGCGGCAAGTTGGAAGGCCGGCAAGAGACCGACAGAGAAGTGCCTTAACCTTCTCCTTGACATAGATAAACGCAGTAATATCTTCGGAGCGTCCATTGAGAGGCTTACGGGATATGAGGGGGATTTCAAGAGGATAAGGAGAAAGATACGGCGCCTTGAGAACATGGTGGCCCGCGCCGAAAAAGGCGGCAAGGGTCCGGCAGGGCCGCTGTTGCGCGGCAGGACCATTAAGGATGTGATGTGTGAGGCCCGGCAGAACCATAAGAGAGAAGAGGAGCTTGCCGCCAGGGTGGGCCTTGACTATGAGGGCCTGGGGAATACGCTTACTGCCATATGTCTTCATGAACACGAGATAGGGGCGGCAAGGGAACTGCTCATAAAGTCCAATCTCCGCCTTGTGGTGAGCATAGCGAGAAGGTATCTGAACAGGGGCCTGCAGTTTATGGACCTTATTCAGGAAGGCAACATAGGCCTTATGCGCGCAGTAGAGAAGTTTGAGTATAAGCGTGGTTATAAGTTTTCCACATATGCCACCTGGTGGATACGCCAGTCCATATCACGCGCTATAGCGGATCAGGCAAGGACCATACGCATACCGGTCCATATGATAGAGACAATCAATAAACTCCTTCGCACGGTCCATTATTTTGTGCAGAACCATGGCAGGGAGCCTACCGTTGAAGAGCTCGGAGAGGCCCTGCTCCTGCCCGTGGACAAGGTGAGGAAGATTCTCAAGATGGCCAAGGAGCCTATCTCGCTTGATACTCCTGTAGGAGACGATGGTGAGAGCCTCCTTGGAGACTTCATAGAGGATAAGGATGCCTCTGTCCCACATGACGAGATGATGCTCAATGACCTTTCGGGACGCATGAATGAGGTCCTCTCAACCCTTACGCCGAGAGAGGAAAAGGTCCTCAGGATGAGGTTCGGTATAGGCGAGTCAAGGGACCATACCCTTGAGGAGGTGGGCGCCTATTTTAAGGTAACAAGGGAGAGGATACGCCAGATAGAGGCAAAGGCCCTCAGAAAGCTCCGCCATCCAAAGAGGTGCAGGCAATTAAAGTCCTTTTCCTGAGATTTTTGCGGCGGTTAAATCTTTACCCTTTAGTAGAGTTTTTTAAAATAGTTTATATTTTTTATTAAAAAAAGATAAATTTTTCTTGACTTTTGTCCTGTAATCATTAAAATAGAGTTAACAAGTTGTATTTTATAATGCCTTATGCTCATGAAGGGCTCCAAGGCAGTAAGGTAAAGGGTGATGAGTGCCATTCTACGGGTCTTTAAGAGTCGTAAGGATGGCTTTTTATTTTTTATAGATGTTTGGGACTTTAGTGAAATCCGATAAGGATAAAAAGCCAGGGATTTTTTTTGTCATGGCAGGGGGGGGTTTTGAAAAGACTATTAGTTACAGCAGTAGCGGTGCTTACAGCCGCTGTATTTTTATCTCCAGGTAGCTCTTCGGCGGTTGATTTTTTTGAGTCCGCCACAATATCCGATTACACACCGGGCACAGTTGCCAACGGCATAGTAAAGTCAAGGCACAACCTCGGCGACTTCGGAAGGGTAATAACGACGGAGTCCACTACACAGATATGCATTTTTTGTCACACGCCTCATCATGCCGGTTCAGGTTCAAGTCCTCTATGGAACAGGTCTATTGCCAACTCCGCAAACTATATCGGCTATGGCACTACCAAAGCCGGAACCGTCATCAATCAAGCCAACCTCGGCGGGTCAACACTGGCCTGCCTGAGCTGTCACGATGGAGCCACCACCTTCGACAGCCTTGTCAACGCTCCAGGTAAGGGTGGCGTTGTTCCCGGTGGCGACCTGACCAAGAAATGGAAATTCAGGATGCCAGGTCCGATTGGTCATCCATTTAATTTAGAACAGTATGACCACTTTGGTAGGCCTGCCGAGGGGGCCGGAAACGCACTTTGCGATGCCTGTCATACGCTAACCGGCGCTTTTGCCACCAAAGGTACGGTAACGAGTCTATCCCTGGGTTTTGACCTGACAAACGACCACCCCGTCTCCGTGCCATATTCGGGCTCATCAAAGGCGAGTCTCAGGCCCAGAAGTACTGTAATAAGCGATATCAACCTGTCAGCCGGCCTTTCTAACACAACATCCTTCTTTACGAACCTGACGCAGAACCGTTGGGCCGTATCGGGCTTTATTTCAAGCACTGCGACAATCGGTAATTTGTTGAGGAACAACCAGGTGGAATGCGCTTCATGCCATGACCCGCATTTCCGTAACCTCAGCTACGACGAGTCCGATAGCACATACCTCTATGCCAACCATGGAAACGCTACAGCTACAGGTATGCAGTACTGGTGTGGTGGTAGTGTTGCCGGCCTTGGCGCTAATAATGGCGAGGACTGTTCTGACGGCCTCTTCCTGAGAAGGGTAGGCGGCAATACGGGTAGCGGAGTCTGCAGGACCTGCCACGATAAATAAAATTAACCGCCCTCCGGGGTGATTGAATAAAGACCTGCCTCTGAGAAACAGGGCAGGTCTTTTTGTACCCACTCTCATTCCTTTCCGGATTCGATAAGAGGGGGTCTGTTAAATATTTTGACTTATTATTTTTTTCTGTTATAATCACCTCCTTTCCCTGTTGTTAAGCCTCAGTCTTTAGTATCTGCTTATGTATCACAGGGGCGGGCATCCATTATATAAAAGGGGCTCTTGTGCGGGGTAACAGGTGACGGGGGCTGGCGGTAAGATGATTTCTGGTTGTGCACAGTATATGGTCCACCCCTGGAGACAGGGCCAGGGGACTGAAGATATAAGGCAAAAAGAATTTCTTTTATAGAGGGGGTGTTATTTTTTGTCAGAGGTTAAGGTTTATGAAGGCCAGCTTGAAAAAGCCATAAGGATACTCA
>CAZSAY010000015.1:0-29137 GCA_964605225.1 uncultured Thermodesulfobacteriota bacterium | reverse complement strand
TCGAAAAAAAGATTTATGGCCTGAAGCCTCTTGATAAGGCCCTTTGTGTACTCAAGCCTGTCAACGCCTATGCCGAGAAAGCCGTGGATATTGATACGGCTACGGATTTTCTTAATGGTGTTTACCGTTCTCTTTGAGTTTGCCTCGCTGTTAAATCTATCGTAATCAATGCTTATGGGAAAAGACTTCAGTTGTGTAAGATGGCCCTTGTAAGTAACGGTATTATTCTCATAATCCACCTCGGCATCAAGGCATTCCTTTACGCAGTCCATGAAGTTTTTTGTAAACATCGGTATCTGAAAGCCAATGAGGTCGTTACCGAGAAGACCCTCGACAAGCTCCTTTGCCTGTGGACATACCCTGAAAGAAAACCAGTTGGGCCAGGGAATATGCCAAAAATGCATGAGGGGAAGGTTTGGCAGTTCCGCCTTTATCATGGCAGGGGCGAGGCAGAGATGATAGTCATGGATCCAGACTATGGAATCCGCGTGTGCCTCGCTTATTACGGCATCGGCGAATTTTTTATTGACCTTTACGTAATCGCGCCAGAATTTTTTCATAAAAAAAACTCTGTCAAGGGAGAGATGACAGAGCGGCCAGAGCATGTGATTTGAGTATCCGTTATAATAATTATTAACCTCACCAGAGGTAAGCCAGACACGTTTAAGCGTATACGAGGGGTGAGATGGCGGAACAGAGACACGGCCCTCAACAGAGGTCTCTCTATCGGCGTTGCCGCTACCCCAGGCCACCCAGGTGCCTCCAACGGCCCGAAGCACATCGTCCATGGCCGAGGTAAGCCCGCCGGCGGGCCTCTCTACCTTGATGCCAGAGGAAGTCCTTTTGTGCACATAGGGTTCTCTACTGGAGACCACGATAAGTGATCTCTCTGCAAAATTATCTTCTACAAGGGCCTTTAGTCTATTTACGCTCATAGTTCCAGGATGTGTTTTCCGCGATTCTCAGCCGAGTACCATGCGCCGAGATAGTCTCTTATATGGCGTGTTATGAGAAAATTGTTCCTCACATATTCCCTTGCCTCTTCGCCTATACGGGAGGCCATCTCGGGATTATTAAAAATTTGTCTTATCCTGAAGGCCGCGCCGTCAACGGAGTGGACGAGAAAACCGGTTACGCCATGCTCTATCTGAAGGGGAATACCACCCACGGCCCCGGCCACTACGGGTTTACCCTTCCACATGGCCTCGCTCACGGTAAGGCCGAAACCCTCTTTAAGGGATTTTTGAAGCACCACCGTGGCCGCCCGCTGAAGTGCATTGATGTCTTTATTGCTGAAGGGCGGTAGCATAAGTATATGTATATCAGGGTCGCCGTTCGCCGCCGTCTTCACCTCTTCGAGGACGGCATCGGCCTCGGGGTCATCGGTAGCGGGACTGCCGGCAAGGACGAGTATGCAGTCGTTATATTTTTTTACGTTCCTGTAGGCCTCTATGACGCCCACGGGGTCTTTAAAGCGGTCAAAACGCGATACCTGAAGTATGATGTTGCGGTCCGTGGGCAGATTGAACCTCTCCATGGTCTCGATTATCTCCTCGGGCGTAAGGTCTCTGTTCTTCTCGGCAAGAGGGTCGATGGAAGGAGGTATTATGAACTCGTCCATATCCATGGGTTTGGCAAACTTGGATACGGAAAAAATGGAGGCGTCATAGAGCTTGCAGTAGTGCTCCACCCTCTTGTAGACCTCCTGCATGGGGTTGGATATGTCTATATGGCACCTCCATATCCAGGTGCCTCCTTTTCTGTATTCCACAAGGGGCACGGGTTGCGGGTCATGTATGATGACGGCGTCTGCCTCAAGGTCAAGGTGCTCGGCATTTTTTTTATTTATATCATAATGGTGTTGCCACATGGCGTCAGTTACTATCTCGATGTTGCCCTGAAGCGCGTTATGGACCTTTTTCGTCATATCAAAAAAGTCTCCATCGCCCTCTATGGCCTCCCAGCGCACATCAATGCCGAGGTCCTTTAAAAAAGGCACCATACGCACAAGTATCTCCGCCACGCCGCCACCGGCGCGGGTGGAGTTCACGTGCAAAAACTTTTTGTCCCTGAAGATATTACACAATTTTTTTAAGAGTATGAGGTCTCCCTGCGGGGCAATCCCCGTGTATTGATCAATCATCTTGCCATCATCTCCATGTCTTTATGAACCTCTTCCTCCACGAACTCGATAATTTCATACCGTATATTCTCAATATTGAGCATAAAAGGGTCAATGGAAGCAATCCTCGCGGCAAGCTCTTCCTTTTTCAACGTGTCCTTAATCCACATGGCAAAATCCCCGGAGTCCTGGCCGAGCCTCCTTCTGGCGAGATAAAAGTGGTAGTATATGCACCCCGGGTCTACGTGTTTTATGGCCATGAGGAACTCCGCGAGGTTCCTTGCCCTCATGCCGATAGGAAAGACAAAGCTAACGGTCTCGTTGAAGTAGAACTCGTCACCTGGCATGGCCTCGCGGGGCTCGGGAAAGGCTTCGAGATAGGTATCTATCTGCCCCAGTATCTCTGCTCTCAAGGCGTCTATATCCTGGAATGCGAATATGTCAATGTTGGATATATACTCGGAGAGGGCCCTCTCCTCAAGGCATTCGCCTGCCCAGTGCCCGAAATCATTGGTATACTCCAGGCTGTGCCCCTTCAGAAAGTACTGAAAAGTGTGATTGAAGATGGATTCCACGCTTATCGTGGCGATAAGGTCCCGTAGCTCACGGAGGTTACGCGCCCTCTGTCCAGTTGATTTTGTAAGGCCTATGCACTGGCGAAACTCAAACTCGTCTTTAACTACTGGTTCCATTCTTTTTCCTCCCTTACATATACCGTCCTATGGGGATATGGTATTTCTATACCCTCGGCGCGAAAACGCTTCAAGATACGCTTCCTGAGCTCGTGCTGAACAAGGTACTGGTCCACGAATTCGCGCACCTTGCATATAAGAGTAAAATCAAGTGAACTCTCACCAAAACCCGGGATAAAACGGACAAATGGATTGTCGGCCTCAGGCGCCCCCACAAGGCCGGGTATCTCTCCCACGGCGCTCATGGCCACATCCGTAAGGACGCGCTCCACATGGTCGGGGTCGGCGTTGTAGCTTACGCCCACGTTTATAAGGAGACTCATCCATTTTTCCGGGAGGTAGTAGTTCGTCACTATGGACTGGCTGAGCTTACTGTTGGGTATTATCACCTCGTTATTTCCAAGCATGCGTATGCGCGTGGTCCTCCATGTAATGTCCTTTACATAACCCTGCTCGCCGGACTCGAGTTTTATAAAATCACCTACCCTCACACTCCTCTCAAGGAGGACATGAAGTCCGGCAAAGAAGTTTGTAAGGGAGTCCTGCAGGGCAAGGGCCACGGCCAGGCCTCCAACGCCAAGGGCCGTTAAAAGCGGGGTAATGGATATTCCCAGTAGCGAGAGGACGATGAGAAAACCGACAACAAGGATAACGCCCTTTATTATGGCGTAGGTAAGCCCCGTTGTTGGCATGGGGACCTTGCTCCTGCTGATATAACTCTCGAAAATCCTCCCTGATAGATTGGCGGCGACAAGGGTCATGGAGATGATGATAAGGACGTATATGCCCTTGGTGATGTAATTTACATAGCGGAGCGGCAGGCTTGAGACGGCAACGCCCACGTAGAGTCCTATGGCCACGGACCAGTATAAAGAGGGCGTCTTTATGGCCCTTACCATTACATCGTCAATATTGGACTTTGTGCGCGCGGCGCCCTTACGGAGGAGCTTGAATACGGCGCCCCTCAGGATGAGCAATATGATGATGATGATGATAGTTGTGGCGGCGGGTATGATGAATTCCTTGAGGTTGCCGAAATTTTTAAGATACTGCTCCATCGGGGCTCCGTATAAAACCGGTTACAGGCGTATAACGACTATCATTAAACTTCATATAACATAATATCTACGGGTATTTATTACAAGCATTAAGTAGGCTCATGGTCCAGGGGGAGAAAAATATAGGGGGGCGGCGTGTTCTCCACAACGGGTTCATGGATAACCGCGAAACAGAGGAGACCTTTAGGCCTTAGATAATCCTGTAAGAGCCTTCTCTTAGCAGGGAGGCGGCGGGTTTGTCAAGGAACCACCTGACCCTGCCCTCTGCCCGCAGGGTCAGGGCCGCAGGCCGGGCATGGGCGTCAAAGGGACCTTCAAGTATGGCCTTAAGTACGGCGGCCTTCTCGGCGCCCGTTACGAGAAAGATGATATTGGCCGCCTTATTTATTACCGGCGGGGTGAGGGTAATGCGAGTTGAGGAGAGCTTTTTCACATACTCCGCGGCCACTATTTTTTTATCTTCGTCAAGGGCCGGCGAGTGCGGAAAAAGAGAGGCCGTATGACCATCTGGCCCCATGCCGAGAAGCATGAGGTCAAAGAAGGGGAACTCGCCTTCGCCAAGACCAAAGGCCCTCTTCAACTCAAGCTCATAGGCGGGGGCCGCATCTTCGCCAAGCTCACCCTCAATTCTATGAATCCGCCCCTCTTCCACATCTATTTTTTCAAGCAGTATGGCCTCTGCCGCACCGTAATTACTATCTTCATGGTCGGGCGGAACGCTTCTTTCATCGGACCAGAAAAAAGAAATACTATCCCAATCTATCCGATGGCGAAAAGGCTCGGAGGCGAGAAGTCCGTAAAGGGGTAGAGGGGTAGAGCCTCCTGAGAGGGCTACGTTAAACCTGCCTTTTTTCTCATGACATCCCTGCGCCAGAGACATTATGGCCGCGGCGGCCTTGCTGTATAACTCAAGACTCCCGTCGCAGATGATTATCTCCGGTACATTTACTGACACAGCACTCTCCATTTAAGTATTACGCCAGAAACGCCTGCTTCTCGTAAGGAGTTCATCGGCTGACTCGGGACCCCATGAACCAGCCTCATATATCGAGAGTTCTGACGCGTCCCCGGTTTCCCAGGCCTTTAATATATCAGTAATAAAGGCCCACGACGCCTCTATGCCCGCCTTGTGAGGAAAGAGCGTAGAGTCCGAGAGCATGCAGTCAAGTATGAGCCTCTCGTAGGCAAGGGGTAGCTCTGCCTGAAAGCTCTCCCTGTAGGAAAAATCCATGGTAACCTGCTCCATATGACGGGACGAGCCAGGGCGTTTCACATTAAACTGAAAGGCGATACCCTCGTCGGGCTGTATTTTGAGGATGAGCGTATTATTAGCGGGGCATCCATCAAGAGAATCCTGAAAAAGGCATATGGGGACGTGTTTGAAGTGAACGGCTATCTCGGTAACGTCTTTTTTCATTCTCTTGCCGGTACGGAGATAAAAAGGCACATCGGCCCAGCGCCAGTTATCGACAAAGACCTTGAGGGCAACATAGGTCTCCGTGGTAGAGCCCTCTGGTATGCCCTCTTCCCCCCTGTATCCCTTAACCTCAAGGCCCCCCGAGGTCCCGGGGCCGTACTGCCCCCTCACCGCGTGGCTCTGTATATCTTCGCCGGTAATAGGCCGCAGGGCCTGAAGGAGCTCTATCTTCTCTCTTCTTATCTTACCAGAGCTCATGGATGCCGGTGGCTCCATGGCCACAAGGGTAAGGAGTTGCATGAGGTGGTTCTGCACCATATCCCTCATTGTCCCCGACTCCTCAAAGTACTTGCCCCTTTTACCCACCCCGCCCGTCTCGGCGGCGGTAATCTGCACGTGGTCGATAAAACGCCTGTTCCATATGGGCTCGTAGATACCGTTGGCAAACCTGAAAAAGAGTATGTTCTGCACCGTCTCCTTGCCAAGATAATGGTCTATCCTGTATACCTGCTCCTCGTCAAAATACCCGGCAATCCGTCCATTAAGTTTATGTGCGCTCTCAAGGTCCCTTCCAAAGGGTTTTTCTATTATTACCTTCGGCCTATCAAGGGCCCTGCCGTCGCCCTGTGCGAGGCCCACGGCGTCGAGCCTCTCAATAATCACCTCAAAAAAACTCGGCGGTGTGGCCATATAAAAAATCCTTGAGGCAGGAGACGGAGAGTCGGTATCAAGTTCACCAAGGACCTCGGTGAGTTTGCCGTATCCCTCCGGGTCATCAAAGGAAGAAGAGACAAAACGAATGTTTCGAAGGAGGCGGTCAAGCTCTGTCTGTAAGGGCACACGGGGCGAAAACTCATTAATAGCTTCAATACAAAAGTCCCTGAATTTATCGTGAGTGAGTTTTCTTGTGGAAAAACCCACGATATTAAACCGCTCCGGCATGAGCCCAAGGGTCTGCAATCTGTATAGCGCGGGGAGGAGTTTTCTTCTGTTAAGGTCACCTGTTGCGCCGAATATCACCATGGTTGTAGGATTTGGCGTTCTTTCTGACATAGGGGCCTCGCTATTTTTTATGTATAATCGGGCGCTTCCACCCCCACATCCACATATCAGGGGGTACGCCGGGATAAAGACTACTTTTTAAAACCGTGTCCCCCGAACTGGTCACGGAGCGCCGCAAGAAGCCTGGCGGCAAAGGGATTTTCCTCTCTTGAACGAAGCCGGTATAAGAGAGAGAGCGTTATTACGGGGATTGAAACATCTTTTTCCAACCCGTCAATGACGGTCCACCGGCCCTCACCGGAATCGGCCACATAGGGTTTTATATCGGCAAGTTCGCCGTCCTTATTAAATGCCCTCTCGGCAAGCTCAAGGAGCCATGACCTTATGACACTGCCGTGGTTCCATACAGCGGAGATCTTCTCAAGGTCGAGCTTGTAATCAGATGACTCAAGAAGGGAGAAACCCTCGGCATAGGCCTGCATCAGTCCGTACTCTATGCCGTTATGGACCATCTTTACGTAATGACCCGCCCCGGGGCCTCCCATATACTCGTAACCATTTTCCGGGGCAAGGGTCCTGAAGATGGATTCGCGCTTTTTAAAGGCCCTTGCCCTGCCTCCCACCATGAGGCAATACCCCTCGGTAAGCCCCCAGACGCCGCCGCTTGTGCCTGCGTCAAGAAAGTCTATCCCATGGGCCGAGAGGGCCCGGGCCCTTCGAACAGAATCCTTGTAATTGGAGTTACCGCCGTCTATAATACAATCACCTTTTTCAAGCAGGGGCGTGAGCTTCTCTATGGTATCGTCAACGGGTTTACCTGCGGGTATCATGAGCCATATGGTCCTCGGGCCCCGGAGTTTTCCGGCCATGTCCTTTAACGACCGTGCCCTCACGGCCCCGTATTTAACGGCCTCGGCCACGGGGGCTTTACCCCTGTCCATCACTACAAGCTCGTGCTCTTTCGCTCTGAGGAGCCTCCTGACCATATTGAGCCCCATCTTGCCGAGACCTATGAAACCTATCTGCATGACAACCTCGCTATCTAAGGGTAAGGAGTTTATTAAATAGATACAGAGACCATTACAACCTGTTAACAAGAAGGATATAAAAAAACCATCTCTTACAAGAGTAACTATAGCAACTTTACGCCATAATTCAACAGGAGGACCATTATGTTAAGGAAAAAAACCTTTTTAACAATATTGACCCTCTCTCTTTTTATTGTGCTGAGGAGCGTACTTGCCATGGCTGATTACAGGGAGATAAGACTATACAAGACCGACCCCGGCAGTAAGGCCCACGGATATATATTCATAGAGCCCGTTGGTTTTATCCCCACGGAGAGGCTCCTCCACGTAAACGTCTACTCGCTACTTCCCAATACCCTGTACGACGTATGGATAGTGGACAGGGATACGGGCAAGAGGACCCCGGCCGGGTTTCAGGGACAAAACTCCTTCAGGACAAACTACGGAGGGGCCGGGCACTTTACGGACCGCTCATCGGAGTTCATACTGGGATGGAACAAGCTTGAGATAAGCGAACATTCCATAGCCGATAATCTGATATTTTACGAGCGGTTTAACGAGACCCTGGGCGCCTGGACATTAGACCGATCCGGCGGGACCGCCGCTATTGTCAAAAAGGATTATAGTCAAAAACTTCAACTTAAAGATACCGCATCAACACGGGCTGTCTCTGCAACTCGTTCTTTCGCTGAACCCTCCGGGAAATGGATACTGGAGTATGATATTAACTACGCTCCCGGGGCAAGGGGGATAGCGGAGCTTCTTGACACGGAGAATAATATTATAGCCACCGTTGATTGCGGAAAGAAAGCCAACACTGTACATTTTAGCACCGATACCGCCGGCGTCTCCACTTCGGCATTTTCTGCGGGGTTATACAAACAGGTCATCCTTGTCGTAGACAACGTGGCAAATACCATAAAGGCTTATGTCTCTGAAGACGATAACACCTTCGGGTCTCTCAGGCAGGTGGGGCCCTCCAGGGGATACTCAGGTAAAGCTATCGCAAAGGTCAGATTCAGTTCAGGTCCGGGGGCAAAAGGTATTGTATACGTAGATGAGGTAAAGGTGTATACACCGGACATCTTTATCATAGGCGACAGCATTACAGATGGCAAACCATACTGGTCGACTCATCCGGGTTTTAATAATCCCGACTACGGCGTTGGCAGGCTCAGATCTACGGTTGATGAGACTTCATCGCCGGGGTATCAATTATCCAGGAAACTCGGTGCATCCATATGGGTGGCTAACAGGGCCTTTGGCGGCGCAATGCTTGCGGATATTGACGAAAAAATACAGACAGCCCTTTTAGACCACAACCCAAAGAGGGTCTATATCGCCGTCGGCAGAAATGATATGGCATCTACACCTTTATCAAGTATGCGCTCCAGTCTGGATTCTATTATAAATAAAGTGCAGAGCGCCGGTATTACAGGCCAGAATATTCTATTGGCCAATACTATTTCCGCAAATGGTCCAGACCCTAAACTCAGGCAATGGAACAGTTGGGTTAGAGATAAAGCTCTGAAAACAGGCGCCGTATTTGTTGACCTGGACTCCAGGATGAAAGACCCCGCTCACCCGGGATACGGCAATCCGGCATATTTAGAGAGGATTCTCTTAAATGGCGGCGTTCACTTCAATCGCGCTGGAAGCGCGGCGATCGCAGGTGCGATAGAGGAGGCATTATCCCCAAAGGTAATACTCTGGACCTGGATGTATCAGTAGTCCCGTGCCCCATATTACCCGCATATCTAAAAAGGGCGAGTACGCTACCCGCCCTGAAAGCGCCCCCCTCCCCCTCTGCCATCGAGACCCTGGCGGGCCCGGTTACCTGGGGTTCTTCGGCATCTTTTTCGGCACCCTCCGCGACGCTCCGGTCTTTAAAGCGGCATGGATGACAGCATCGGCCACCTTCGGGGCCACCCTCTCATCAAAGACCCCGGGAATAATATAATCCTCACTGAGCTCGTCCTTTCCCACAACAGAGGCTATGGCATGAGCGGCGGCAAGCTTCATCTCCATATTTACCTCACTGGCGTGACAGGCGAGAAGCCCCTTGAAAAACCCGGGAAAACAGAGGACGTTATTAACCTGATTGGGAAAATCCGAGCGTCCCGTGGCCATTATGCGCACATGAGGGTCCGCCAGATGGGGGTCTATCTCAGGGGTGGGGTTGGCTAACGCCATGAGCACGGCGTCGGGGTTCATGGTCTTTAGCATATCAACGCTTACTATGTTTGCGCCCGAGACGCCTATAAAGAGGTCGGCCCCCTCTATGGCCTCCTCAAGCCCTCCTTTCTCACACCCCGGGTTTGTTATCTCCGAAAGCTCGCGTTTTACACCGTTCATACCCCTTTCTCTACCCCTGTAGACGATGCCCTTTGAATCCACACCTATTATGAAACCAGCCCCGCAGGCATGGAGGAGCTTGGCGCAGGAGATACCCGCGGCCCCGAGGCCGCAGATGACTATCTTTATCTCGGCGATATCCTTGCCAATGACCTTCAGGGCGTTTGTCACCGCGGCCACGACCACCACGGCCGTGCCATGCTGATCGTCATGGAATACGGGTATGTCGAGGCGTTCGGCGAGCCTTTGCTCTACCTCGAAGCAACGCGGCGAAGAGATGTCCTCAAGGTTTATACCCCCGAAAATGGGCGAGATACGCACCACGGTGTCCACTATCTCGTCTACGTCCTTTGTGGCAAGGGCGATGGGAAAGGCGTTAAGGCCGCCGAATTTTCTAAAGAGCATGCATTTACCCTCCATGACGGGTATTGATGCCTCGGGGCCTATATCTCCGAGGCCAAGCACGGCGGAGCCGTCCGTAACAATGGCCACGGTGCTCTTCTTCATGGTGAGGTTATAGACCTTGGATTTAACCCGTACTATCTCCTCGCATACTCTGGCAACGCCGGGGGTGTAGGCCATGGAGAGGTCGTCTCGCGTATTGAGGGGCACTCTATTTTCTATCTTTATCTTGCCGCCAAGGTGAATAAGAAATGTCCTGTCCGATACATTAAGGACCTCGACGCCCGTTATCTTTCGTATCTTATCGACTATTATACGGCTGTGCTCAACGCCGCGCGCGTTTATGGTGTAATCGCGGGTAATACTTTTTTTATCGGCGCTTGTTATATCAATGGCGCCGATGTCACCGCCCATATGCCCTATGGTAGAGGTGATAAGCCCAACCATGCCCGGCTGATTTACCGAACGAAGGCGCAGTGTAAAACCATATCCCGGACTCGCTACCGTGGTCATCTCTCATCTCCTCTCTTAAGGGCATTGCGCTTTACGCTGAGTTTGGTCTCGATAAAATCCTTATGCGAGACGTGCAGGAGATCAGCGATTCTTCGCACAAGGTGTTCTTCGTGCTTTTCAAGAATATTGTCGGCATAGACAACTTCCCAGAGCAGTTCGATTATCTCTTTTTTTTCATCATACTCAAAGCCCTTGTTAATAAGGCTTGTAAATCCGTAGAGAGAGACGGCAGAGGCGGCCGCTTCTTCGGCAAGGCGGATAAGGGCCTCAGTCTCTTCCGCGTTGGTTCCAAACTTTTTTCCAAGCCCGGCCCTCATGGCATGGAGCTCCTCGTCGGATACATTATCATCGGCCCTCATGGCCTCGATAAGAAGCGCCGCCGAGGACAATCTCAAAGAATCCTCTGTGG
This sequence comes from uncultured Thermodesulfobacteriota bacterium, assembly GCA_964605225.1. Classification (GTDB taxonomy): domain Bacteria; phylum Desulfobacterota; class GWC2-55-46; order GWC2-55-46; family JADFVP01; genus JAJRZX01. Next base: position 18,139 of record CAZSAY010000015.1, on the reverse strand, counting down.
CCTTCTTTGTGGTTACTCCCCGGGGCGGCTTTATCTTTTTATCAAAAAAGGTTTTTATGCTACGTAACATAGATTTGACTCCTGAAATTAAAAAATTTTACTCAGACCAGGACTTCACCAAAACCCGCCTTTGCCATTAAACCTGGGAGGTAAAACCAAAAAAGCAACCCTTACTTACAGGAGACAAGGGCAAGGCGTAGATGCAAAATGACGCGGTGTAAGATAAGAATTGACATTAAGGACTACCTGCAACATGATGATAACATAGAGTTATTAAAAGTAACTCAGACAGAGGCTCCCGTTTTTGTCCTTTCTCCCGGATATGGCTGAAGGGCGGAATTTATCTCAGTGGGGTCCGCCTTATGACTCTACTTCCGAGAAGGCACGCACGCTATCGCGGCCCGATTTCTTGGCCTCATAGAGCCCCCTGTCGGCGCGCCTGATGAGTTCATCAATGGGCTCATGTTGCCTGTGCAGGGCGACTCCCGCGCTGATAGTAACCCCAAAAGAAGACTTTCCTTCATTAAAGTCCAGCCCTTTTATCGTCTCTCTCATCCGATTGGCTACAAGGATGGACTCGTTAAGGGTACGCGACAAAATAAAAAAACAGAACTCGTCGCCGCCGTAACGAACAGGGATGTCGACCTTGCGGAGACTTTCGCGAAGTGTGCATCCCGCGGTCCTTAGGACCTCGTCTCCAACGCCATGGCCGTAGGTGTCGTTTATATCCTTGAACCTGTCAATATCCACGATTATAAGGGCAAGGCCATCGGTATAGTTTCTGTTGTGACTCTCAATAAGGCGGTTAACGGAATCGTCCATGTATTCCCTGTTATAGAGCCCTGTCAGGGAATCCCTTATGGAGCGGCTGTATATGAGGTTGCGCTCACCCTCGAGCATGCGGTATATATTCTCGCGCTCTATGGCAACAGATAAGGGGATGAGCATCTCGTCGAGTATGGAGTTCAATTCTTCGCTTATCTCCATTGGGTGCGAAAGTATCAGAAGGGCCGCGCCCCTGCTCTTACCGTCACTCTGGGTCTTGAGGGGCAGTAATATGGCGTCTTTTTCCTCCCCGGCCCTCTCTACCGCAATACGCTCATAATAAGGGGCGCTTTTTTTATAGACCTTATTGTCCTCTATATGAAGGAGGTCAGGTAAAAAATCAGGCCTATCTATCTCCTCTCCGTGGTAACGGTTCTCTGCGCTATAACACATTATCGACTTATTTTTCTCATTCTGCACGTAAAACTCAATAGCCTCTAATGGAAGGACTTCTTTTGCGAGACGCAGTATATTATGCGCCATATCACCGAAGTCCCTGTAAATAACCATGGCCTTCATGAAATCCTTGAGCAAATGATTAAGCTGTATAAGGCGGTGAATATCCGTATCTGAGCGTGCCATGAGGTAGAGACCGCACTCAAGGTCCCGGAGCTTATCTATTATGGGTCTCACAAGGGGGCCTGGGATAATGGAGCCGTGCTGGGGGGCTATCATGGCAAGGGGCTCCTTTTCTATACTCTGGAGAGAATGCCTGATAAAATCTCTACCCGGCATATAGTGCTCATGAAATGCCTTGATGGTATCAAAGCAGGACTCGTCTCTTGCAAATAGCGAGAACTCACCGCCGAAACCGCCGAATAAATCGCTGGAAAAGAGTACCCCGCTCTCTTCGTCAAAGGTGCAGAAGGCCCCCGGAAAATGCAGATAAGGCGTAAAGATGAACTTCAGGGTCCTGCCACCAAGGTCAAGGGCCCAATCGTGGCTGTCAATGCGCCACATAGGTGTTTTAAGGTTAAAGTGATTGAGAAGGACCTCGGCGCGCCAGTGCGTCACAATGCAGGCGTCATCGCGGGTGATAAGGTCGTCTATCATACCAAGGGCACCCGTTATATCGGGGTCCTGATGGTGGCAGACAAAGTAGCGGATATTAGAAAAAGGGATTATCTCTTCTATCTTACGGAGGGTGCCGTTAAAGGTAAGTACCGAGCCGGGGTCGATGAGCACGGACTGATCACCATGCTCGATAAGATAGGCGTGGCACTGAAAGGCCTCTCCCTTAAGCTCTTGGCCTACCCACCAGACCCTGGGGGCTATCTCCACGGCATGAGAGCAATCAACGTCGTCGAAATCTCCTGAGATGATGTTCATACAACTCCCCTTAATTGAAGTGATTACCTTTAAGACGGAAGGACTAATGCATCCAACCCGCTTCATTTACATCCAGGCCAGTCACATGAGGGCGATTGTACTACTACAGGAAAATTGAGTCAACATTTTAGAAGGGCCATGAGAGATTATATCGACCCGCTCTCCCCTCTCACCAGTAGCCGCAGGATTTCTCACGCATCATTAAGGGGGTTTTTTTTCTTCTTCGGTTCAACTGTACAGCACGGCTTGGGCTCGGCGCGCATGGCCCCCTGCTCGTTCTCTTCCGTGTAGTGAAGTAACCCCCTCTTTAGCCTCTGCCCGAGGCTACTATCAAGGATAAAACCCTCCTCTAACATCTTATTCTCTATATCGGCCTCAGTGCATTTTAAAAGATCATACTTAACAAAAACCTCTTTTGCCCCCTCGTCAATCTCCACGTCAATGACACCATCAAGGCGTTTAATGGCTCCTGCGGGATCTTTGAGCTTATCGCCGTATTCTCTGTACTTTATACGATGTTCTCTCTTGTTATCCATAAGCTCCTCCCTCTTTTTTGATTATATTATACCACATCATGGTTTTACTGGCGGCCTGAACCACCGCAGTCTCAGCGCGTTCGACAGGACCGTAACGGATGATAGCCCCATGGCCGCGGCGGCGAATACGGGGCTTAATAGTATTCCGAAGGCCGGGTAGAGGACCCCCGCGGCAAGGGGTATGAGTATGGTGTTGTAGAAAAAGGCCCAGAAGAGGTTCTGCCTTATGTTGCGGATGGTGGCGCGGCTAAGGGCTATGGCCGTAACGATGGAGCGAAGGTCCCCGCCTATAAGGGTTATATCAGATGCCTCCATGGCCACGTCCGTGCCCGTGCCTATGGCTATGCCGATATCCGCCGCCGCAAGCGCCGGTGCGTCGTTTATGCCGTCCCCCACCATGGCTACCTTTTTCCCCTCTGCTTGAAGCTCCTTTACCTTGCGCGCCTTGTCACCGGGAAGGACCTCGGCCAAAACACTCGTAAGTCCGATCTCCGTGCCTATGGCATGGGCAGTACGGCTATTGTCACCTGTTATCATCACCACATCAAGGCCCATTTCCCGAAGCGCCGCCACGGCCTCTTTTGAGTGGGCCTTTAGTTTATCGGCAACAGCGATAATTCCTGCCGCTTTGCCATCAATAGCCGCGTACATGGGGGTCTTGCCCTCTTCGGCAAGAGCGCCTTCGCGCTCCATAAGGGCCGAGATATCTATCTTACTATCTCCCATGAGGCGTTTATTCCCAAGAAGAAGCTCTTTACCCTTTATAACGCTCCTTATACCCTTGCCGGGGATGGCCTCGAATTTATCTGCCCTGGAGAGTTTAATCTCCCGAACCCCGGCCTCCCTGACAATGGCCTCTCCAAGGGGATGCTCGGAGGCCTTCTCAGCCGAGGCCGTATAAAAAAGTATATCTTCTTCACTAAACCCGCCGGCAGTTACAAGGTCCGTTACCGATGGCCTACCCTCTGTAAGGGTGCCTGTCTTGTCAAGTACTATTGCCGTAAGCCCAAATGCCGTCTCAAGGGCCTCTCCGCCTTTTATGAGTATGCCGTTCTCGGCGCCCTTTCCAGTACCCACCATAATGGACGTAGGCGTGGCAAGCCCCAGGGCGCATGGACAGGCAATGATGAGCACGGCGACAAAGTTGAGCATGGCGTATGTAAGAGACGGCGCCGGGCCAAAGGCGTACCAGATGATAAATGTAATGACGGCGATGCCGATGACCACGGGGACAAAGTACGAGGCGATCAGATCGGCGAGCCTCGCTATGGGGGGTTTGGAGCCCTGCGCCTCCTCTACCAGACGGATTATCTGCGAAAGTGCCGTATCAGCTCCTACCTTCTCGGCCTTGAAGCTAAAGGACCCGATGCCGTTCACCGTGGCCCCGATTACCGTATCGCCCTCTTTTTTTCCAACAGGCATGCTCTCGCCGCTTATCATGGATTCATCTATGGTGGAGTGTCCCTTCACCACGGTGCCGTCAACGGGAATCTTTTCACCGGGCCTTACGAGGACGATATCCCCGGGGATAACCTCTTCAACGGGTATATCTATCTCCACACCGTCTCTCTCCACACGGGCGGTCCTTGCGCGCATACCCATAAGTTTTTTTATGGCCGCGCCGGTTCTGCCCTTTGCCCGCGCCTCAAGTAAACGGCCCGTAAGGATAAGGACGATTATTATGGCCGAGGTGTCGTAGTAGACCTCGGGGGTAAAGCCGCTTGATGTAAATAGAGAGGGGATAAATGTGGCGGCCATGCTGTATAAAAAGGCCGAGGAGGTGCCAACGGTGATAAGGGTGTTCATGTCCGTGGTTCTGTGGCGCGCCGATGCGATGGCCCCTCTGTAGAACTGCAGGCCGCACCAGAACTGAACGGGAAGGGCGAAGAGAAACTGCAATACGAACCACGTCTCTCTACTAAAACCAAAGACCCGGTTAAGCCCCGTAAGAGAAGGATGGGTCATGATGAGTATAGAGATGGAGAGGCATGCGCCGACAAATATTTTTTTTTGTAAGGCCCTGTATTCCTCCTTGCTTGCCCGCTCTTTTTGCTGGAGAAGGTCTTCGCCTGACGTGGCCTCGATGACCTTATATCCGAGGGCCGTGACGGCCTTTTTAAGTCTCTCACCGGCTTGGGGCGAGGGGATATACGCTACGGTAGCCTCTTCAGCGGCAAAGTTTACAGAGGCCGTTAATACGCCTGATTGCTCCGAGAGGGCCTTCTCGATCTTTGCGGCGCATGAGGCGCAGCTCATGCCGCTTATATGAATGGTTAGCCTTGAGGAGAGTAACCCGTAGCCAAGCGCCGTGATAACGGAGGTAATATCGGAGACAGTTACAAGAGCGGGATCGTATTCTACAAGGGCCTTCTCAGCGGCAAAGTTTACAGAGGCCGTTAAAACACCGGAGGCCCCTTTAATCCCCTTCTCAATCTTTGCCGCGCACGAAGCACAGCTCATTCCCGTAAGGCCAAGGGTGAGGGATTTTACCCCGGCCTTTCCCTCACGGGGCCCTGCGGCGGGTTTGGCCTTTGCCCTGGGCCTGGTTTTGGCCTTTGCCCTGGGCTTGGCCTGTGCTTTGGGGCTGGCCTCTGTTTTTTTTGTCGTTTTTTTCTTAACTGCGGATAGGAACTCAGCGGGGTTGGCAGCAAACTTCTCCTTACAGTTCACGTTACAGAAGTAGTACTTTTTTTTTCTGTAAGAAAAAGTGCCTGCGGCCTTTGCTCTATCAACGGTCATCCCGCAAACAGGATCCCGTGCCATATCCAACTCCCTCTATAAAATAAGCTATTAAAGACGTACAGAGGGAGATTAAGCTTTACTCCCCGCTGTGATGGTGATGATGGTGAGAGTGATTGGCCTCGTTCTGCTCCGTAGAGCCATCCTCGTCATGGGCATCACCGGCCTTGCCGTGCAAGGCCCTCTCAATCCTGACGGCCTGCCCGCCTACGCCGTATTTAAATACCATTAGACCGCCAAGGTCCGCCCCGATGGCGATAATAACGGAGAGGATGAATGCCAGCGCGAGGTGAGCTAACTGCCACTTTGGAGAGAACTTTCTCCTTACATAAATCCTCCAGGCAGATAGTACGGCGGCTATTATCAATACGGTTACGCCAAAGGCCTCATGGTTTTCCATGATGGCGTGCACCTCTTCAGTGTGATCCACCGTGGCCGCCGCGTAGTATCCTGCGGCCACCGTAAAGAGGGCGGCTATGGTTCCAAGGTAGAGGCAAAATGAGGCCGCGCATCGAAAATTTTCATTCTTCAAAATTACGCCTAAAAACTCGGCGATAAAAAAGGCGGTAAAGAGAGCGATTGGGTAATGAACAAAAAGCGGGTGAATGTTATCCATGGCCCCTATGCCGGGGAGAATGGAAAGTGCTGCTAATAACATTAAACGGCCTCCTTGAGATTAACTCCTCATCTGTTCAAGGAGTCAATGAATTTGCCCGCCGTAAGGGCGGACTCGAAGTAAATAGCCTCGCCTCCGGGACCCTCTATTATAAAGGCCGATGATTTATCCACCGTATTGCCTGAGACAGGGTCCAGAGCCGCGCGTACGGCGGGATTACCATTGAGCTTACCGACACAATTCTTACAGCACCCGTAGTAAGTCTTTCCCTCTACCTTTACGGGTATCTGCGGCTTGCCCATCACTTTATCCGTTACCATACATACTATGCCCGGGTCAACCTTATATCCATCGGCCGGGCCAGCGGCCTTTGCCGTTACTGCCACCCCCAAAATAAAAATGGCCATGAAAATGGTTATGATACCTCTACAACTTCCAATGTTTTTGCATATCGATTGTACCTTACTCATATCGACCGCTCCTTCGATTAAAACAATTATTCCTCTGCGCCCCCGGTAGAGGCCTTCAGGGCATCGTATCCCGTCTCGCCTGTCCTTATCCTTACGGCCCCGGATATGGGAGAGGTAAAAATCATGCCGTCGCCCCTGTGCCCCGTATAGGCATGTGCCCTGATTATCTCAACGATGGCATCGGCATCTTTATTATGGGTGACAATCTCAAGTTTTGTTACTGTTGAGTACTTTCTGCAGTACTCTATGGACCACTGTTTTTTTGAGATTGCCGCCCCTCCGAGGCCGCATACGTCTGTCACGGTAAACCCCGCAACCCCCGCATCCATCAGGTTGCTTATGACTTCCTCTATCTTATCCTTTCTTATATAGGCCTTTATCTCTATCATTTTTTGCCCCCCTCTTTTTTAAACTCCCGCTCTCTCCAAAAGGTATATATGGCAGGTATTACCAGGAGCGTCAGCATTGTTGCAGATATCATCCCGCCAACCATGGGAGCGGCTATCCTCTTCATCACGGCAGAGCCCGTGCCGGCGCCCCACATAATGGGGAGTAGTCCTCCGATAATGGCGAAGACGGTCATCATAATGGGCCTTATACGCCGTGAGGCCCCTTCCATGACGGCCTCATTGAGGTCTGCCCTGGAGTTGAATGTCCCCTTGAGGTATCTCTCGTTGCAGGCCATATTAAGGTATACTATCATTATAACACCTATCTCCGCCGATACGCCGGCAAGGGCTATAAAACCCACGCCCACGGCTACGCTCATATTATAACCCAGTATATAGAGGGCCCATACGCCCCCTACGAGGGCAAAGGGTAGTGAGAGCATGACGATAAGACTCTCGCCCACTTTTCTAAAATTCAGATAGAGGAGGAGGAAGATGATTATGAGCGTAAGGGGCACGACCACCTTGAGCCTCGCCTTGGCCCTCTGCATGTACTCGTACTGCCCGCTCCAAGTAAGGGTGTAACCGGGAGGGAGTTTTATGGAGTTCTCTACAACCTTCTGCGCCCTCTGCACATAGGTGCCAACGTCAATGCCCTTCAGGTCCACGTATATCCACGCGTTGAGTCTCGCGTTCTCGCTCTTTATGGCGGGCGGGCCCTTTTTTATCTCTATATCGGCTACCTGCGCAATGGGAATGTGAGCGCCCGTAGGAGTCGCGATAAGGACTCGCTTTAAAGATGTAATGTCGCTACGAAGTTCCCTTCCGTAACGAAGGTTCACCGGGTATCGTTCAAGGCCCTCAACGGTGGTGGTGATGTTCATGCCGCCGATGGCCGATTGAATCACGTCCTGCACGTCACCTACGGTAAGGCCGTACCGGGCCGCCCGCCTTCTGTCAATCTTAAAGTCCAGGTAATTCCCTCCTACCACCCGCTCAGCGTAGACTGAGAGCGTGCCGGGTACATCGCGGAGCACGGCCTCTATCTCCTTACCTATCTTTTCAAGCACATTAAGGTCGTCTCCGGCAACCTTCAGCCCCACGGGGGTCTTTATGCCGGTTGAGAGCATATCGACGCGCGTCTTTATGGGCAGGGTCCATGCATTTGTAACGCCGGGTATCTTGATTGCCCTGTTCATCTCGTCCATGAGTTTGTATATGGTCATGCCGGGACGCCACTTTTCCGTGGGTTTAAGGGTAACCGTGGTCTCCATCATGGATAGGGGCGCGGGGTCTGTTGCCGTCTCCGCCCTGCCCACCTTGCCAAATACCCTCTCCACCTCGGGAAAGGTCTTTAAAATTCTATCGGTCTGCTGGAGAAGCTCTTTTGCCTTTGTGATGGAAATACCCGGGAGCGTAGTGGGCATGTAGAGGATATCCCCCTCGTTCAGGGGCGGCATGAACTCCCCGCCGAGTTTATTCAGGGGCACGATGGTGAAGATAAGGCCTACAAAGGCGATTAGGATAAAGGTTTTTTTATACCTCAGGACAAAACCCACGACAGGCTTGTATATAAAGAGAAGGAGCCTGTTAAGGGGGTTCTTTTTTTCCGGGATGATCTTGCCCCTTATGAGATACCCCATGAGTATGGGGACAATGGTGACGGCAAGTATGGCCGAGGCGGCCATGGAATATGTCTTTGTAAAGGCAAGGGGACCGAATAAACGGCCTTCCTGAGCCTCAAGGGTAAATACGGGGACAAAAGAAAAGGTAATGATGAGGAGCGAGAAGAATAGCGCCGGCCCCACCTCCTTTGCCGAGTCCATGATGGCATGCCAGTGGTCTTTATCGGGGCCAGACTCCTCAAGGTGCTTATGGGCATTTTCTATCATCACAATAGCGCCGTCTATCATGGCGCCGATGGCTATGGCTATACCGCCGAGGCTCATTATGTTGGCGTTTATGCCCTGATAATACATGACGATAAAGGCCATGAGGATGCCCACGGGGAGGGTAAATATGGCCACAAGCGCGCTTCGCATATGTAGAAGAAATATGACGCAGATAAGGGCCACGACGATACTCTCTTCCACGAGCTTACCCTTCAAGGTCTCCACGGCGCGCTCGATAAGCCCGGAGCGGTCATATACGGGGACAATCTCAACGCCCGCCGGAAGGCCCTTCTTAAGGGACTCGATTTTTTTCTTTACGTTATTTATAACCTCAAGGGCGTTACCGCCGTAGCGCATGATAACAACGCCGCCGGCAACCTCGCCTTCGCCGTCAAGGTCTGCCGCACCTCTTCGAAGCTCCGGGCCGAGATGCACATAGGCCACGTCGCGCACGGTAATGGGAGTACCGCGCGGACCCACGCCAACAGCTATCTCTTTAATATCATCAATGGACTTTATATACCCGAGGCCCCGCACCATGAACTCGCGCTCGGCAAACTCAATGAGCTTTCCGCCTACATCGTTATTACTGCGCATTATGGCGTGTTTTACCTTGGAAAGAGGTATATTAAAGGCAGTGAGTTTATTCGGGTCCACGTCCACCTGATACTGCTTTACATAACCGCCGATGCTCGCTACCTCCGATACCCCCGATACGGTCTGCAACTCGTAACGCATGTACCAGTCCTGAAGGCTACGAAGCTCTGCGAGGTCATGTGTGCCCGTCCTGTCCACAAGGGCGTACTCGTATACCCAGCCAACGCCCGTTGCATCGGGACCAAGCGAGGGATGGACGCCCTTTGGGAGCCTTCCCGAGACAAAGTTAAGGTACTCAAGGACACGGCTCCTTGCCCAGTACATATCCGTCCCGTCCTCGAAAATAACGTAGACAAAAGAAAAACCAAAGAAGGAATACCCGCGCACCACCTTTGCGTGAGGCACCGATAGCATGGCCGTCGTGAGGGGGTATGTCACCTGCTCTTCGACTACCTGCGGGGCCTGCCCCTGAAATGGGGTGTAGATAATTACCTGCACGTCCGAAAGGTCAGGGATGGCGTCAAGGGGCGTCCTGCTCATTGTATACGCACCGAAGGCTATGACAAAGAGGGTGCCGAGGATGACGAGAAAGCGGTTATTTATGGAAAACTCTATTATTTTTTTCAGCATTTATATCTTCCCGGTGGGATAAAAAAAGTTTAAAGGCTACATGGGGCAACAAGACCGCATAACAAATGCATAACGCCCATTTACTCTTGGTTTTTTCTCTGGAACTTCCTGCCGTGGCTGGCGGAGTCAATGGTACACGCTCTCACGCATGACAGAAAAGACATTGAGACCCGGTTAAAAAACTTTCTTTTTTCAAAAGAAAGTAAGGAGGCTAATTCATGTTTTTCATCTTCATGCCCTTCATGGGCCTGTCCATCTTCATGCCCTTCATGGGTTTGTTCATATCTTTCATAGGCATATTCATCTTCATGCCTTTCATGGGTTTGTCCATCTTCATTCCCTTCATTGGGGCATTCATCTTCATGCCCTTCATGGGCTTGTCCATGTTCATTCCCTTCATGGAACCTTTTTTCTTCTTGTGCTTTGCCTTCTTTGCCTCAAGCATCTTTGAGACGGCCTCTTTCAGACTACTCTCGGAATCAATCAGGAACTGCGCGGAGGTTACCACCACATCACCCTCTTTAAGTCCCGAGCGCACCTCATAGTCATCTTCCGTCTCTGCCCCGAGAACGACGTCGCGAGGCCTGAATTTTCCATCGCCAAGTGAGAGTATTACAAGGCTACGTTTGCCCGATAAGAGTACGGCCTCTTTGGGAACGGCTACGCTGTGGCGTCCGATGACGGAGTTAAGCGTCACATCGGCGTACATATCGGGCTTCAGTTTAAAGCCCGGATTATCGAACTCTATCCTTACACGGATAGTCCGCGTCTTGGGCTCAACAAAGGGATAGATAAAAGAGACGTGGCCGTGAAAGACCTCGCCGGGATAAGAGGCAAGACTCATATCCGCGGTCTGACCAAGTTTTATCCAGGGCAGTTCATACTCGTATACATCGGCATAGACCCATACGCCGGATATATCGGCTATGGTGTAGAGTTTTTGCCCCGGCTTTACATACATTCCCTCCACAACGGGTTTATCAACGATAATGCCCGTAACAGGAGAGTGGATGTGCAGTGTCCTCTTCACCACCCCCGTCTCCTCAATCTCTTTTATCTGATGAGCGGGCACGTCCCAGAGCTCAAGGCGGCGTCTGCTGAGGTCCACAAGCGACGTTCTTCTAACCTCGCGCATCCTCTCCGCCATTTTTTTTGCGAGCAAAAACTCTTCCTCGGCGGAGATAAGCTTGGGGCTGTAGAACTCAAGGAGCACATCGTCCTTCTTCACCTTCTGGCCCGTAAAATCAAAGTAGAGTTTCTCTACCCAGCCGTCTATCTTCGTGTGGATGTGATAGACCTTTTTCTCGTCGTAAGTAACCCTGCCCACGGTACGCGTAGTCTTAAGGAGTTTTTTACGTTCAACAACGGCGGTCCTTACGCCGATATTCTGCCGTGTTACGGGGTCAATCTTCACCGTGCCCGGCTCTACCGTATCATCCTCACCCTCGTAGACAGGGATAAGGTCCATGCCCATGGGAGATTTGCCCGGCACCTCGGAGACATAAGAGGGATCCATGGGGGCCTTGTAATAAAGGACCTTGCGGGTCTCTTTCTTAGTTGCGCTACTGTGCCCGGGCGCGGTCTTTTTTCCCATGTATCTCGGGGCCAGATAAAGGCCGCCCGCCCCAAGGATGCCTCCAATGATAAGGAGCACTATTATAAAAAAACCTTTTTTCATCTTAAAAAACCCCTCACTTTAAAAGGTCCCTTGCCGTAAGCCGCTCAAGTTCACTTATGCTTTTTAGATAATCGGTAAAGGCTCGATAGTATAATAGCCTGAAATCTATCCACATGGATTCTGTCTCAAGGAGCCTGCCAAGGGACTCTTTACCGGTCTTGTATCGGGCCTCGGCAAAATCCATGGATTCCTTTGCCTCGGGGATAAAACGTTTTTTATAGAGCAAAGTTATGCTCCGGGATGTGCTCATGTTGTAATAAACCTTATCCACAAGGCCCTTTACCGTCTGCATGGCAGCCCTTTTCTCGAAGCGCGACTCATTCAAGAGCTCGTTTTTTTCCGATACACTGGCCCTGTTCTTCTTGAACCATATTGGTATACTGAGCCCCAATGAAAAGGATATTGCGTCGTCGCCGCCGCTTCTTACGTTAGATGGCGGAAGGCCTATCTGCGAGTAATTCACCCCGAGGCTGAAGTTTGGCAGATAGGTAAAACCAGCGAGCCTTTTTTCAAGCTCGCTCTTTTCCACCTTCAGACCGGCAAGCCTCACGTCCTCGTTATATTTCCCGGCAAGCTCATACATCTTTTCCACATCAAGGTTCATCTCCACAAAGCCGGGCTCATGAATCGCTCCAACGGCCGTGCCGGGAGCCCTGTCAAGAAGGGTATTAAGGCGGGCCACCACGGTACTTCGCATATCCTTTGCCTTCAAAAGGCCAAAGGCGGCCTTTGCCGATGATTTTTGCGCCCTTACGAGCTCATCAAGTTCCGATACATCAAGGCCGTAGTTGCGTCTGCTCACCTCGGCAAAATACTCAAGCACCACCTCGTTTTCCTTTTGCAGTTCAACGGCCTTATCGACAAAATAAAGCTCATAATAGGTCTTTTTTACCTCTGCCGTAAGGTCTCTTAATATCTTCTCATACCGTGTTTTCGCTATACGCGAGGCCTTCTCGGCTATGGTCCCCCTGAGGCGGAGTTTCCCGGGAAAGGGTAGTTTTTGATTAAGAGAAAAACTGCGGTCCACGGGGCCAAGGCGCGTCTCAATCTCTTTTGCCGGCTCGGTGTATTTCAGTACGGGGTCATCAAGGCTCCGCACCTGATCGGGACGATACTCCATCATCTTCCAATGACGGTAAGCCGCCTTAAGGGCGGGGTTATTTTTTCGCGCTATATTCAAAAAATCCTTTAGCCCCGACTCGTATGTCTTTTGCGTCTCATCCTGCCCTCTAACCTCAAGGGCTTCGGCCTTTTTCGCCACTTTTGTAGCTACGCCTGCCGTGTCCCTGCCGTAGGCAAGTCCTGAAAAAAGAAAGACCGTTAAGAGAACAAGGGTGATAAATCCAACCCGGCGCCCCTCTACCGCTTTTATCTCAAACTTACCCTTCATCTTTAAACTCAACATAAATCCGCCTTTGATGATTTCTCATATTCTACGAACCGTAGAATTGTTGGATAAAAAAAGGGGTTTTCATATACGCCCCATTGTAATCTTTTTAATAAAAAAAATCTCCCAAAACCATAAATCACATGAAAAAAACTTTACGGCTTAGGCAAAGCTGATAGACCTCCAAAAATCATAACCCCTCCCCGGGTTGCAAAACCTCTCGGGTAATGGGTTAGGCCCCTTTCCTGTCCTGCCCTTAATACCGCTACCGCCCCATTATTTATCCTTTTGCTCCAACTCTTTCTTCTTCTTTTTTATAAGCATGTCGAGCCTTTTTAGCTCTTCTGGGTCTACCTCGGCAAGGGCGTCTACAAAGCAGGCCGTGGCCGAGCCCGTTGATATATCAAGGACGTCCTTAAAGAGCCTGTTTGAGAGACCACGGGCAAACTCGTCCTTTGTCTTACGCGGTTCAAAAATAAATACCCCGTCACACTTGGCCTTTTTTAGAAGCCCCTTCTTGCGTAGCCGTTCCATGACGGTGAGCACTGTGGTAAGGGCCACGGGCCTTGACCTTTTAATGTGCTCATGAACGGCCCTGCCGCTCATGCCGCCGCGTGCCCAGAGTGTATCCATGACCACCTGCTCAAGACTACCGAGCATGCCTTTGTAAGTCGAGCTGTCCATAAAATCTATGATATTCTACGTTGCGTAGAATGTCAAGGGAAAAAATTAGGAATATAAATCAGAGTATTTTGAACAACCGTTTTACAATGATGGATATTACGTGATTCTCAAAAAAAAGAGTTTGCTTAAAGAGTTTAAAAGAGCTGACAAGGGGGCCGCTCTTTATCAGACAATGAACAATCTACCTCAGCATGCGCAGTCCGTTAAGGATAACCAGCACCCCGCCTATCTCGTTTATGAGCAGACCCGGCACAAGCCCAATCCACCCCATAAGGGCCATGGGCACCAGAAAGGCGATGACAGCGAGTGAGAGGGTTATATTCTGTTTGATGTTACTTACTGTCTTTTTGCTGAGTTCAATAACAAAGGGTATCTTCAGAAGGTCATCAGACATAAGCACCACGTCACCTGTCTCTATTGCCACATCCGTTCCCGCCGCTCCCATGGCGATACCCACGTCCGAGACCACCATGGCCGGTGCATCGTTTACACCGTCTCCCACCATGGCCACAAAACCATATTCATCCTGCAGGCCCTTTACGGCCTTTACCTTGTCTTCAGGCATGAGCCCGGCCATAAAACTCTCGATGCCGGCCTCATTTGAGACGGCCCCGGCCACCTCTTCATTATCACCTGTAAGCATGACGATGTGTTCAACTTCTCTGTCTTTAAGAAGCCTCACGGCCTCTGCGGTCCCGGCCCTCAACTCATCCCTTACGGCAATGGCACTAAGAAGTCCCTCTTCCCCTGTAAGGAGAACAACTGTCTTGCCCTCTCTCTCAAGCCCTTTAATCTTCTCTTCGGCCCCGCGTTTCAAGGTCTCACAGAAGGAGCTGCTCCCTATACAATATTTTTTACCGGAAATGACAGCACTTGCCCCTTTGCCGGGCACTGCCTCGAATTCATTCACTTCATAAAGGGATATCTCCCTTTCCTTCGCCTTATTTAATATAGCGTTAGCAAGGACGTGCTCGGAGCGGCTCTCAATGGAAGCGGCGAGACAAAGTATCCCATCCTCATTCATATCTGAAAAAAGTATAATGTCAGTTACAGTCGGCCGACCCATGGTAATAGAACCCGTCTTATCAAAGGCCACGGCCTTTATACGCGAAGCCGCCTCCAGGTATGCTCCTCCTTTAATGAGTACGCCATGCCTTGCGGCCTTGGCCACGGCGGCCACAACGGCGACGGGTATGGAAAGGGCGATGCCGCACGAGCAGGAGACGACGAGAACAACAAGACCACGATAGAACCATCCCCCAAAACCGCCGTAGATGAGAGTGGGCACGATTATAACTACAAGCGCAAGGGCGAACATAAGAGGGGTATAATAAAGACCAAAGGTCTCTCCAAACCTCTGGTAAGTGGACTTTTTTGTTTCGGCTTCCTCGACGTAATGGATTATCCTCCCGAGCGTCGTATCGCTGAAGGGCTTTGTCACTCTCACCTCTACTGCTCCCCTTTGATTTATGGAACCTGCAAAGACCTCCATGCCGGGTTCCTTTGATACGGGCATGGACTCGCCTGTAATAGGCGACTGGTCCACGGATGTGGCGCCCTTTAAAATAACCCCGTCAAGGGGTATCTTATCGCCCGGCCTGATGATGACAATATCGCCGGGCCGTACCTCTTGGGCGTTTAATACCTCTTCA
This sequence comes from uncultured Thermodesulfobacteriota bacterium, assembly GCA_964605225.1. GTDB lineage: Bacteria > Desulfobacterota > GWC2-55-46 > GWC2-55-46 > JADFVP01 > JAJRZX01. The sequence continues at coordinate 2,715 of CAZSAY010000015.1, read as the reverse complement.
AGACCATCTCTTCTTACAAGGGCCGTACTTGGCGCCACGTCCATCAAGGCCCTGACAGCACCCCTTACCCTCTCAGAGGCATAGGCCTCAAGGACATCGCCAAGGGAGTATATAAGGACAAGGAGGGCGGACTCCTCCCATAAACCAAGTGCCGCTGCCCCAACTGCCCCGACGACCATGAGAGTCCTTATGTTGGGCCTCAAGGTCTTAAGCGCCGAGACCCCCATCCTCGCGGGGTAATAACCGCCAACAACGGTTGCCGCGCCGTACAAAAAGGTGGCTCTGCCATGAGAGAGCCGGAAGATATGCTCAAGGATTAAGGTTGCCACGATTATAAGTCCGCAGAGCGATAGAGTAAGTATCCGGGGCTCCCTCCACCAGGGACTTTTAGCCGCTTCTTTCCTCTTTGTGCGGGCCTTCATGCCTGTCCCTGAAATTGCCCTGATAAGCTTCTCTTCTTTTAAGAACCTTTCATCGAATACGGCCTTCACCGTACCCGCGACAATGTTTATCTCATAGGAATCAAGGCCATTTAGCCCCTTAAGCGCGGCACGAATCAACCTCGCCTCGTCATCGCAGTCAAGGCCCACAATGTATAATATTATCTCTTTAGCCATCGCAATTCGCCTGTTTTCCTTACCAAAAAAATACGCTGTGCAGGGGCCGATAAAAACTTTTCATTGCATCTTATATCAATTTAATATATAATTCAAGTCATCATATAATGAATTGTTGAGGAGAGCATAATGGTCAAATCAGAAGAAGGGCTATGTGAGGTCTTTTACGTTAACACCAGGGCCGTCGAGGATATCGCATCGAAGATGATACCTGACGATACGGTATCCCTTATGGCGGAGACCTTCAGAATACTCGGCGACCCCACGCGGATGAAAGTGGTTCAGGCCCTCTCCGTGGGCGAGCTCTGCGTCTGCGATCTCGCCGCCATGCTCGGCGCGGGGAGGACGGCCATTTCCAACCACCTGAGGCTTCTTCGGGGCATGAGGCTCGTAAAATACCGCCGTGAAGGAAAACTCGCCTATTATTCCCTTGCCGACGCCCACATCTCCGTCTTACTTGACGGGTGCCTTGAACACGTGGGAGAGCTTTAAGCCGCTGGTTATCGATTCCGCGTTGATGAGGCAGACGCTCTGAGCAGGAGATTGAAGCGGCAGATATTTTAAACAGACCGATAAACAATGAATCGTCTTTTGATTCATTAAAAAAACGGAATATTCTATGAGTTTTACACACCTCCTTATACTCGGCGCAGTCGCGGGTTTTACCATATATCTGGGGCTCCCCATAGCCGCCCTGACAACAAAACCCCGCATGCGCGCCTTCTTGAACGCCCTCTCCGTAGGCGTGCTCGTCTTTCTTCTCATAGAGATTGCCTTCAAGTCCCTTGAGATGGTAGAGGAATCCGCAAAGGCCGGCTTCAATGGAGCAGGACTGAGGGAACCCTTTATCCTTGCCGCCATACTCGTTATCGGTCTTTCCACGGGGCTTCTTGGCCTCACGTTTTTCGAGGAGCATTTTATCGGCTCGGCCATGGACGCCGACCCCTCCGTCAAGTCAAAACGCGTCTCCATGATGATAGCCGCGGGCATTGGCCTCCATAACTTCAGCGAGGGGCTCGCCATAGGACAGGAATACGCCGCAGGGGCCTTTTCTCTTGCCATCCTGCTCATAGCAGGTTTCGCCCTGCACAACATGACAGAGGGTTTCGGCATTGCCGCGCCCCTGAGGCTCAAAAAAATTGATTGGAAGTTTCTGGCCCTGGCCGGCTTCATCGGGGGAGGCCCCACCTTCTTCGGCACGCTCATAGGTTCCTTCTATGTATCCCCTGCCCTTGAACTTCTTTTCCTGAGCCTTGCCGCGGGCTCCATCCTATACATAGTGGGGGAATTGATTCACCTCGGGAAATTACAGGGACAGCACAGAACGGCAATGATTGGCTTATTGATTGGTTTCTTCATTGCCTATGGCTCGGACCTCTTCATAGAAGTGGGCATGTCTGTTGCGGCCAACCAACAGGAGGCCTCCAAAACCATTTATATGGAAGCCTCGGAGTATAAATTTATCCCCTCTACATTAGAGGCCGTTGAAGGCGATGTAGTAAAAATAATTGTAAAAAACACCGGGAAGAGGGCCCATGAATTTAAACTCCGGGGTCTCGGTGTGGAGACCGCCGTGCCGCAGGGCAAGAGCGTTACCATCACGGTGCGCCCCGGAAAAACGGGAAAATATCAGATGGTCTGCAATCTGCCGGGCCACCTTGAGAGGGGCATGAGAGGTGAACTTATCGTTAAGGCGAGGTAAGAGAAAGAGCTGTTGCCGGTAACTTCAGGGGCAACAATACTTCTTTTCTGCATACATATCCCTACCTTCAAGGCCAAAAGATTTAATCCGATATACGAAAACTCTCTACCCTGTGGTTGCCCCAGTCAACAACGTATATCATCTCACCTTTCGGCCCGAGGGCAACGCCTGTCGGCCCGTGGAACTCTCCCAAACCGCCGCCCTTGTTCCCGAAAGCAATAATAAAATAACCATCCCTGTCAAAGACCTGAACGCGATTATTATAAAAATCCGCTACAAAAACCCTGCCCTTCTTATCTACGGCTATCCCCGATGCCACGCGGAACCTTCCGCTCCAGAACCCCATGCCTCCCCACTGAAAAAGGTATTTCCCTTTATCGGTAAAGACCTGAACCC
>CAZSAY010000014.1:0-34292 GCA_964605225.1 uncultured Thermodesulfobacteriota bacterium | reverse complement strand
GAACCAGTTCCGGAAACTCAACACTATCAACCTCAACCCCCATTAAGTTACCACCGCATTTAAATTGAATAGCCCTTGCATTTGTAGTTGTTAACGTAGCTGTAAACGGAATGGTGAAAAGTTGCCATGAAGATGTTAAGGTTATATCAGTAGTAGGCCCATAAGTAGCCCAAGGCACTGCACCTTCTTGGAAAAGTATCCGCACAGGTTTTGTTACAGGTTCATTGGTATCAGTAGGAAGTACAGAGGAGCCTATTACAAAGATTGCCTTATCACCATATACAGTGCCACCCCCAGCCAAGATTGGAGTTTTTAATGGAGCTAATCTTACTTGGGTTGCTGCAGCATCTATTGTGCGAGTGACAGTAAGAAATTCCCAAGAACCTCCTCCTGAATGAAAAGCTGAAAAAGTCTCACCAGTGCCATCATAAATTGTAATGTGCGCTGTGTTTGCCACAGTGGCATAAACCCATGCGCCCAATGTGACGGTCTTACCCTGCCAAAAAACTAATCCAGTGGGGATAGAAATGTCTTGGAATAAACCATCATTAAACCCTGGAGCTACGACAATTTTTGCTGAATTTAAGCCATCATGAACAATAGTAGTTTCTTTAGTAATCTGCTGAACCGAGTGAAAATAACCATCAGGTAGCGCCCCTGCCCACGCCTCATAATCGGGGTTTGATAGCCAATCACCTGTCAGGGTAGTTCTGGCGGCAACCCTTAATAAGTAATCTTGGCCTGCAACAATATTAATAAGGTTTGCCTCATCAGTATAAAAGAAAACATTTAAAGCAGTATATCCTCCAGTGCCCCCGTTAGTTATATCAACCTTATAATTATAAGCTCCGGCATACGGTGCGGCAGAAGATATAGATGCCGCTGCCGTAGCACCTCCGGCAAGCTGTAATACCCACCCAGAAGTGTTACCTGTTTCAAAGTTTCCGTTGACTTGGCGGTTAGGGCCTTCAAACCTTATTAACGACATTGTCCTGCTCCATCAGTTCAGGTTCTTTGCAGACCAAGACCAACATACCGGCGCGGGAGCCGTCCTTGTTATCGATAAGCACGCCTGTCAGGGCGTGCGTGGCCTTGTGTATCATCGTCTTGTCGGGGCACGCCGCGCACTTAGGGCACTGATTGCACCGATTCATATCCATGGTCCAGTGACTCATTGTTTTTTCTCCTGCAATTAATAGTTATGGAGCCGGGCAAGCTCATCACGCGACGGAGCGTGTTGAGACGCGTGGCCTCTGATGGTCCCGAAAAAAAGACTCCGCCAGAGGTTTTCTCCTCAAGCTGTGCCCACTCCACGCGTAGTCTTTCCAGTCGTCTGCAATCAGCGGCCATGGAGACCGAGGGGATAAGAAGGATTAGAAAGACTATAATAGAACACCACATCATACCCTCTCGTTTAGTCTAAGAAGCTCGTCACGAGTCTCCAGGGCCGTCTCATGGGGCGACTTGGAGCCGTTGATATTGACAGTCACGTCCATACGGGTAGTGCCGCCGCCGCGTGAGCCGGAGACGGTCTGGCCAAATAATTGTTTGCCTATCTCAAAGGGCGAGAGCCCCGAGGTAGGCAACTGCCGTGAGATTTCGGACTTCACAACCTGATTATCCAAAAAGGAGAGCAGGTCCGGCGACGCGAGGGAATTCTGAACATTTGATATCCCCGCCGTAACCGCAGAGAAATCAGCCGTGACCGCAGGGCGTATCGCCGAGATAGAGCCGAACATGGTCTTGATGTCGTTAATCTTCTCGGAGATAGGCAAGACCGCCGAGCCCTGGCCTTTTATGGGGATGATAACAGGGGCACTTAGACCGGCTAACTCTGCCTTCAGGCTTTTTACGCCGCTAAGGGCGTCCTCGATGCCGGAGACCTTGACAATCGGCGAGAAGGTCTTACCCGTTGATATGCCGTTAAATGCGCTGGTAAGGTCTTTCAGCCTGTCCTCCACGGCCTTTATGTCGTCAGAGGGAGCCTCGGAAAACTTCTTGCTCTTCCAGTAGTCATCCCATTCTTTCTGCCTCTTTGTCTGGAAATCTTGAATGGCTACTATGCCGCCTTTGGCCGCGGCATTAAGGTCGTCGGCGAACTTGACTCCTGAGTCCGGGGCCTCAACCTTCTGCCCCTGCTTGCCCTTGAGGTCATCGAGGATAGCGTTGATTCCGGTGCTTGCCGCCTGATAGGCGCGGAGGATATCTTCAGGCGTGGCGACACCGCTATCTTTTATGGTTACAAAGGCCGCTACGGCCTTGTCGGCCATCTCAATAAGCTGAGCAGTGCTGTCTATATTAAGGGTTCCAAATGCGGCTGTGAGATCAGAGAGCGCCTTCTCTCCCGTGCTATCAGGAAGGTTCGCGCCGGGTGCTTTGTCGGGTGCGGGCTTGCCCTTGGAAGCCTTTTTCTTTTCTTCTTTATCAAGGAGCTCCTTCTGCTTTTTCAGGGCCACATCTAAAAACGCGGTAAGTTGTTTAACGCCGTCAATGGCGCCCTGCCCCGGAGCAGAAGTAAGCCTTGCTATGGATTCTTTTAAAACCTTTATCTCCGAGTTTATATTTTCAAGGGTCCTCGGCACCGGGGCAGCGCTTACATCGATGCCCGTCATCCATGCGGCAAAGGAGCCCAACCCACGACCGAAATCTCTAAATAATAGTGCGCCTTTTGTTACTTGTGGCAAAAGCACTTTGAACGCCGGGAGTAAAATCTCTCCAAGTTGTTCTCCAAGAATCTTAAAGGCGTTGGTTGTAGATGTGGCCTCTGATATCAAACTCTTTGATGCGGCCGAGTATTCCTTTTGCAGTGACTTACCAAGCTTGTACTCGCTGTTAGCCCGCGCCAGACTGATATTTAATTTATCCGTTCCTTTTGCGAGGCCGAGCATTGTCTGAAGCACCCTTCGGCCCTCAAGCCCTAAATCAGAGAGGGCCTGCACGGCCGTGAACTTATCCATCTCACTTAATGCCTTTGATAGAAGTTCTATTGCTTTAATGGGATTGTCCTTGACCAGCGCGGTAAATTCTTTTACGGATACACCGGCCGCCTTGGCGAAATCGGCGGAGTTACTGATTATTTTCGAAAAAACTTGAAGGATAGCTGTGCCGGCCACCTCGGTGTTAAGGCCCATATCTTTCATTGTGGCGCCGAGGGCAAAGATTTCAGGAGTTGTAAGCCCGAGGGTTTTGCCCATAGTGCCGGTGATTTTAACGAAGTCAACAAGATCGGAAGAAGATGCGGTAGAGTTATTAGAAAGAATGTTCATCACAGAGGCCACTTTTTCAAGGTTGGTAATAGGCTCATCAAGCACGTTGCCCAACTTGGCCAGCCCTTGAGCCGCTTCCTCAGAGGTCAGGTTCGTAGCCACACCTGTCATGGCAATAACTCTCGTAAATTCAGAAAGGTCCTTTGAAGCCACACCCAACTGTCCGCCTATGGCCGCGATTCCCTGCAGTTCCTCCAACTTAATGCCCTTCATCTCAACAGAGAGGTCCCTTATTTTTTTCTTAAAAATCTCCAACTCTGTGCCGGCAAGGCCGGTCCGCTTAACAACCTCTATCCAGCCCTGCTCGATATCAGCGATGCTCCGTAAAAAAATACGTCCGAAGCGGATTGCGCCGTAGGATATCAGCAGGCCCTTAAGGGTGAAGAGCTTTTTTACAACATTACCCGCAGTGACCTTAAGGCGGCTGAAGGCGGAGATGCGCTTTCGAGTTACAGCAAGGCTGTCTTTAGTTGATGAGGCCACAGACTTGTTGGCCGCTACAACGGTGCGCTTGTACTCTTTCCACTCAGCGGATAGCCGCCGCATGGCAACCGTATGCGCGTCGGCATGGGTAGCGCCGCCCTCCATCGCCTCTTTCATGGCCGGCCCCATGCGCCCTTTCAGGAACTGGGTCCATGTCAGCGCGGCCTGTTGCGACGTGGTGGCGCTCTCACTTATGCGTTTAAAGGCATTCTGTCCGTCACGCCCGAATTGATCGAGCTTTACCGAGGCATCCTTTACGTTCGCATTTACGTTGATTCCGACTTCTGTTGCCACTCTTCGACTTCCTCTTCTAATATGGATAGTTTCTCAAACGTGAATCTGTCGGGTCTGATACCATAGCCCTTAAAGAACTCCCTCTTGAATCCCCACTTCCGCACGAGCATGAATACATCTATGATCGCCCCATCTTCTTCTGTAAGAGAGGGCTCAGCCGCCTCGCAGTCTCCACAGTTAACGGCCTTATCTACACTGCGGCAAGCGCGGCAGTAGCCCGGCCCGCCCTCTAAGGACCATCGGACGTATTCGCGGATTTTTTTTTAGACTTTTCTTCTTTCTGCTCGATAAAGAACCTCATCTGCGTGCAGGCAAGGTTCACAAAATCCGAGAAGTCAAAGCTCCGCCTCATAAGAAGGTCGCAGTGCTCAGGGCTGTAATCAAAGGGTTGGCCGCCTACGGTAAGGTTCCGCCAGTCCCTTACGGCGGCCCTGCCGAGAAGCCTATTCTGTTCGAGCTCGTCAAGGGTCTCCACGGGCCTGTTTTTTGCCCAGTCGAGTTCCGTCGCCTTTTTACGCAGTTTGATAAGCTCTTCTTTAGAGACGTAGCGCATGAGTACCTCGCCGTCTTCGCCGAAGGGCACCCAGCGCGTTATGTCCTCATCTGTCAATCTGCCAAGTTCCATAAAAACAATCCCCCGTCTGGTTTAGAGCGTGGCCAGCCCGTTTGTTATCGTTACCTGAACGCTCGTGGCCTCCGCCGAGTTATCAAAATAGGCCTCAAAGTCCATATTGACCTTGATACCCTTGGGGCCTGAAATCTCAGGCCCTGTACGCTTGTACCTCAGCTCGGGGATGAGTATCTCCACCTTGCGCGCCGGGGCCAGACCCTTGTCGAGGGTTATCTTAAGGCTCGACTCCGTTGATGTGCGCGCCTTGGCAAGGAGCGTGTCGTCCTCGAAAAAGGCCTCGATGGAACCCGTCACGGAGACGACACCTTCAGGGAGCTCCGACCGCTCACCGGCATCGCCGATGGCGTAGACATCAGGGTCGAGGTCGTTGTTGATATCTATCTTGAAGCTCGTCACTGTGGCGATGGCCGCGCCGCCCTCGAGGACGACGGCCTGAAAGCCCGTAAACTTGTCATAGGCGTTGCTCGTTGGCGTGGTGTCGTAGGCCGTGACACCCTGTGTCTCCTTTGCGCCCATGATGCCCCATGTCGCTTTTATGAGACCTTTGGGCGTGACCTCAAGGCCGAGGGAGTTTATCCGGCAACCGTTGTATTTGTGATACTGGTTGATGTCAGTGAACTCCTTGTTCACCACGAGGCCCACGGGAAGCGTGCCTACCTTCAGGACGTGCGTGTAGGGGTCTCCCGCGCCTGTCGTTGTCACCGCGCCAAGGAGGTGCTTGAAGAGGATGGCGTGAGCCGTGGCCGAGAGGTTGCAGACCAGGTCGCCTGCGACGTTAGTATTGTCCAGCTCCGGTGAAGATTTATTACGACTGCCCGTGAGAGACTCGTCGGTTATGAGCGCCTGCTCGGCCTTCAGGTTGCTGGAGATAAAGGGAATGACGAGCCCGTTGACGGCTCCGGGGTCGGCCTTATAGGTCGTCTCTTCGTCTACGATTATTCGCGCGTTCGCGCCGGTGGCTTTCATTTGTCAGTCCTCCTCTTCTCTTTTTTAGGGGCCACTGCAAAAACAAACCCCTTGCGTTCAGTGAGTTCCTTTGCGAGTTTTGCGTCCACGTCCTCGGCCTTGCCCGGCAGAAAACGTATCCCTGCTATGGTGACGCCTTCTGTGGGCAGGTCCTCTCTGACTATCTTCATAAGACGCCTCCTATGGCGTTGTGTTGACGTGCGAGTAGCCGCACTTAATGCCTATATCTATTGTGACGTATGGAAACTCAGAGACCGCGTCCGCCGTAACCGTCTCGATGAGGGTACTCTCGGCGTTGCCTCCACGGAACATATCCGCGTAAAGGGCCTTCTTTATGTCCTCAATGAGGCCGTCGGCCTCGTCCATCTCGGAGAGTCCGCGCTCCACCTTGAGAAAACAAAAGAGCATGAACCTGAGCGTAACGTCTATGTAGCCGCCGTCAACGGTATCGAACTCGCTGGTCTCAGGCGCGCCGTATGTAACGAATACGGCCGGAAACTGGTCCTGACGGAGCTTGTTCAACTGCTCCCGCTTGTCAGAGACGAACTTTACGGTGTGGTTAAAGCCCGCGCCCTTCTCAATGGCCGTAAGCGCGGCAAGTATGGAGTTCCTTATAAGTTTGCGTTTACTCGCCATTGAGCCGCCTCACGATAGCGCCCTTGATGGCGGCCCGGAGCTTTGGCAGGCCGTCATCTATGGGCTCTCCCATAAAATGTGTTGCCTTTATCTTCGAGCCCGGATGGTTAATCTTTCTTGCGAAGATTACGTTTCCACCCATCCTGAATTTCAGGGCCTTCTTTATTTTTGGTACGATGACATGCGCCGGGGTCTTGCCGCCGTACTCGTGTATGGCCGCGTACTCGGTCTTGTTTACGAACTCGGCCCGGATGATGTCACCGCTTTTAGTAAGGAGCGGAAACTGCTGTTTGGAGCGGAGCCTGCCCGACCTTACCTTGAGTTTTGCGCCAGTCAGGTTGGCGAGTATCTTGCTGTGGATATTCACCGCCCAGTTACCGAGTGCCGTGCCCGCAGGGTCGTTAATCTCCTTTACGCGCTTTTGCAGGAGCTCAAGCCCCTTTGTATCGACCTCAACAGATATCTTCATCTTATCTTCCTGTAGCGATCCAGCACGGCCTTTGTCTCCTTGAGCATCTCGCCCATAAAGAAGGAGACGGACTCGCCGTTAAAAGACCTCGACTCTATGCCCTGGCGAATTTTATCGTAGCTGTGATACTTTTGCGCCACGAGCTCAAGGGTCGCTTGTTCAAGGTCCGCAGGCACTGTCACGTAACCGGCGTTGTAGACAACCTGGACGTTCTGAAGGCCCTCGTAAAAGTAGATGCCGTCGAGTCTGATGATGCCCTCGGCCTTGTCCACGATGTAGTCCGTAGCGGCAATGAGTGTGTCCGCGCCATAGCTCCTCAGGGGGTCATCATGGAGGGACGTTATGGAGTTCACGGGATACTCGTCAAGCATGAGAACAACCTGTCCATGGATTGTGCTATGCAGTTCCGTCAGTGCCGTAGCCTCAAGGAGACGGCCGCAGTAGGTCTTCACAAAGGTATCCGCCGCCGAGATGATGCGGTTGAGGATGGCGTCATCCGTGGTCTCCGAGACAGGGACCTTCAGGAACTCCTTGGCATTGGCAAGCGTCGTGAGCACTATTTATTCTCCGGTGCGCCTTTCATGGCCTTGTTGGCCTTTGGCTTCTGCTTCTTTGTGTCCGGCTTTTTTTCTTTTTTCACGTCCTCGGCCCAGTTTGCGTCAACAAAGGCATTGCGGAGATCACGACCTACGTCATAGGTCTTGCCCTTTTTGAACTCCTTAGGATATATTTCCCCGTCGTCTACTCCGGGCTTTGTTTCGAGCATTTTTATTTTCATGCGATATCTCCTTTAATCCCCTCAAGCCCCCCTCTTTTTTAAGGAGGGGGGGCAAAGAAGGGAGTACTGTTTAAGCTACGGGCCTCATGTGGGCTATGCCGCGTATGACCGTGGCCGCGTAAACGCCGCCCGTAGCGGCTCCGGCTACTGTGCTGACGGCCCGGAGATAACGCTTGCCGCCCTTGTAGCCCACCCTCTGATTTGTGTTCGCGGTAAGGGCCACGAGCGCGCCTTCGAGGTCTGCGGCCGCTACGGCCGTAAATGTCGCGTTGTCGTCGCTCTCTTCAATGGTGGGCGTGTGAGCGCCGTCTGTTATAGCCCCTACTACAAAGGAGACGACCGCGCCGTCAAAGCCCTTGATGTCCACACCCGCGCCGTTGAGGCTGGCCGTATGGGCCGCCGGTGCGATGGAGTTTACTTCGTCTATGTTGTTCTTCAGGTCTCTCATCTCTTTTTATCCTCCACAATGCCTTAATGGAGCCCCCCTTTTCCAGAGGGGGGCCGGGTTGGTTTTATTGGTTAGACAGCGAGCTTCTGTATCTTCAGGGCCTCGAATTTCATAACCCCGCCGCCTGTACGCTTTGTCGTATAGAACGTGATATAGGGCTTAGCGGTGTAGATGTCGCGAATGACCCGGATACCGATGCGGTCGACGATCGTATAACCGCGTCTGAAGTCGCCGTAGCAGATGCCCAGGGCGTTTGCCGCAGGCGTTGGCATATCCGAGCCCTTGACAATGGAATGGGCCAGGAGAAGGTCCGGCTGACCGGCTACGAGGCCCGGCCTCCAGATGTACTGGCCGTTGGCGTCTTTGAGGAGCATGATATCCCTCACGGTCAGACGGTTCATGAGCCATGTGGCATTGCTCTGGTATGCCTCCTTAAGGGCAGCCTGTAGTTTTATAAGGCCGTCGCCTGTGACCGCGCCTGCCGAGCCGGAGTTAACCTGCTCTATCTGGCCGTCTGCTGTACCCGCCGGATAATCGAGCACTCCGCGCGGCTTGCCCACACCGTTACCAGAAACAAAGGCCGTGTTTTCCGTCACCTGCAATATCTCGGCGACTTCTTCAGCGAGCCACTGCTCTACGTTGACGGCGGCGTCGTCCAGAAACTGCTGTGTGGCGTAGGGCTCGGCGTACTGCTCGTGGGCCTCTATCCTTATGACGCCGACCTTGGGTGCGCCTGTCTGGCCACGTGCACCCGCCTCCGAGACCCATCCGCCTGAGACGGCTCCCTGAGTCTGCCGGGGCTGTTCAAAGGCATTTGTGCTGATGGGTCTGACGGTGGCAATCTGCCTCATCGGCGTGGTCTCGGTAACGTTCTTTATGATGTTGTTGGCCACCTCGGGCCTGACGAGGTAACCGCCCTCGGGGTCTGAACCCACGGAGAGGGCCTTTGTCTGGAGCTCCTTGAGGTTCTCCTCCGTCCCCTTTCGCATGTAATTGACGAAGGCCTCCTTGTACTCCTTCATCTCAGCGGGCTCGTCACTGCCACCCGGCATGCCCTTGGCCGTCCTCTTCAGGGCGGTCTCGGTCTTCTCAAGCCGCTCTTTTATATCGGATACCGTGTCCATGGCCTCGCTCATCTTGCGGACTTTCTCCTCGAGGAGCGGATCGGCCTTGCCCTTTTCCTCAATCTGTCTGAGGCGCTCGTCATTGGCGGCTTTGAACTGCTCGAAGGTGGAGCCGAGCTCCTTTATTGCGTCTTTTACTTCCACTATTGGTTCCGGCATCGTTAAAATCCTCCTGATATTTTTTGTTTGACCTCTCGTATCGCTGAAAGCACCTCTTTATACTCCTTGAGTGCCTGTCCGCTATCAACGTCACGCTGATCCTTGAAGGCAAGGGAGGCAATACGTTTAGCCTGTTGCTGAGACAGGCCTCCGTCACGGAGGTATATCTCAAGGGTACGAACATTTGTCTTGATATCGTCGGGCGCAAGGACAACGTGTCCGTGCTTGACGGCAGTTATCCCGGCGCGCGTATTCATTGGAAAAGTTACGAGTGAATACTCGCCAAGGTCTATCTCTTTCAGAATGCGCACATCGCCCTCATAGGTTGGCCTGATGGCGGCGTAGCCTATGGAGAGCCCCATGCGAGCCCCAACCTCGGCGGCTTGTTTTGCAAGAGCGTACTTCTCAGAGGCCCGCTGAACCGCAAAGTTCAGCTTGCCATGGACCTTGAGACCGCGCTTGTCCTCCATCGCCTCAAGCCCCCAGCCTATCTGATCGCGGCTGTGGTGGTCTGCAAGGATGGGGATCTTACCGCCCGTCTTTTTAAGTGTCTTTGTAAAGGCACCGGGGAGTATCCTGTCACCCCCGAGGTCTACGTTATTAAAGATAGCCGCGTAGCCCTCAAACTCGCCATCCTCGGAGAGGGCCTTGAACTCAAAATCAAAACTTTTAACTTCCATATCCATATTTATTCTCCTGTCAAATAATCCACTACACACCGGCACCTGATAACCTCTTGCGGAGGTCCGTCGGGGTCTCCGGGGCGCATGAGCTTGTAGCCGCCCACGTCAAAGGGCTCGTCCAGGGCGCGCACCTGCCCATCTGCAAATGAATGTGTGTCCCTCGTCTTCTCGTCGCGGGCCGTAAGCCAGCTCCGTTTAAGCTGAAGCCCAGAGGCCTCTGCCGCGCCGTCATTGGCCGCCGTGGCCGCAGAATGCGTCTCCGTCATGGCGATAGTGCGGGCGCGGTACTGCGCCACGGCCCCGCCGGACTTCACGCGGATGGCATCGGCTATCTTCTCAATGGCAAGCCCCTCGGCCTCGCCGTCGTCAATCGCTTTAACAATAATGTTCCGCGTCGTATCTGTTATCTTGGCCACCTTTTTGCCCGTGACGCGGGCTATCCAGTCTTTTATAAACCCCGCGAAAAATCCTTCCGCGTCCTTGGTCTCGAAGCCGGTCGCGGCCTTAAGCCCGTCAAGGACCCTTTTGCCGGAGGCCTCCATGACCACCCTGTAATGAGCCGTCAGCAAGGACTCAAGCCCTTTCGGAAAACCCTTAACCGCCATATCCACGCCCTCACGACCGCCGCTTACAAAGGCGATGGACGCAAGTTTACTCTGCTCATCGAGGAGGGTGGCCATCTTTGCCCTGATACTCCGCTCGAAGCCCTCGCGCTGGCGCATCTGCACGGCCCACTCGCGGGCTCTGCGGTCACCGGTGTCGTTGAGGAGCTTGAACTCGTTATCATCATAAGACAGCGCTTTCATCCCTGCAGTGGGGTCGAACCCTAACGGCAGAAGCGCTGCGGAGATATAAACCTCATCTCCGCCCGTTACAAGTTCATAGCCAAGGGCCTCGCGTTTTTCGTTAATACTCAAGAAATCAGCGCCCTGGACGCGCTCCCACTTTTTCTCGCGCCGAGGCGCCAGAGCGCTTATCTTGTCCTCGTCATAGTCGAGCTCAAGGCCATCGCCGAAGAGCGGCGTTATGGAGTTGTTAAACTCGTCGCGTATGAAATTCATGAGCGGAATGACCGTCTGCTCCCAGAAGGCAAGGCGCGCCTCGCGCTGGTTGCTGTATGTATTGTCTCCGGGGATACCAAGCAGGAACGGCGGCACGCCGAAGGCCAGGGCGATATCGCGCGCCGATGTATTGCGTGACTCTATCCAGTCCATGTCTTTTGGGGACAGGCCCATCTCTTTCCAGTCGAGACCGCCCTCGAGGAGGAGCGGCTTACCTGCGTTTCGGTAACCAGTGTATTTTTCGTCAACCTCGGTTTTCAACCGTTTGAACTGCTCGTCCGTAAGGCCCTGAGTGGAGACGAGGGCTCCCGATGGCCTGCCGCCGTTATTGATGAGGGACTTGTTCCAGGCTCCGCTGTCGTTGTGTATGTCGATTCCGTAGGCGGCCGCCTCGATGGGGCTCATGCCGTACCAATCGTTCAGCGGGTTAAAGGTCTTGATATGAAGGATAGGCCCGGCCCCGGTAATGGGATCGGAGTCCCATGTCTTTGACTGGCCGTTGACGCTGTACTTGTAACCTGCGGGAAGGCCGAACCTGCCGGGTATCACCTTTATCCGGTCGGGCCTGTGCGCGTAAAGCTCACGGGGCGGCTTGCGGTCAGGGCCAACGGCCTCGATATAAGAATTGCCCGCTATCTGAAAATAACCTACAAGGGCCTCGAAAAAGGCCTGCCTTCCTTGCAGAGGGTTCGGCCTCTTCAAGAGGCTGAGGAGGGGATGCTCCTTCAGTTCGATTTTCCTTCCGCCGCGCGTCCTGTAGAGTATCCAGTGGATGGTGGAGGCGGACTTGGCGACCTCTCGTATGGAGGCGAAAGCGATGACGTTCTTCTGGTAGCCCTCCTCGGCGAACTTGTCGTACTGGCGCGGCGTCCAGGCGGGCCTGCCGAGGTTGTATAGGCTCACCATGGAACCCACGGCAGACTCTTTGCGGCCGAATATCTTTTTAAAAGGGTTGAACACTAATCTCTCCGTTTGAATACCGCGATGAGGTCGAAGTCCATATCCATGTCTTTAAGGCTGATCACGGGCCGTTCCCGACTGATGGAAAAATCAAAATAATGAGATGTTATGTCCCATAGCCTTTCAAGGCAGAAATCCGGGTCCCTTTCGAGTACTGCTTTCTCAATTTTTGCCTTGAGATTCTCCTCATCTGAGCCGTATCTCCCGTTGATAAGTTTTGAAACGCTGGAGTGATTGACTCCTACGGCCCGTGCAAGGCCTCTTACGCCCCTGAAAAGCCGTTTTGCCTCATCTCTGAGTCTGGCGTATTTAACGCCTCTAACTGCCTTACCCATGCCTTACCTCCCGTTTAGTGGTGCCTTTTTAAAATCACCGCCTTCAGGCGCGTCTGAGGGGCATTCCTCATGCCCCCAGTAACCGTATTTGTGGCCCCGCTACCGCCGCCTCGAGGAGTTTGACTGCTCCTTCGGTGGCATCGGGGCCGTCATCATGGACCGTAGTGGTTGGAAAATAGATAAATTGCTCCACCAAAAGGTCCTGATCAGAGTGTCCTTTGCAGAAGCGCAACAGCCCCCGCTCTACAAAGGGCGAGAGCCTGCCCACGCGGGCCTCTTTTGATATGTGATGCTTCTCTCCCCTGATGGGAAGCTGATAGCCCTTGTCCTTTGCCGCCATTTTGAACGGCCCGGCGGCGTACTCTCCGAGGGCATTCTCCTCTTGCCCCACGATAAGGGGATGAAATTCCTCATAACGCGAATAGGTCACGCGGGCCAGCGTATCTGCGGAACACTTCCGTATAAAGGCGTCAAGGCAGTAGTAGATTCCGTCGTTATCCATACCCAGCGTGATGAGGGCCTTGTAATCGTTAGATGCCCCGGATTCGGACGAGGGGTCTATATAAGAGGCAACCCTGAGGGCTCTGCCCTTCAATTCGTCGGGGTGATAATAGCGGAACCATTCCTCGCGGAACATCCCGTCTTCGTCTCTGGGGTCGTTCTGGAACTCCTTGCCAAAACGCAGGGAGCCGATGAGGGCCTTCTTCTGGAGGAGCCTTTCTTTCGTCCAGGCCCCGGGCCAGAGAGGCTCACCTTCTTCAGAGAGGGCGCGGTAAACTCGTGAGAGGAATCGAGCCTTTTTCGGGTCGTCCTCGGCTGGCATCTTTATCATTGTAGCCAGCACAGACTTTTTAGAGAGGAGCGTCCCCATCATGGTCATGGACCCGCCCTCGGCCAGGGTGTTGATAAGGGCCGTGAGTATCCACTCCACCGTGTCCTTTACGAGGCGTGGGTTTTTAACGTTCTTGTCGTTCTCAAGGTCGTCAATTAGAATGCGGTCTACACGATACTGGCGGTTGCGTATTCCCCTTACCTTCTGGCCACGGCCACGGGCCTTGACGCGGATACCTGTGGAGGTCGTAAAGTCCGCGCTCGCCCAGAGCCCCTGATTGGTTACGTCGCCGAAGTCCTGTCTCAGGCGCTCGTTCTCTTCAAGCTCAATCTGGATAAAACTACAAAAGTCAGCGGCAAGGTCCTCGGTATCTGATACAACAATGATAAAGTGCTTCAGCTTATTGCAGATGTCGTGGACTGGCACGCCGAGGCTAAAGAAGGTGCTCTTCGTATGCTCACGAGGCGCGGCGATGAAGACGGGCTCGTCCTTTACGTCGGCAAGGAAATTCCACTCCTCGTGAAAGGGGCCGAAGGGTTTGTTAAAATAATGCGGAAAATAAGTCTTAAAGAACCAGAGGCGATCTTTTTTGCCGCGCTCGCGGCGCTTTCTCCGGGCCTCGGCGGAGTTGTCGCGAAAGGGCTTTGTCCCCGCCTTCATGCGGGCAAGGATCTCCTGCGCCTTTATCTCAAACTCTCTTCTTGAGAACTTCTTTCTCATCCTCTGGCCTTGACCTCGCTGAAAAAGCCGTGAAGGTGCTCTGTGAACCTGTCCATGAAAACCGTGTCTTTCTCGTTGCGCTGGAGGTATTTTGTAAATTTGTCCATTGTCTCTATGGCGCTTCCAAGGGAATCACGGCCACCCTCTATCTTCTCGATGGCGGCGACGATCTTACTGACCGAATCAACAACCTTGGGGTCTATCTCGCCCGTCTCTTCAAGGAGGCTGTAGAGCTTGTCGCGTAGCCTCTGGGCCGGACCCTGGCGGGTGCGCGTCAAGTAGTCTTTGCGCTTACGGCCCCAGTCGCCGTCCTTTTTCCACTTTGAGAGCGTGGTCGTGGAGACGCCTACAATCGCCTTTATCTCCTCAAGGGTCTTGCCCTTCCTGACATAAAGCTCCTCGGCTGTGGGATAAAAGTCGCGGGCCTTGGCCATTATTAGAGCTCCTCCTCAATGCGCTTAATCTCCCGCTGAAGGGACTTGAACTCATCAACGGTCTTAACGAGGTCATCCATAGCCTGACGCGCGTGATCTATTTCCAAGCCGTCGATGCCCTCCGTGACAGTAGGAAAAAGATAAAAATTGACATCCTTGACGAGCCTGTCTGCCCGGATGTTCAGCTCTTTGAGTTTTTCGCGCTTTTCTTCAAGGAGACCTTTTTTGATAAGTCTGTCGCGGTTCATTTGATACTCCAGTAATATTTAAGCCCTTCGATGAGCGCGAGAAGCGTAACCCATACTCCTGCTATATAATTCTGCTTTGCCTCAACTTTTCTGATTCGTTTGTCCTGCGTATCAAAGCGCTTTTCATGGCCGTCGATGTGTTCCTTCAGGTGAGCGCACTCCATTTCTTTCTCAATGAGGTCGATCTTGGCTTCGTGGGCGTCAAGCATCTTTACAACGTGCTCATTGAACTGATGCTGTTCAGCTCGACTCATACCGACCACTTTATTAAGGGTCTGTATTTCGCCGCTAAGGCCTGCTATGTTGACGGCCAACTCTTCAAACTTTTCGCCAAGAGACTTAGGGCTTTTTTGAGCCATTCTTTATCCTCTCGGCAAGCGCTCCGATAAGGCCGTTGCCCTTGACCTCTCCGGCCTGAATCCTCTGCATCTGGCCCCTGTGCCAGGCGGTCACTCCAAGGATCCCTCCGGGAATCGCAAAGAGGGCGGCCATGGACATGATGATCTGCGGGATGACGGTGATTGCCTGATAATCGCCCTTTTTGATGGCAACGGCTGAGAGATAGACGATGCCGCCTACGATGGCTATAAAGGCCAGGGCCGAAGTGATACCCCAGAAGGGCCGCCATGCGGCGCTGAACCACCACTTTGATTGAGCTTCGCTCTGCATGGTGGCGTTGACTGCCTGAATTCTTTTGGTGTCCTCCGCGAGTTTCTGAGTCTCGGCCTGAAGGGTGAGTTTCTGAAGTTCCGTCTTGTTATCAAGCTCTATCTGGCGGAGCTTCAGGGCCGCCTCGGGGTCGGCTTTAATGGCCTCGGCGAGCTTGTCGGGCTCGGCTTTTACACCGAAGACCCCCGCGATAAGAGACCCAACTGCGGCTCCGGGCGGACCTCCTAAAAGAGTGCCCAACATGGGGGCCGTATCTGCTATGGTGTGTCCCAATTCCTTCCAGTCCATATTCAGGCCTCCGGCCAGCAGTTACCCGCGCAGTGCACACAGCAGACGCGGGTGGGGTAATATTCCTCACTAAAAATCTGAGGCTTCTCTTCACGAGGGATGTAATCGAGGACAGCGGCGCAGTAAAAATATCGCCCGCTTTCGTCGACGCGCGGGTCAGCCGCATTGAGGACAGGGTTCGTTGACATTGTCGATTCCTTCGTCATTGTTCACCTCGCCCGCGCCCTTGCACGTCCGGCAGGTGGAGCGGCGGTAACGGGTCCAAATCTTCTCTACGTATTGCACCATCTGCTTCCAGTCCGGCCTTCTGCCGTTGACCTCACACAGAGGGCTTGCCAGAAACGCCTTCGTGTAGTCCCATGTCTGCCATTTACCGTGAAATGCCCCTCTGTGGCCCGGCGGCATATCAGCGCCAATGTCGCTCTCATAGGCAAGCTCCAGGGCCTTGTTTATATAACCGCGTCCGCCGTTATACGCGCCGAGGCTGAACTTTATCCGCTCGTCATGCGTGCGTATTTCGGGCATGTGGCTGTATTGAATCCTCAGATACTTGACGCCTGCCTGAAGGTTTTGTTCGGGATCAAAGAGTTCCATCACGTCAAAGCCGAGCTCGTGCGCCGTTGCCGGCATGAGCTGAAGGAGACCTTTTGCCCCAACAGGACTTACGGCCCTGGCCTCGGCCCCGGACTCCTGAAGCATCTGGGCCTTGATGAGCCGCCAGTCGCAGGCAGGGAAGATGGCTATGGTGATAAACTGGATGAGGCTGTCGAAGCGGTTGATGTAGATGTTGGACATGAGGGTCTCCCCTTTAATAGTTGGGGGGACACGCTAAGGCGGGCGCGTCCCCCCACTTACGAAGGAAGTAAGGTACTCTTAAGATACAAACAAAACCTGCTCGGCGTATAGAGGAAGGACTTCACATCCTCTTCTGTAGCCCAAAGAGGGGAAGGGGGACTTCATCGGTAGTCTCACTTAAGATTGTTTTTACGGTTCTGTCCGTGAGATGATACCTCCACGCGAGCTCGCGGATGCTGGTCTTGCCCGTGTCATAGTCGCGGCGGATTTCATTGTCACGGATTTTTTTTAGTATGGCCTCGCACTTTGGTATTACAAGGTAACCGCCGCCGAAGTGCCGTACCAGCGTAAGGGTGGGCTCCAGGCCGATGAGCTCGGCCACACGCTTCAAGTCGCCGGGAAGTTTTCTAATGGCTTCGCTATCCATGGCTTACCTCGACGGGGTCTTTGATGTTCAGTTCCTTGAGGCGGGCTTTAAATACCTTGAGGGTCTTCGTCGGCAGAAACTTGTAATGCGTAACCGTGGAGCGGTGCGAATTTACGAACGTATTTAATGGCCCCTCGAACTCCGCGCCCCATCTTTCGCGGGCCGCGTCCGTGAGTTCGTCAATCAGGCCAGCCCTCGATGCCGCGTATTTCTGGGCACGGTGGCCGGAGATGGTCTCTATGACTTTCATCAGCTCTTTCGGCGTGGCCTCGGAGAGACGCTTGCCGATAATCCGGGGGGCAATGTGGTCACGTAGCTCATCGCTACCGATACCCTCCTTCCGGGCTTTCAGAAAGAGTGCCCTTAACAGGCGAGACCTTGTTTTCTTAGATACCGGATTCATTGCCCGTCACCTTGGTTTTATTCCGTGCCTCTTCAGCTCATACTCGAAGAGGCCTTTTTTTATATGCCTGCATTCAATATCAAAGCCATTGGCCCGTAGCTCGGCTATTATGGAATTAACGGCGCAGACGTTCCCCTCGATAACTATCTCACGCGTCGTCCGGGGTCTGCCGTCGGAGAGGAGGGCAAGGACACGCTGAAGGCGTGGTGAGCTTTCTATGCGCGCGTAGTGCATCTTACTCCTCCGCCGCCTTCGCCTTCGCTTCCTGTATCATCTTGTTCAACTGGGCGTTCACCTTCCTAATCCTCAAAATCTCGAAGGCCACGTAGTTCATCATATCAAGGAGCTCGGCCTCGGCCTCGGCAAGGAAGTTCCTCGGGTCTTTCATGATCTCAAGCTCGCCATACTTCTTCTCGCCCTCGCGGTACTTCTGGAGGGCATCATCAAAGACCCCGCAAACTTTCTTGTCGATATCACTTTTCATGGACTCACCAGCTTGAGTTTAAAATTCACGTTCAGGGGCTTGATGGTGTTCACGAGGGTCTCTACGAACCTGAAGTCGCCTATGGTTTCTATGATGAGGACTATGCCGGGCTTACGTCCGGTCATTTGGGCGTAATGGAGAGCCTGCCCTATGGCCTCCGCCCATTTTTTGGCAAAATCCACCTCATAGGCGCGGGTTGCCGTGAGGCAATCGGGCCGAGTCTGGTCAGATAGGATGGTCTCCATCTTGCCGCCTACCTCGGCACAGAAACGCTCCTGATACCAACGCTCATTGTGAACTACGGCAAAGGCCGAGGTGGTCAAGAGGATGATAAGGATCGCGATGACCAGAGCCGCCTCGATGACAAGGCCGCAGATGACGCCTCTTGGACCGTCAAGGCCGTCGTCCTGATATTCAAAGATATTTCTCATTTTTTCCTCCACGGCAGGTTCTTTGTTATCTCTCCAATGGACGCCGGGCCTGCGGCCACGTCTCCCCGGCTCCTGACAGGTGCGCCGGGCCGTGTGCCCGAACGGAGGCGTTTCTCTCGCTCCATGAGGGCCTTTTCTGCCTCCACGGCCTCCTTCTCTGCCAGGGTTATCAGCACCTTTTTCAAATAATTATGATTCGCAAGGGGCTCTGAAAACTGCCTATTATTGACCATCTTCAGCCCCTCGGCAAAGCCCTTCTTTGAAATCCTGTAAATCCGTTTATGATAGGTGAAGCGTTCGGCCACATAGATATCGCGAACCTCCTTGAGGAGGCGAAGGAGCTTCAAGGGCCTGATGGGACGGACTGAATCGAATAATGAGACATACTCGAAGATGAGACTGCTGTGCGCGCCGAAGGCCGGAAGGAGTTTAATAATATCCACCAGTGCCTCATCCTTGATGGCATCACGGAGGTCGTAGGGCGCGCGGCATTTTGGGCACTTGAGTTTCATTACGCGTTCTTCAACCTCTTCTTAGCTTCTTCGAGCGTTTTAGACGAAGCCGTCTCGATCCAGAATGTATCAGCCTGATCGACCTTCAGGCCGCACTTTGCCAGCTCCGGTGCGTCGATATCCTGTGCTCGTGAATCCGCTAATATCTGCTCTTTATCGAGTGTTGGCTCCCGCCTGACGTAATACGAGAGGTCCGTGCCCTCAAGAAGTTCAATAGCGGCCTTGAAGGACTTGGCTATCTTTTTAATGAGCTTGACCGTTGGCGGCATGGTGCGGTAACCGAGGCGGCCGGCCGTGAACTCAAGTGTCTTTTTCTTCCAATCTATAGAAGCCGTTTTTGCCCAGGCTTCAAGCTCCCTTATGAGCAGGTCCCGCTGGGCCGCAATCTGCTCAAAACTTCCAGCCTTCCTCTCCTCGTTGAACTTCTCGCGCACCTTCTGAATAGCCTCGGCCTCGGCGATATCCCAGGCTATGAATTGCCCATCCCACAGGTTGATCTGTCTCATGGCCTCTTCGGCCCGAGCTGTGTTTTTTATGGTGTTCTTAATCTTGATTCTTGCCATGATATTACTCCTTTACTTCTGAATATGGATGGTACTTCTTCTCCAGTAAATCACTTGTCTTAATCCAACCGATTCCGCGCACGTACGCCTCCCAACTACCACCGCTACGTGCCAACCTTTCAATTTTCATTTTCGTTTTATCCTCAATCATTGTCCGCAATCTGTTCGTATTTCTAATAAGGTATTCCATACGTTCAATAGAAAATAATAGTGAAGGGAGGCTCATATTTACTCCTTAATTGCTATAATCCGGCGGTAAGGTTACGCCGCTTTGCCGCAAGTTGTTCATCAGGTTATGAGCCTGCCTCATTTCTGCGAGGAATTGGTCAGCTGAAGCCTTGTCTTCAAAGAGCATATAGACGAGACCGTTTGTGGTGGAGATATTATTTATCGCCTTAAGGGCCTCGTCGCGGGTAAGCAGGCGCGATCCGTCCTTTTTAAAGAGCCCCTTAATCCTTGCGAGCAACCGTCTCATATCCACCACCTTCACCACGCCATGTGGCCATGCACTTGTCCTGCAAGAGACCCGTGAGTTCATTAGTGCCGCCCTTGAGGACTTTGACATCACGGCGGAGTTTTGTGATCTCAGCACGCTGAAGTTTACGGCCCTGATCAACACCAAGTTTGCGCCCCTTGTATATACCTGCCTGAACCAAGACGATCACAATGGCTAGTATGACAGAAGCATAACAAAGATAATAAGGGAGCCTGTCGAGGCACCAATGACCGACACGCTCAAGACTTTTTATCATCACTGGTTTCTTGTTGAGGCACCATTGGCCCATGTCTTTAAGTCGTTTCATCACTTGCCTCCTTCAATAGCTGTACTCTTTTTCTGAGCTCCTCCATGGACGGCCGCTCGGGGCCTATATCCTCTACGAGGCGCCATTCCACAATATGAGGATTGCCCGGCCCTTTATCGTGCGTTACGATTGCGGCGCGGCGGAGGAGTCTTAAAAAATATTTAACGTTATTGCGCTTCGCTTCCGAAGTCGCAACGAGGTCACGCACCTTAAAAGACCTCATAACCCTTATGGCCCGCCACATACGGTCCCAGGCGGTGTCCTTACGCTTAAAATTCAGGACCCTTTCCTTCCGGTCCTTTAGTGAGACAAGGACGAGATACACGATGTTGGCCACCCTTGGCCGCCCGACACGCTCTTCATTTTCAAAGATGCGGCGGTATCTGATGATATGGCCCTCCCGCACAAGGCGGTTCATGCACCAGTAGACTTTTTTCTGAGGCAACCCCGTCTTGTCAGCCAACTTGGCGAGGGTAAAAAACTGCCCGCGTCTGGAGAGGCACGCGTCCACAACTTTGACCAAAGGCTTCTTATTCGTGTCAGGCGTACTCATGCTATGAGCCTCGTAAGCCTGCGTTTGATGACCTTATCTACCATCTCCGGCCCGGCCTGCGTGCCGCCCTGTGAGCGTACGGCCTTCTCGATATCCGGGACAAAGTGCTCAATTGCCCTCATGGTGGAGAGGGCCTTTGCCGCGTCATCGCTGAGGGTCTCATCGGGGAGCTCCACATCTGTGAGCTGACGTATAATTTCAAGGACCTCGGACTTGTCGAACTCATCGAACTCAACCTTGCGGTAAATGCGGGAGCTGAGCTGAGGATATGTCCTCAGCGATTCCTCTATCTCGCCCATGCCCACGAGGACAACGGGGATGCGGCAAAAATCATGTATAGACTGGATGGTCTCAAGTAAGCGGCGGTCGTGGCGTAGCCGGTCGGACTCGTCGATAATGAGGTCAACCTTGTCGCGCGCGAGGACTTCCTTAATCTGGCGGCTCCTGCCGCTGAGCTTATGGGCCGGGACAATGCCCATCTCAAAGCAGAGGTCGTCCAAAAACCAACCTATACTCCAGCCGGGCTGAGCCTCCATGTATAACGCGCCATTCTGAGCTGAATGCCAAGCGCAGGTGCGCGTCTTGCCGAGGCCTACGCGCCCCTTTACAAAGACTATCTTTGGGCCGCGCTTGGCCCGCGCCGCGTCAACGGCTTCGCGGAACCTTATGACGTTTTTTGTCTCTACAAAATTATCGTTCATAACACGCCTCCCTCGGCGGCGCGTTTACAGCGCTCCGTAAATGAGGCCATGATCATACGTTGTGATTTTTCCACCACCCTGAGTCCCTCGTATGTAGCGCCGATGTAAAAAATAAAACGGATATCATCTTCCTTTACGTCGAGGTTCATGCCGGCAATGGATTTAATCAGCGCCTCTGCCTTTGGGTCTTTTTTAATATCCTCTTTCAATTTTTCGTTCTCGTTCATGCCTTACCTCCCTTATTTGCTCTGCTTGAGGCCACCGTGTTTTGTGACCCATTCCCTCAACATCTCAACCTCTGTATCCATACTCGATGAGTAATGAGGGTCGTCTCTGTATTTGACAAAATAGTTGTAGTAATCGCGCTCGTGGAACTCCAGCCGCCCGTTGACGTAGTCGTCGCGCCATTTCAGAATGTGCGGCTCCAAGGGTATGCCGAGGACCTCGGCCTTTCTGAGATACTGATAGTTGAGATATGCCTCATAAGTCGGGAGCTCTTTAATGACCTCGGGAAACTCGTCGTAAGGAGTCTTGGGCTTTGGCGGCTCTTTTATTGAGCACTTTGATATATCGATTATTTTCGTGATGTCCTCTGCGGCGGGGAACCTCAGCGGCGAGGCTTCCTCTCTGTCACTCAGGTGCTTTAGCATGCGGTCTTTTACGCCGCCCTGCGCCAGCTTCTTCTCAGCCCGCGCAAACTGCTTGAGGGCGGATTTCACCACCTTTTTCTCACTTATATATTGCTCCATGGACCACTTTGCGGCCCCATGGGCAATGGCGTAACAATGGAGTTTACTGCCCTGATAAACAGCGAGGCGCGATATGTCGTTGATATCGAGGCGCACGGTAACGCGCTTGCCCACGAGGCTTACGAGCTCCGGGGCCGTGTAGAGCCGCGCGTCCAGAGAGATACCCTTCTTGCCGACACGGCGCGTATACTGCGGGTGAGTGAGCATCTCAAGCTCGCCGGGCGTGACCTTACGCATACGCCAGCCTGGAGCGAAGAACCGCTCGCGCCGAGGCTGACCCGTTGTGGAGGGCGTGGCCTCGTTATATTCGTGCTCCACCCAACTTTCAAGAATCTTGGCAAACTCCTCGGTCGTGTAGTTGACCTTGATGACCTCGGGCCGCGTAACAATGGAGTTGCCCACATAACCCGTGAGCTCGGCAAGGAGCTTACGCGATACGTCGCCGAAGAACCGCTCAATATGCGGCTTTTTCTCGGCGGCCTTGACCGCGAGTTTGGGCACCTCTACGCTGAGGTCGCGAAGGAAGCCGGATACCCACTTCGAGGCGTAGTCCTTGCCGTTGTCCTTTTTCAAGCGTTCCGGTATGCCGTATTTTTCAAAACCGCGCGCAAGCGTATCCACAACGCCCCAGGCGTTGGACTTCGGCTGTATGGTGATGGATGGGCAGAAACGGGCATGGACATCAATGCAGGCGACGAGCTTATGCCGTTTATTATCTGAAGTCATGATGTCCGCCACGGTGGAGTCTATCTCCCACGTATGGTTCGGGTATGGCGCCTCTTCCGAGGCCGATCCGAATGCCGCGAGATACTTCTTTTTCCAACGGTGCTCGCCCCAGTGTGCCATACATATCTCTTGCGGATGCTCGGCGCCCCATGCGTTCAGAAAGCGCACCAGGGCCGCGTATGACGGGACAATCTCCGTCGGAAAGTCGCCCTTGAGGTAATCGAGGATGCGGCGTATCTTACGGGGCCGTTCGATAAAATAAGCGATGGCCTTTTTGCGCACATCGGGGTGGATATCGCGTTCGCGGCCTTTGTAGTTCGGGACGAGGCCCCGGAGGCCGTCTTTCTTATAGGCGGCCATCTTGCGATACAGCGTGCCGCGTGATAAACGGCCCGCCTCGGCGCGGAGGCCCGTGTCTATAAAACCGGCGTTAAAGGCGGCTATGAAGTGCTCCGTACTGCGTGTTCTGTCATTATCCGTAATAGCATTATGAGCGAGCCCTATGATGCGTTCCCAAAGGAAGGCCCTTCTACGGGCCGTCTCCGAGACATTCACAAGGTCATTTTCAATAAAAGGCGCCGCCAAAGGTTGGGTCAGGCCTCCGGCGGCAGGGTTGCCCGAAGAGGTGAAGGAGGTCAACGCCTCTTCGGGCAAGGCGCAAGCTGGTGCGGAAGTAGGGCGGGTTTTGAGGTGAGCCATTATGCGTAATTTTATGTCCTCGGGGAGGTCCTTGATGTCGTAGAGACAACGGCGACCGCCACGGACTGTCTCCGTTGTGAAAGGCCACGACTCGCGGGCGGCCCTACGCCGGACGCTCCGTTGATGAACCTTGAGCACTTTTGCTATGTCTTCTGCCGTAAAGGTCATTCGTCCATCCCGGCTAAGAGTTGCTTCTCAATCTCTTTAAGCTCCCTCTGCTTTTTTGATATCTCTTCCTTTAATAGGCCCACGCGTGCGCGCACGACGTCGCGGCCCTTGAGGGCCTTGAAGTTTCCGGCCTCGGCCTGTATAAAGAGGGGCTCCCAGCAGGCCGTGACAAAACAGAAGGCAGGCACTATCTCGGCGGGTATGCCCCACCGCTTGTTGCCGTTATAATCCTCACAGGGGTTTGTCATGCAACGGCTCTCGGCGGACCAGTTGTCCAGGGTGGACTTGGAGACCTCGATGCCCGTGAGCTTGTAAATCTCGGCGCAGATGTCGATACGGTCTTTACAGCTCTCTTTAATGGCCGATGAGACTGCGTGCCTGAGGCGCATACTGATGTCAAGGCTCCCGGCCTCAGGCTTGGGCTCCGGGCGGAGATAGGCAAAGATGCTCATCTGCCGCTCATCCGTCTTTTTTTTGCGTTTTGCCATGTCTATAACCGGAAGCCTTTTTGACGTTGCGTCAACCGCTGGATTTTGCTAAACTTGGTTAACATTTAAAGAGTGGGCCTCCCGCCATGAGAGGCCCGGCGCGCCAGAGCGCTTCTGGTAAGAGAGCGCCCCAAACCGGCCTTTAGGGCCGGAGTTTATCGGGCCAGAGGTCTGTGACCTCCTTGCCCAGGGCCTTGGCAATGCCCGCACGGAGGCGTGCGGACTTGAGTTTGCCCCATATAGTCCTGGATATGGCCTCATCAGATACGCCAAGTTTGCGGGAAACATCTCTCTGTGAGATGCCCTTGCGCATTAACAGTATTTTGATTTCTATTGGTTTCATTTTTTTGGCTCAAGAAAGTTGAAGTCTTAACTATATCGGGGAGTATAATTAACCAAGTCAATCATGTCAAGCAAAAAGTTGACCAAATTAAAAGATAGGCTTAAATATTTACGGGATACCCATGGCCTTTCTAAAAAGGAATTTGCCGAAAAGGTCTGTATGTCTGGTGCATATCTCACTTACTTAGAGGCTGGTAAAAAAGAAAATCTCGGGGCATCGATAACCAAGTTAATTTGTTTTGAGTTCAACGTTAACTATAACTGGCTTATCCATGGTGAAGGTCCCATGGAAAAAGAGCCCAGGGAGGCCAGTGATGCCCCGGAGGGATTTGTCTTTGTTCCGCAGGTAAGCGGAGAGATCAGCGCCGGAGCCGGGCTTACTCCAATGGATACGGTGGAGATGCGCATCGCCTTCCGCACGGACTGGATACAGAGGAAGGGCGACCCGAAGAATATGTCCCTCATCAAGGTGCGCGGCGACAGCATGGAACCCACGCTCCTCTCCGGCGATCTCGTCCTCGTAGACCACGGCCGCAACGGCCTTGACCCTGAGGGCGGCCTATACGCCCTGAGCATCGATGGCCAGATTATTGTCAAGCGGATTCAGGTGCTCTTCACAGAGAAACAGATACGTATTATCAGCGACAACCCCAAGTGCCCCACCATCGAGGCCGACCCCGAAGAGGTCGACATTAACGGCAAGGTCATTTGGTTTGCGCGGGAACTGGAACGGTAATAAAGTTACATCAGGAGGTTTGATGCAAAAGAGATATTCTTTACGAATTAACCTTCTTTTTATTCCTTTTCTATTATTGATATTAAGTGGCTGTGGTGGAGGAGACTCGACTTCAGCTACAGCGGCACTCACCATTGTCAAGGCGAGCGTAGCCGGTTCCGTAGAGGCCAACAATAACAGCCAGACCCCGTCTATCAGCGGTAGTGGCCAATTTATAGCCTTTGCTTCTGACGCCGCAAACCTCTTGCTTTTCGCTATCGACACCAATGGATTCAGTGACATATATGTACACGACAAATCGAACCGCCGGAACACGCGCGTAAGCGTGGCCTCCGACGGAACGCAGGCCGATAATAACAGCCGAACTCCGGATATCAGCGATGATGGCCGGTTCATTGCCTTTGCCTCGGACGCCACCAACCTAATCGGAGCAGGTAATGACACCAACGGGATGACGGATATCTTCCTTCACGATCGCCAGACGAATGTAACTACAAGGGTCAGCGTTGACTCCGGCGGAGCGGAAGCTGATGACAACAGCCAGAACCCGGCCATAAGCGCCGATGGCCGATTCATCGCTTTTTCTTCTGACGCAACCAACCTTATTGGGACTGACACCAACGGATTCCGAGATATCTTTCTCCATGACAGGTTGACCGGGGTGACCACGAGGGTCAGCGTGGCCTCTGACGGCACAGAGGGCGACAACAACAGCCATACGCCTTCGGTAAGCTCCGACGGACGCTTCGTCGCCTTTGCCTCCGACGCTACCAACCTGTTGGGCGCGGGTGGGGACATCAACGCCTCCACGGATATTTTTGTGCACGACACGACTACCGGTATCACCACAAGGGTTAGCGTATCGTCTGCGGCAGTGGCGGGAGATAATGTCAGCGTCTCGCCCTCAATCAGCAGTACCGGTCAATTTACAGCCTTTGCCTCTGACGCCACAAATCTTTTAGGCGCCGGATTCGACACCAATATAGCGCGGGATATCTTCGTTCATGACAGCGCTACCGGAGCAACCACGAGGGTCAGCGTAGGACCGGGCGGCATTGAGGCCAACGGCTTCAGCCTTACGCCAGCCATAAGCGGCAACGGATGGCTTGTGGCCTTTGCATCTTCCGCGACAAATCTCTTGGGCGCGGGTGGCGACACCAACGCGGCGCAGGATGTCTTTTTTTACGACAGGACAACAGGTGTTACCTCCAGATTAAGCGAGGCCACAGACGGCACGCAGGCAAATAATAACAGTCAGGCCCCGGCGATTAGCGGGGACGGACTCTTCTCGGCTTTCTCTTCTGATGCCAGTAACCTCTTGGGGGCCGGGGGCGATACGAACGGGTTTAGGGATATTTTTGTTGCGCCGAACTGAGAAGAATTTCGGCGTATAGTAAGTGAAATAAAGAGGTTGGCTATGCGAGCATAGCCTATTTTAAAAACAACATGAAAAAAATACCCCAGCGAGTTACAAAAAAACTTCCACCAGTTGTGCTATACCCGCATCAATTGAGCGACTTGTATGAGCTTCTGAAAAAGTTTTTTAGTGAGATCACAATAGAAGTTGAAGATAAAGCTGGAACTCAATATGAATTGGAAGCAATCGATGAAGTACGTATTGCGAAGTTAAAGAAAATTGAATTCGTGGGCCAGAATAAAGATAATGAAGGATATACGGATTACAAAGGTAAGCTTGAGATATCCTTATCTAAAAGCCAAGCAGCCATCAGATATCATGAAGATGCTATTACGGCAAAGGCAGTAGGCGCTGATATATTTGAAATCCTATCTCAAAACAAGAGGCAATTTTACAAAACAATGAACAGTGGCCGTACCACGGCATTGGCGTGGTTTATAATGGCATTATCCCCTGTATTGCTTCCGGAGCCGTTTGGGATTGTAATAGCAATTTTCGCACTTGTAATATTCTTCTTCCCAATAATTACATCAGTTATAGGGATGTCGGACATCGCTTTTATGCCTAATCCTGATGACAATTCTTTTTTAAAGAGGAATAAAGACCGAATCTTGGTCGGCCTCTTAGTCGGCATAGTAATGCTTGGAATTGGTTTTTTCTTATCTAAACTTGCGGCTTTTTTGCCAAGCAAATAGAATCAAGATGTCAACTTGATTAGGTGCAAAGTCCACCATTGGAAGAAGTAAGCCAACGGATACAATATGAATACCCTCTATTACGGCGACAATCTAACGGTCTTAAGGGAGCATATTGCCGACGAATCAGTCGACTTAATATATCTCGACCCTCCTTTCAACTCCAAAGCCAACTATAACGTCCTTTACAAAGAGCCTTCAGGAGAGTCTTCTGCGGCCCAGATAACAGCCTTTGAGGACTCGTGGCATTGGACGGAAGAGGCCGAACGGACCTTTCAGGATATCGTCAACACAGCCCCCGCTAATATTGTTGAGATGATGAGAGCATTCAGGAACTTCGTGGGGCTCAACGACGTCATGGCCTACCTGACCATGATGTGTATCCGCCTTATAGAACTTCAGAGGGTATTGAAGAAAACCGGCTCCATATATCTCCACTGTGACCCCACGGCGAGTCATTACCTGAAGATTCTTATGGATACGATTTTTGACAAGAAGAACTTCAGAAATGAGATTGTTTGGAAGAGGTCTCAACCAAAGTCACACACTACTGTTCGTTTTTCGAATTCTCACGATGTGTTGTTATGCTATGGCAAAACGGATAAAGTATATTTTAAACCCCAATATCGTCCTCATGACCCTGCGTATATTAAAAAATTTTATCGCTTTATTGAGCCAAAGACAGGAAGACGGTATAGGCTTGGAGACCTCACTAATCCTAACAAGAACAGACCGAACCTTACTTATGAGTTCCCTGTCGGTAGCGGAGTCGTGCGCGTATGGCGTTGGACCAAAGCCCGGATGATGAAAGCATGGGAAGACGGTATCGTTGCTATACCTAAGAACGGCGGAGTGGCTCAATGTAAGCGCTATTTAGATGATATGGATGGGAGCTTGGTTGCTGATATTTGGGATGATATTGAGCATCTACATGGCACACAAAAAGAGATGTTGGGCTACCCTACCCAGAAACCCATAGTCATGCTTGAGCGTATAATAAACGCCTCGGCTCCAAAAGACGCAGTGGTTCTCGACCCTTTTTGTGGATGCGGAACAACAATAACAGCGGCTCAAAAATTAGAGCGCCACTGGATAGGCATAGACATAACTTATCTTGCCACAAACCTTATTAAAAATCGTTTACGGGACATGTTCGACCTTGAGCCGAAAAAGGATTATGTGGTAGTCGGAGAACCAGAGGACCTGGCTGGCGCTCGGCAGTTGGCCTCGCAGGATAGGTATCAATTCCAGTGGTGGGCTTTGCCACTCGTAGGAGCCAGGCCTGTGGGCGGAAAAAAGAAGGGTGCTGACAAGGGAATCGATGGTATCGCTTATTTTTCAGACGAAGAGAAAAAATATAAAAAGGTGATCGTATCCGTCAAGAGCGGAAAGGTTGGAGTCAAAGATATCCGGGATCTAATCGCTGTAATAAAGAGGGACGACGCGGCTATAGGCCTATTCGTAACCCTTGAAAAGCCCACCAGGGAGATGAAAAAAGAGGCCGTGGCAGACGGCTTCTATAAATCACAGCTTTCAGGCACGGAATATCCGCGCATTCAAATATATACTATTGAAGAACTGCTGGACGGAAAGACCCCGGACCTGCCTGTTATAATGGCGGTACATAAGAAAGCAGCAAGGTCTCAGAATCAGCTTTCTTTCTTGGATGAGTGAGGTCAAAAAGTGAAGGTTTGTATCACTGGCTATTGAGTAAACTGAGGTAAGTAACTTCATGTCTACAGAACACCCTAATCGTATTGTTTTATGGGTCCTTTACGGGTTGGGCCTACCTGGCTCTATTGCAACAATCGCAATGAGCGTCCCCCCTCTACTTAAAGGTGATTGGATCCCTTTAAATACATCTGTTCTTGTCTTAGCTCTTTCAACTATTACGCTCATCTGTTTCTTTACTATCTTTGCTCTAAAAAACAACAAATTATATAAGGACTACTGTGATGCCCCTCGTAAGATAAGGGGGCTGGAGGAAGATATCGAGAGTATAAGCAAAGCACAGCATAAAATAGTCCAAACCTTTCATAATTTCAGCCATGCTTATAGAAAGATTGCAGTTACCTTACACAATGATCTTACAGATAACAGTGGACTCAGGTTCGAACAACGGAAAGGTATGTTTCATGGTTTTCTTACCCTTATGATAACCAATATAAAGGAAGTTTTCGATACACTAACTGGTGATGATTGTTCGGTATGTATTAAGTTGTTGGAGACCGACAACAGAGTTGGAACCCTTATGCGGGATACAGTATCAGAGCGCGAGAGATCCGATGCCGCTCGACATATAAAAAAATACCACTACCAAGATAATACTGCCTTCGATCAAATTCTTGATAAGCGTCATCCACTCACTTATTTTTACTGTAACGACCTCCAAAACTTAGGCTCATCATATAAGAATGGTAGTAAGTTTTGGGAAAAGCATTACAACGCTTGCTTGGTTGCGCCTATTCGTTTTGTTCTCAGTTCTGACGATAATGGTTATGAGGATGCCAGAGTAATAGGCTTTATTTGTGTAGATAACTTTAAAGGTGGTTTCAACGGTAATGTTACACGTGATACTTTAGCCTCGTATGCTGATCTTTGTTTCGATATCTTTAAAGTTTATTCTGAACTTGACGATAAGGAAAGAAATCATAGCTAAATTTAAGGAATAGAGGTATACTTTAAAATGTCACGTATGCGCTAAAAAAGGAGGGCAGGCATGAGAAATCTTAAGATTGGCGCGGTGGTAAAGAAAAAGCTGGGCATTGATGAAGGCAATAAAGGGGATATCCGTAGCGACAAACATCTTGATAAAGAACGTAGACAATTGAATTTTACCAGTCCTGATGACCACAATCGCTTTGTAAAGTCTCTCTATGATGCAGTAAAGAAATAAAAAGAAGGTACATACTCAAAAAGGCTGGCGTGTTCGCCAGCCTTTTTTTAACCCAAAGTTCGCCCCTTTTTGATAATATTCACAGAGTTATCCACACATGTCCGACTTAATTTCAGCTATTTTTAAAAATCATTGTGTTTTCGCCCAGTTATAAGATGTCCTCAAGGTGTCCGACTTTCCAATTTAGATGTCCGACTTTATTTTGCAATCCTTTTATTTTTCAGCCCCTTACAAAATCAGAAAATCTCAAACCAAACGCAAATAGCTGTTTTTCGAGTTGCACTTGATTTGAGATACGTTTTTCATAAAAAAGCCATTTTTCATAAAGAAAATAACAACTTCCATAATAAAAACCTCAATAAAATCAATTCTCAATCCTACTGACCCCTAACATTAGGCATAGATACATTAGTCTGCGGTTGTTTTCGGGCAGAAGTTTTACCACTCGTGCCAGACGAGACAGCCGCGAGGATAATCCATGGCAAAGCCGCGCCGGTCAGGTGTTCCATGGAGATGTAGCCATAGTCCTTGAAGAGGGCTCGTGCCCGGGTAGTATTGCCGGCCTGATTGGCGCGGCCCAGTCGCGAGGGGGCCTATAGGGTATTGCCTTGCGGTCCCTTTCAGGCTATTCACAAGGGGCGCGTCTTATCATAAGCCCCTTCCTTTTACATAAGGAAGAGGCGTGTGGCCGGGGCTTTTTGAGGTAAGCTTGTTCACTCGGGCAGGCAGGGAAAGTCTTGTAGAATGGCTTGAGTGAGACGTCACTATAAATCACAATTTTTTCTATACCTCACGGAATTTCTGATGGCTTGCACCGCGTTTTATCCATCCTCTTAGCCGCGCGCCCCGTGCTGTTTCAGCAGGGCAACGGTCCCGGCATAAACTCCCCTTGAGGCAAAGGTCAGGGCCGTCTCGCCGGTCTTGGTCTTTGCGTTCACGTCAGCGCCTTTATCAAGGAGTATCTCCACTACCTTTGTATGGCCTCCGCCTGAGGCAAAAAGCAGGGCCGTAACGCCTCCCTGAGCCTTTGCGTTCACATCAGCGCCTCCGGCAATGAGCGCCTCTACTACCCCGGTAAACCCTCCGCCCGAGGCGGCTATGAGGGGCGTAATGCCTTCAAGGGTCTCGGCGTTCACATCGGCGCCTTTATCAAGAAGCGTCTCTACGACGCCGCAATGCCCCTGAATGGATGCGAATATCAAGGGCGTAATTCCGTCTTCATTCTTTGAGTTCACCTCCGCGCCTATGCTCAAAAGATTTTTAACTCTCTCGCTATCTCCGGCTATGGCCGAATCCGAAAGCTCTGAATTCAGATTTTTTCCGCCTGCGCATATTACACCTGATGACCCCATATATAATCCTCCTTTTTTGGATAATAGCCTTGTTTCGGCGTTTCGAATAAAAAAAAACACATTTGAGGCGCCTTAAAACCTCAACTAAAGGGCGCCCTTCCATTAGCCCGGGTCATACTCCCAACCCCCTTTACCTTACCAGCCTCCCTGCCACTATACTGAATATGCTTATGACAATAGAGCCGAGGATGGCCACGCCGAAGCCCCTTATCTCAAGTCCCCCTACAAACGCGCCAACGATAAGGAGCATGAGGCCGTTTATTATGAAGGTGAAGAGGCCGAGGCTCAAGATGTTTATGGGAAGGGTGAGTATGAAGAGCAGGGGCTTTATAATGAGGTTCAGAACCCCAAGGAGGATCGCCGCCTCGATGATGGGGCCGTATCCCGTGGCCTCCATGCCCGGTACGAGGTAGACGGCCAGCGAGATGCCCACGGTGAGTATCGCAAGGCGAAGCGCAAGGCTTCTCATATTTTTTTCCCGAGTAATGTATGTTTGCCGGAACTCAAATATCCTGTCCGGCCTGTCCGCTCTGTTCATATCTGTTTCTGTTGCCGTTACATATACCGCCATGCCGGATAGGCTGTAGAACGTTGGTAATGGTGTCATTTCGTCAGGCATAAAAACGTATTTAAGGTTTTTGAAGACCCTGGGGGTTTAAATAGTCATGCTTGAGCAAGGATGGATAACATTTCGTCATGTATCGAACCGTTAGACGCAAGGCAACGCGGCTTGAAGTTAGAGAACTCCTCGCCGCCAAAGTCCGTTACACGGCCTCCGGCCTCTTCTACTATAAGGGCCGCCGCCGCCGTATCCCATGGAGCGAGCTTCATCTCCCAGAATCCGTCGAAACGCCCGCAGGCCACATAAGACAGGTCAAGGGCCGCGGAACCGGCCCGCCTGATGGCCTGCGCCTTTACGGAAAAGGCCCTGAAGTGGTCAAAGTTGTTCTGACCCGAGGTCCGTAGGTCATAGGGAAAACCCGTGGCAAGAAGGCTCTTATCGAGGGAAGCAGTCTCCGAGACTTTTATCCCTCTGTTGTTAAGGGTAGCCCCACCGTGCTTTTCCGCGATAAAGAGCTCATCGAGCATAGGGTTATACACAACGCCGAGGGTCACCTTGCCATGGTCCTCAAAGGCGATGGAGACACAGAACACTGGGTTGCCGTGGGCGTAGTTCGTCGTGCCGTC
The DNA here is from genome assembly GCA_964605225.1 of uncultured Thermodesulfobacteriota bacterium. Classification (GTDB taxonomy): domain Bacteria; phylum Desulfobacterota; class GWC2-55-46; order GWC2-55-46; family JADFVP01; genus JAJRZX01. The sequence continues at coordinate 1,680 of CAZSAY010000014.1, read as the reverse complement.
AAGGGGGTCTATTATCCAGCGGTACCCGCCACTTGTAGTGAGCTCGTCGCTCTCTTCGGCGATAATGCCGTGGTCCGGAAAGTCCCGTCTAATCCGTCCAACGATAAACTCCTCGGATCTGCGGTCCATCTCGGTAACGATATTGACCTCGCCCTTAAAGTCCACTCTTCCGGGACTGCCGAGGCGTTTTTTCAGCAGTGCTCCTGCCCCAAGGGCCGTCTCAACAGCCGTTTTTTTTATCTCCATCAGGTCTCATCCTACAGGGGGAAGATTAAAGGTGCCGCCGCCTCGCTATTCGGCCTTTTTCGCCGAGGGACAACCTGCGCAGGCGGACTTCGCGTCTCCCGCCGGGGCTGACTTGGCAGGGGGAGAGGAGAGGGGTTTACGGGCATAATCGGACTGATACCAACCCGTGCCCTTCAGGACAAAACTCGAACGCGATATGAGTTTTTCTACTTTTTTACCGGCGCAGTAACGGCACTCTTTAACAGGCTCATCGGAAAACTTCTGCATGACCTCAAAGACCTTTTCGCAATCCGGACACCTGTACTCGTAAATGGGCATTACAAAAAACCTCCTCGTGAACTTTTATTATATATCTATTTTATGCGCGCGCTCTCACTTTGTCAACTACGGCGGCGGGCGTATACCGCGGCATGGGTCGGGATATACAGGAGAAATACCCTGATGTTTAATCTGAGTTCAGGGCCAAGGGACATTTAGGGGGGCTGTTCGGTATCAAAAAAAATTATTTTACGAGATAGGAGCCTACTGTCTCTTTAGAGCCCTCAAAGGAGGAGAGGGTCTTTTGCTTCCACTCGGCCCTTACCGCGTAGGACGCGGGTGCCCTGTAGTACGAGTCCAGGGCCTCTCTTAATACGCCTGTCATGGCGCCTACGTAGGCCCTTGTCCTCTGCCGGCCCTCTATCTTGAAGGCGCTGACGCCGGCCTCTATAAGGGATGGAATTATATCAAGGATATTGAGGGATTCGGGCTCTTCAAGGGCATAGACTGCGTGGCCGTCGGGCATGAGATAACGCGCCTTACAGCATGTGGGATAGGGCGAGGATTCCTCTGCTGAGAGTTTGTTGAGGAGTACGTTATTAAGGGATATGCTCATACTGCCGCTCTCACCGCTCTTGAAACGGACAAACCTCGATGGCGAGCAGGCCCCTTCCGTATTCGTGGAAGCCCCTGTAACGTAGGAAGATAGATAACACCTGCCCTCTATATTGATACATAACCCGCCTAAGGCAAAGACCTCAATCTCCACATCAGTGCGCTCTTTCAGAGCCTTTATCTCTTCTATGGTCAGAACCCTTGGCAGGACTACGCGCCGAACCCCGAAGTGACGGGCGTAGAAGTTGATGCTCTCGTAGTTCGATGCGCTTGCCTGTGTGCTGAGGTGAATATTTATATCAGGGTATTTTTCTCTCGCGTAGCGCAGTATTCCGAGGTTGGCGATGATAAGGGCGTCGGCGCCGAGCTTCACGGCCCTGTCCACGGCCTTATGCCAGATAACGTAATCTCCGAATTGAGGAAAGGTGTTGATGGCGACAAAGAATTTTCTGCCCTCTTTACGGATAAGCTCAATGCCGCGGGCGAGATCTTTATCGGTAAAGTTCAGGCCCTCGAAGTTTCGCGCGTTTGTGGCGTCGCGAAAACCGAGATACACGGCAT
>CAZSAY010000013.1:0-36355 GCA_964605225.1 uncultured Thermodesulfobacteriota bacterium | reverse complement strand
ACTACATTAATATAACATGGGGTAGGTGTCTCATCTATATTGGCACAGAGGGCACTGCGAATGCAAAATATTTATAAGATCCCTATAGCTATTGATTTTTTCAAGGATAATAAGCTTGTTGATATTTATTATGCTATGTCGCGAGGCATAAAAGAAAACCTTGAAAAAAATCGTCAAGTGGGATATGAAAAATGTAAATATCTCAACTATTCCTATCGTCTAATTTATATAATCGCTATTTTATTGGTGATAATATCTATCTTATTTGCTTTGCGTTTTTGGTTAACTATTAATAAATAATTGCTAAAGATTTGGAGGGTTATTATGCCGGAAGATCAGAGTGATTCGAATGACCAGAGTGCCGAACACGATCATGCAGTAGAGGCAATACCAGACCCCAATGTAAAACCACCTAAATTTGATCTTGTCACAGAAAGTTTTGACGGAGTCTTGGCTAAGAGAAATGTCCGCCAAGATACAAAAAAAGATTAATTTTTATTGGAATTTTGGGGACGCTGTTGAAATGAAAGTCATCCTACTGAACAACTTGCCTTTTCTTATTTGTTCTGGTTGGGGAGAGCAGGTTGACCTATCTTGCAAAACCAGTTGATGTTATCATTTTCTCATCCCTGCAAAGGCCGCCGCGTGCGCGCTTAGAGATGTGGCAAATCTCTTGAAGTTCACCTCTGCGTTTGGCTCCGAGTAACTTCCTGTAAGCCCTTTATCTCGATTAGATAAGAGCAGGCAGGCGGCGTCATAGAGCCGTTCCCTCACGAGGCGTTCACAGAATAATTCATAGCGCTTCGCGTAGGACGCCTCCTCGAATTCCTTACATACCTTAAAGTGCGGTTCCGAGACCCTTACAGGTGTCTGCGACCTATTGGAATCTTCTAACAACATCAGCCACCCCAGCCATGGCTTTCGGGAAGGTTTGAATGCGCCTTCGCGGTATGCGGTAAGCACATCGGTTGCGCTCCCAAGGGCCTCTTCTACACGGTTGTTGAAGTTGTTGCCGAACGACGGCCCAACATGGGACTTAAACTCAATGCTTGCCAGCAGTTCGCTGTCTGCCACAACAACAAGGTCCCAATCTTTGGTCGCTCTGAAATAGCCGGGCAGTATGGTCTTCTTTGTAAAGATCGTGTGCTCCGGCAACCCCGCGTCTTCAAGTATTGAAGCAAGTAGATGAATGAAGCCATCGAGTTGCGCGCCGCCAGTAACCGCGCTTCGGTTGCCCGCATCTCTGATGCCGCTAACTGAGCCCTGGTTTTTATCCTGAGAGAGACGGGTGTGCCAGAAATGTTCTATCGCTTGCGCTACTTTTTCGGAATAATTCATCTTAGTTTTACTTGATAGTTGTTGTGATTTCGGCATGGGAAAAGAGCGTGGCAACGGACTTCTGTATACGTTTTTCGGCCAGAGTAAAGTACTGCGGTTCAAGTTCCACGCCAATGCTGTTTCTCCCACACTTTGCGGCGGCAATCGTTGTAGTGCCTGAACCCATGAAGGGGTCAAGAACAGTATCACCGGCAAAGCTGAACATCCTGATGAGCCGTTCCGCTAAGGCCTCGGGGTATGGCGCCGGATGCTCGCGGGTGGACGCCCCTGTCAGACCGTACCAGATAGACTGAAACCATTGCTTATGATTTTCATCTGATATGATCGAGAGTAAACGCGCGCTTATGGTGGGCTTACGGTAGCCGCCATGTTTACGTTCCATCAAGATGAATTCAATATCGTTTTTGATAACCGCATTGGGTTCATAGGGCTTGCCGAGAAAGCCTCCGCCATTTCCCGAGGCCTCGAAGACAGCGTTGGAGATCTTGTGCCAGATGATGGGCGCGAGGTTGTCATACCCTATCTTTCTACAATGTTCTTGAATGGACGCATGAAGGGGTACCACCGTGTGTCTGCCATTATTTTTGCGTCTGGCAAGACATACATCGCCTACCACGCATACCAACCTGCCGCCGGGAACCAGCGCACGGTAGCAGTGTCTCCATACCTTGTCCAACTCATTAAGAAAATCTTCATAGTCTTCAATATCCCCAAGTTGGTCTTCATGGTCACGGTACTTTTTTAATGTCCAATATGGGGGCGACGTAAGCACGAGGTGTACTGATTCATCGGGGATAAAAGAGAGGTGCCGAGAATCGGCCTGAAAAAGTTCGTGAGTGGTGGGAACCTCTTGAACCGCCGATTCAATCTCCTGCATAAGTTTCTTATCTTTGGCTATGCGTGGAATATCCGTCTGAGGATTTTCCAGTTCGTATGCCAAGTTAAAGCAGGCAGATTCGCTTTTTATCTTTCTTTGTTCCATTAGTCCTCTCTATTTTCTCAATTCTACCTCTTTTCCCCTCTTCTTGGCAACATTTTTTAGGGACCCATTAAGACCTTCCTCGTAGCGCCCAGTTTTCCTTTGTGTTATCCTTATCAAAGTAAATAAATTCAGTTTTTTTACAAATTACCCCGAAGGCATACAAAAAAACTCGTGATAACAAAAAATCAAAAATCACCCCCTCAAACCGAACCCTTCCGTACCCTCTCTTCTTGTCTCAAGGAGCGCTACGGTCAGAAGGTCTACAAGGTGGCCCTTGACGCGGGGCTTACATGTCCGAACCGTGACGGCTCCAATGGGCGCGGCGGATGCCTGTACTGCAACCCCGACTCCCTTAAGCCAAAAGACCCGATGAGCGTTACGGATATCCGTGGTCAGCTTGAGGACGGCATCTCCCGGATGAGGGTTCGTCATACGGCGAAAAAATTCATCGCATACTTTCAGTCCAATACAAGCACCTATGCCCCCGTAGATGTCCTTGAAAATATTTACAGCGCCGCCATTGACCATGAAGACGTCGTGGGCCTTGCCGTCTCCACACGGCCCGATTGCCTTGACGGGGAAGTTCTTGATTTACTTGAAAAGATAAACAATGAAAAGGGGCTATGGGTTGAGCTCGGCCTGCAGTCCGCGAATGACCATACCCTTAAAAGCATGAACCGTGGCCACAGGGCCAGCGACTTTGCCTCTGCCATGCGCCGATGTAAAAAGCGAAATATCCCCATATGCGCCCATGTCATTTTAGGTCTTCCCGGTGAGGACGAGGCCGATATGATGAAGACTATGGAGTTTTTATCTGGGTTTGATATATGGGGAATAAAGTTCCATCAGCTTCAGATAATGCGGGACACGCCTCTTTATGAGAGATATAAAAGGGGCGATATAAAAACCCTTGGCCTTGAAGAGTATACATGGCTCGTGATAAGATGCCTCGACGCCCTGCCTCCCGAGGTGGTGGTGCACAGGCTCTGCGCCGATACCCCCGACGCCTTTCTCGTGGCCCCGCAGTGGGGGCTTAATAAGTTTATGATTTTAGAGAGGATTACACGGGGCATCGCCGAAAAAAGGGGGTTTAATGTAGCCCATGTTTAAGCCTATTTTTAAAGCGTCGCGGTTTTTCTTCCGTAATACATAAAAACGTCCCTGCAGAAAGTGCGCCGCGGACCGGATAAATACCGCTAAATTGAGATATACTATATGTGTCGCCGGGCGGGCAGACCTTGCCTGATAAATGTTGCCGTGATTAAGATAATTCAAAAAAATTCCTCTTCGTCTCACGTCATAAGAGGCGGCTGTAAGTCCTATTAAAAAAATAAAAAATCAAAGGAGAACAAATGGCAGATCCGCGCGTTAAGAAACTTGCTTTAATACTTGTAAATCACTCCCTTGGCGTAAAAAAAGGCGATAAGGTCCTTATAACATCATCAAGCGAGCTGGCAAAGCCCCTCGTCCTTGAGGTCTATCGGGAGGTAATGAAAAAGGGCGGCGAACCGCTTCTGAACATCGGATTTGAGGAGGCCGCCGAGATATACTACAAGCTCGCCACGGACGCGCAGCTGAAGACCTTTCCCAGGATTGCGGCCTATCGCGCAAAGAACATAGATTGCGTGGTGAATATCCGCGCCTCTGTAAATAAAAAAGCCCTCTCCAACGTAGACCCCACGCGCCTTGCCATGCGCAGTAAGGTGATGAGCCCAATCAGTAATATCATCGTCAATACAAAACGCTGGATACTCTGCAACTACCCCACAAACGCCCTTGCCCAGGAGGCCGATATGAGCCTTGAGGAATACGAAAAATTCCTCTACGGGGCAACCAATATTGATTGGATGAAGGTGAAAAAGGCGGAGCTGAAACTCCAGAAGGTCCTTGATAAGGCAAGTCTAGTGCATATTCAGGGCCTCGACACTGACCTTACCCTTGGGATAAAGGGGAGAAAGTCCATACCATGTTACGGTAACTACAATATGCCCGACGGCGAGGTCTTCATGAGCCCCATTGAGAACTCTGCCGAGGGGCATATCTACTACGAGATGCCCGCCATATATCAGGGCCGTGAGGTAACGGGCATCAGGCTTCGCTTCAAGGCAGGCAAGGTCGTCGAGGCAAGCGCCGATAAGAACGAGGAGTTCCTCATCACCATGCTCGACACCGACAAAGGCGCGCGCTACCTCGGCGAGCTCGGCGTGGGCTTTAACTACGGAATAAAGAACTGTTCAAAGGACATACTCTTTGACGAGAAGATAGGCGGCACCGTGCACCTTGCCGTGGGTAGATCCTATGAAGAGGCTGGCGGCAAGAATAAATCGGCCATACACTGGGACATGATAAAAGACTTAAGAAAAAAGAGCACTCTATCCCTTGACGGCAAGGTCATACAGAAGAACGGCAAGTTCCTTTTCTAAGGTGTGAAGAACCAAAGCGCCATACTCAAGCTGACGGGCGGTCTTTTCATTTTCGTCCTTACTCTGGTGATTTATCATCAGGCCTTTTTCAATGGCTTTGTCTCTGACGATGGTTTTCAGATACTGGCAAACCCGTGGATTAAGGACTTAAGGTTTCTTCCCGGCATCTTCGGGCATTCCCTCTCGGGCTTTTCTGCCCATAGCTTCCAGAAGGCCACGTACAGGCCCATGATGTACGCGGCCTTTACCCTGGAGCACTCCATCTTCGGCCTTAACCCCATTGGCTGGCACGCGGTAAATATACTGGTACACGCCCTTAACGGTGTGCTGGTATTTTTTATTACCCTGGAGCTATTAAGGTCTTTTACGGAGCAGGGTGCGGGGGCTGTGGCGGTGGAAAAGGTCTCCATCTCCACATGGCTCTCCGCCCTCGTAGCGGCGGCCCTCTTTATATCTCACCCGGCCGGAAGCGAGCCCGTCTCCTGGGTATCGGCCCTGCCTGAGTTGAGTTTTACACTTTTAGTCCTGGCGGCCTTTTACATCCATATCTATCCCCATAAAGGGCGGGGCCATGCGGGTTTTACCCAAAACCTACCCGGTCCCATACTTTTTTTTATCGCCCTTCTTTTCAAAGAGACTGCCATTGTCCTGCCCCTCATCCTCTTTATCTACGAGATGCTCGCAAAGAGGGTCGGGGCGGCCAGGGAGGTAAAGCAAAAGCTCTTTTTTGTATACGGGGCCTATTGCGTTGCCCTTGCCGTGTATATTATCCTCCGCGTCCTTGCCCTCGGTCATCTTACGCCGGGCTCTAACGTAAACGCCTACCTCGGTGCCGGGGGGCTTCTCCTTAACGCCTTTTCGGGGTTTTATAAGGGCATGGTCATGCTTTTATGGCCTATGTGGATATACCCATTTCAGATATTCAAGGGCCTTACCTCTCCCTTTGAGGCGCGCTCTGTTATTGCCATTCTTTTTACTCTTTGTTTTTTTTCGCTAATTTTTATCTTAAGAAAGAAGCTCCATCCCCTCGTTCTTCTCGCTCTGGCCATTATGGTCTTGCCCATACTGCCCGCTCTCTACACGCCTGTTATGAGCCGTTTTGACTTTGCCCCGCGCTATATATATCTTTCTTCGGCGGGGTACGGCCTTTTTCTGGCCTTCATCGTAAGGTGGCTCTTTCGTAAGGGGCCTTTAAGGGGCAGGTTTTACCTCGGAGCCATCGCTACTGTACTTTCCTGGGTTATGATTATACTCTGCTCTTTCATGAGCGCGGGAAAGACCCTTGATTGGCGCGATAATATGAACCTCGCGCGGGCATCGCTCAGGGGTTCCGCCGACAATTATTACGCCCTTTTTCAGATAGGCAACGCCGAGCAGGGCCGTGGCCGCTACAATGAGGCGAAGAGGCGCTACGCGCGTGCCGTAGAGATAATAGAGGGGCAGGGGCATAAGGATCTGCAGACCCTCCGGGACTCTCTTCTGGGGCTTGCGGCCGGAGCACTGCAACTTGGCCAGATGGAAGAGGCCAGAGGTGTATATGAGAAACTCCTCGGGCTATGGCCCGGTAACGCCACGGCACTCTATCAGCTTGGTTATATATATCAGGGGCAAGGCGGATACGAAAAGGCCATCTTCTATTACGGCAAGGCCTTTACCGCTTTCAAGGATCCTTCCGATAAAAGGGACACGCTGGTTAACATTGGAAACTGCTACGCAAGGCTTACGAGGTATGAGAGCGCCATGGAGAGCTACAGGGAGGCCCTGATCATGATCCCGGGAGACCCTCTGGTGAGGCGGAATATGGAGGCCCTTAAGGGGCTTATGGAAAGGCGGTAAGGGGTCGGTAAGACCCTCAAAAACCTTGACAGTCAAGGTCCAAGTGGTTATCATCTAATACCAAAATCGCCCCTGACGGGCTCTCTTTATAAAATCGCATGGAGAAGGACACCCCCTTAACTACAACCATGGAATCTAACCTCATATCAAGGTCCTTTGAGGAAAGCCTCAAGGTCAAGAAGGATTTTTTCAACGCCGGAAATATCGCCCTTGTAGAGCGTGCGGCTCTGGAGATAGTCGCCTCCTTCAAGGCAGGCGGTAAACTTATCACAGCCGGAAACGGCGGCTCTGCCGCGGATGCCCAGCATATGGCCGCGGAGCTTGTAAACCGCTTCGAGATAGAGCGGCCGCCCCTGCCGGCGCTTGCCATTACCACGGATACCTCCAACATCACGAGCATCGCCAATGACTACTCCTTTGACGAGGTTTTTTCAAAGCAAATTCGCGCCCTTGGAAAAGAAAAAGACGTCTTTATGGCCATATCCACAAGCGGGGCCTCGGCTAACATTACAAAGGCCGCCCATACGGCACGGGCCATGGGTATAAAGGTCATCGCGTTGACGGGCAAGGGCGGCGGGGAGCTTGCCGCAAGGTCGGATATCGTCCTTAACGTAGAGGCGAAGAGGACGTGCCGTGTCCAGGAAGTGCATATTACCATCTGCCACATACTTTCTGAGATTATAGACTGCATGCTCTTTAAGAACGTTTAATAGCCGGAGAGAGATCCATTCACAATCATTATCCCCATATCGGTCTGGCGAGAGCAGGTTAATCAAGACCCTCGTTGGAGAAAAATACAAAAAGTCAATTAATGATATGAAATTTAAACCAATATCCACGCGCGGACTCAAGACCTATTCCATAAAAGGCAGAAAGAGCAAGGTCTCTGTAGATGAGTTTGCCGCTCCTTTTACGGCAGGCGCTTCATTTGCCGATTTTATGGGTTCCCTTCCCGCTATACTCGGGGCAAAGGATCTGACGGACGTTGCCGGGGCCATCGTGAAGGCGACACTGGAAGGGCGTACCGTTGCCGTGGGCATGGGCGCCCATGTCCTGAAGGTGGGGCTCGGGCCTCTCCTTATAGACCTTATGGAGAGGGGTGTTATAAAGTCTCTTGCGCTTAACGGGGCGGGTATAGTCCATGATTTTGAGATAGCCTACGTGGGGTGCACCTCCGAGGACGTAGACGCCGAGATAGGGGCCGGGGCCTTTGGCATGGCAAAAGAGACGGGCAGTATCCTTAACAGGGCCATAAAAAAAGGGGCCGATAAGGGCATAGGCCGCGCCGTTGGCGAGCTTATCGCCAATTCCAGATATCCCAATAAAGACAAGAGCGTGCTTGCCGCCTGCGTAAAAAACGATATACCCTGCACCGTGCACGTTGCCATGGGCACGGACATACTTCACATACACCCGCAGATGGACGGCGGGGCAACGGGCCGTGCGGCGATGATGGATTTTAGGATATTCGCCTCTGTGGTGGCTTCTCTTGAAAAAGGGGTTTACCTGAACATCGGCTCTGCCGTTATCATGCCCGAGGTCTTTTTAAAGGCCCTTACATTGGCGAGAAACCTCGGCCATGACGTATCGCATTTTACTACCGTTAATATGGACTTTATTCAGCATTACCGGCCCCTTACCAACGTGGTGCGCCGTCCCACCATGGGCCATGGCAGGGGCGTAAGTCTTACAGGTCATCACGAGATAATGGTCCCCCTTCTCTTCGCGGCCGTTATCGAAGGTCTGGAGAAGGTGGAATAGTTTTTTTTGGTGGCAGGGGGGGCATATTCAGTGCACTGAAGTCCTGCCCCATATTGCTTTTTTTTGTTTTGTTACAATATATCGCGGGGCACGTGAGTATCTTCAATAAGCTGATGTAGGCCCCATATTGGTTTTCTTTGCCAAGCTTTCTTTTTTCCAAAAGAAAGCGGAAAGGTTTGTGTCTTTATGAAAAAACAAAAGGCCTGGTCAGGCCGTTTCGCAAAACAGGCCAATAAACTCGCTGATGAGTTCAATGCCTCAATCGGTTTTGACGTGCGTCTTTTTGCCCATGATATCAGGGGCTCCATAGCCCATGCCACGACGCTCTCGGACGCGGGTGTGCTGACAAAGGCGGAGGCGCGAAAGATTATCACGGGCCTTAAGAAGGTGGAGTCCGAGCTGAGCCGTGGTGTATTTTGTCCCGGCCCGGAGTGCGAGGATATTCACATGGCCGTCGAGGGCAGGCTCGCCGAGCTCATCGGTCCCCTTGGGGGTAAACTCCATACGGGCCGGTCCCGTAACGATCAGGTGGCCCTTGATATAAGGCTTTACCTTAAAGACGAGATAGGGGTTTTGCTCGGGTATCTGAACAGATTCAAGGCCGCTCTTTTAGGGCTTGCCGAGGCTAACCTTGATGTAATCATGCCGGGGTACACGCACCTTCAGCGTGCCCAGCCCGTATTGCTCGCCCATCATCTTCTGGCCTATTACGAGATGTTTAGCCGTGATACCACGCGCCTTATGGATTGTCTCGATAGGTTTGACGAACTGCCCCTCGGCGCCGGGGCCCTTGCGGGAAGCCCCTACAAGTTAAATAGAAAACTTACGGCAAAGCTACTTGGCTTTTCCCGTATTACCGCTAACAGCATGGACAGCGTCAGTGACCGCGACTTTGCCATTGAGTTTTTAAGCGCGGCATCCATTGTAGTCATGCATTTTTCCAGGCTTTCAGAGGAGCTTGTACTCTGGTCATCTCAGGAGTTCGCCTTCGTGGAAATAGCAGAGGAGTTCAGCACGGGCTCGTCCATAATGCCGCAGAAAAAGAACCCCGATATGGCCGAGCTTACGCGCGGCAAGACGGGCCGTGTCTACGGAAATCTCATGACTCTTCTTACCCTGATGAAGGGCCTGCCCCTTGCGTATAATAAAGACATGCAGGAGGATAAAGAGCCGCTCTTTGATACGGTGGATACGCTGAAGGCCATTCTCGGTGTTTACGCGCCCATGATAGCGGGGCTGAGGTTTGATGGAGAAAAAACCCTCAGCGCCACAAAAAAGGGTTTTTTGAACGCCACGGACGCGGCGGATTACCTTGTAAACAAGGGCCTTCCCTTTAGAGAGGCCCACAGGGTCGTGGGCCGTGTGGTGAGGTTCTGTATTGATAAGGGCACGGACCTTGAGGGTCTTACCATGAAGGAGTGGACAGCCTTTTCAAAGTCCTTTGGCGTGGATATTAAAGAGGCTATTTCCATCAAGACCTCTTTAAAGAGCCGCGGTATCGCAGGCGGCACGGCCCCGGCTAATGTGGCTAAGGCCCTTAAAAAGGCCCTTAAAGAAGTAGCCGTCGAGGCAAAGCGGGTTACTTTATGAGGTTAACGGTGAGGTTTTTATTATTGTTAATAGTCCCTGTTTTTGCCCTCTCGCTGCTCGCGGGATGCGGCAAAAAGGGCCCGCCCCTGCCGCCTCTGCCGCCAGAGAGGAAAGAAGGGTTTTATAAGGGCGGGGAGACCCCGGGAAAGGCCCTGAGCAGGGCCGGAGTTAATATCGTTGCCCGCCGGGGCGTTCTAATGGAGATTGTATAGATTGGATTTTTTTTCTTATAGAAAAAACAAGCTCTACGCCGAGGGCGTCTCAGTAGAGAGGATGGCCGATGAGCTCGGCACGCCCCTTTATATCTACAGCGAGAAGACCCTTAAGAGGCACTTCAAGGTCTTTGACTCGGCCTTTAAAAAGGCCGACCATCTTGTATGTTACTCCGTAAAGGCCAACTCCAATATCGCCGTCATAAAGACCTTTGTTGACGAGGGCGGCGGTCTGGATATAGTCTCCGGCGGGGAGCTTTACCGCGCCTTGAAGGCCGGGGCGAATCCGGCGCGCATAGTCTTTTCCGGCGTTGGAAAGACCGCCGAAGAGATGGCCTGCGCCATAAAAGAGGGCATACTGGCCTTTAACGTAGAGAGCGGTGAGGAGCTTCGCCGCCTTGACGCTGTTGCAGGTAAGCTGAAAAAAAGGGCCCCCTTTTCCATACGGGTAAACCCCGATGTAGACGCAAAGACCCATCCATATATCTCCACGGGGCTTAAGAAAAACAAGTTCGGCATAGAGAGAGAAGAGGCCATAAGGGAGTATGTCTTTGCCAGAGACCATCTATTAAACCTCACCCCCATTGGCATAGACACGCACATCGGCTCTCAGCTTACAAAAGTAGGCCCCTTTGTGGACGCCCTGAAGAAGACGAAGAGGCTCATACGCACCCTTCGAAAAGAGGGCATAGGTATCGAGTATCTTGATATGGGCGGCGGCCTTGGCATTACCTATGATACGGAAAAACCGCCTGCCCCTGATAAGTACGCGAAGGCCGTCTTAAGGGAGACAGCGGGGCTTGGTCTAACCCTTATCTTCGAGCCCGGGCGTGTGCTTGTGGGAAACGCCGGTATACTTGTAACAAGGGTGCTGTATACAAAGAAGACGCCCACTAAGAATTTTATAGTAGTAGACGCCGGTATGAACGACCTTGCCCGGCCCGGGTTATACGGCGCCTATCATGCCATAGAGCCGGTCCGCCGCTGTAGCGGCGCCCCGGAGATAACCGCCGATGTCGTTGGCCCCATCTGCGAGACAGGCGATTTTATTGCAAGAGACCGGGCCATGGAAGAGACGCGTAGCGGTGAGCTTCTGGCCGTAAAGAGCGCCGGCGCCTACGGCTACACCATGTCCAGTAACTACAACAGCCGCCTGCGCGCTGCCGAGGTGCTTGTGCGGGGCAGGGAGTTTTTTGTCGTTAAAAAACGCGAGAGCTACGCGAATCTCCTCAGGGGAGAAGTTCTACCCCCGGGTAAGGCGAAGGGCCCTAAGGCATAATGAAGATACCCTTTACAAAGATGCACGGCCTTGGCAACGATTTTATCCTCATCGACGCGAGGGCGAGGCGTTTTAAGGGCCTTCCCGCTATTATGAGAAAGCTCTCTCCGAGGCGCTTTGCCATAGGCTTTGATCAGGCCCTGATCCTGCGGGATTCCAAAAAAGGCGATTTCGCCATGGATATATATAACGGCGACGGCAGTAAGGTGGAGATGTGCGGTAACGGCATCAGGTGCTTTGCCGCCTATATATGGAAGAGGAGGCTATCGCGTAAAAAAACCCTTGGCATTGAGACCATGGCGGGCATCATCCGCCCCGAGCGTGTAAAGGGAGGGCTTGTAAGGGTGGACATGGGGGCGCCCCTCTTTGAGGGCACGTATATACCCGTGGCCATGGAGGGTCCTGTTATGGATCACCCCTTGAAGATTCTTGATAAGACCTTCAGGGTAACGTGCCTCTCCATGGGTAACCCTCACTGCGTTATCTTTGTGAAGGAAGTGGACGGCTTTAATCTCGCTAAATACGGGCCTCTCCTTGAGAATCACGCCTTTTTCCCACACCGTGTGAATGTGGAGTTTGTAGAGGTTCTCAGTAAGCGGCGTATAAAGATGCGCGTCTGGGAGCGAGGCGCGGGCGAGACCCTTGCCTGCGGCACAGGGGCATCGGCCTCAGCGGTTGCGGCGCGGCTTAAGGGTTTTACGGGCAGGAGCGTAGGGGTTCTACTGAAGGGCGGTGAGCTAAAGCTTGAGTGGAGCGAGGGTGAGCACGTCTTCATGACGGGCCCCACCGCAGAGGTCTTCAGCGGCGTGGCGGAGATTTAATTCACATTTACTCTTTTCCTGTGCTATTTTTAATATTACGAGACCTCTCCGTCCTGGAAGCGGTTAGGCATACATAAAGAGAGAAGGAGATAATAACGATGTTAAAAGGCGCGTTGACGGCCCTCGTCACCCCCTTCAGCGAAGGTGCGGTTGATGAGAAGGCGCTTGTCCGTCTTATAGAACGCCAGATTGAGGGCGGCGTTAACGGACTCGTGCCATGCGGCACTACGGGTGAATCGGCCACCCTTACTCACGATGAGCATAACCGGGTAATAGATATTGCCATTGAGGCGGCAGGCGGGAGGCTACCCGTAGTAGCGGGCACGGGCTCGAACTCCACGGCCGAGACCATCCGTCTTACGCGCCATGCCGAGGATGCCGGGGCGCAGGCGGCCCTTCTCATCTCCCCATATTACAACAAACCCTCACAGGCCGGGCTTTTTGCACACTTCAGGAGCGTCTCTGAGGCCGTTGACATACCCCTTGTGCTCTACAACGTACCCGGCAGGACGGGGCTGAATATGCTTCCCGAGACAGTGGCGAGGCTCTCTGAGTTCAAGAACATCGTGGGAATAAAAGAGGCCTCCGGCGACCTTGAGCAGGTAAGTAGAGTCATAGAGCTATCCATCGATGATTTTAATGTTATCTCGGGCGATGATTTCACAACATTGCCAACACTTTGCCTCGGTGGTTGCGGTGTAATCTCCGTCACATCCAATGTGGTGCCCGGTGATGTATCATCGATGGTCAATGGATTTCTGGCAGGCGATTTCGAGGGGGCAAGGGCCCTGCATTATAAGCTCTCTCCCCTTAACCGGGCCATGTTTCTTGAGACAAATCCCGTTCCTGTAAAGACGGCCCTGGCCATGCTCGGTCTTCTTGAGGAAGAGTTCAGACTGCCCCTTGCGGGGCTCTCGAAGGAGAACAGGGACAGGCTTCTTCATACCTTAAAACACTACGGGTTGCCCGTAAAAGGGAGTTAAGATGTTAAACGTCGCAGTAACAGGGGCCGGGGGCAGGATGGGGACGGCCATAATCAGGGGCATAAAGGGCTCGGAGTCCATTACGCTTTCCGGGGCCCTTGAGAGAGAGGGCTCGAAGCTTGCAGGGTTAGACGCAGGTCAGAACGCAGGATGCGGAGAACTTGGCGTCTCCATAACGACGGATAGAGAGAAGGCATTCAGGGATGCCGAGGCCATTATCGACTTTTCCGCTCCCGAGGCCTCCCTGCGGACCATGGAGGACGCACTTAATACAGAGAAGGCCCTCGTCCTTGGCACCACGGGTTTTTCTCTCTCGCAAAGAGATAAGGTTCGCGAACTCGGTCAGAAGATAAGGCTTGTCATGGCCCCGAACATGAGTGTTGGCGTAAATCTTCTCTGGAAGATGGTAGCCGATATCTCACCGGTGCTTGGCGGGGATTATGATATTGAGATAATCGAGAGCCACCATAGGCATAAAAAAGACGCCCCCTCGGGTACGGCCCTCCGGATAGCCGAGGTAGTGGCGGGAAGCCTCAATAGAGACCTTGAGGAGGTTGCCGTCTATGAGAGAAAGGGCATAGTGGGCGAGAGAAGGCGCGAGGATATCGGCATACAGAGCATACGGGGCGGCGACATCGTTGGGGATCACACCATCCTCTTTGCCGGGCCCGGCGAGAGGCTTGAGATTACCCATAAGGCCTCGTCAAGAGAGACCTTTGCCCACGGCGCCATTGTCGCGGCCCAATGGCTGAGCTCAAAGCCCATGGGCATGTATGATATGCAGGATGTATTAGGTCTTAAGGATTAAACTCTTATATAAAAGGAGTCCAGGATGTTCAGATTGATATTTTCCACAGTGTTGTTTATATGCTTTTTTTCCATAAGTGCCTTTGCCGCCCCTGCCGCGGCCTTTCAGGGAAAGGGTTGCATGGGCGACTGCGCCGGCTGTCACAGCCTTGATAAGGCGGAGGCCGCGAAGCTCCTTAAGACCGATAAGTTCGACGCCACGGTGACGGACATAAAGAGCGCGCCCGTCAAGGGTCTATGGGAGGTAGAGATAACAAAGGGCGGCAAGACCTTTAACGTATATGTGGACTTCGGCAAAAAATACCTTATGCAGAACGTAAGCTTCGTGCCTATTAAGAACCTCGGCAAGCGCCCGCCGCTCAAAAAAGTCTCCCTGGCGGATATCCCCCTTGAAGGGGCCATTGTCATTGGCAACCCCAAGGCAAAGCATAAGATAATCGTCTTTGACGACCCCGAGTGCCCATACTGCGCGAAGTTGCATAAGGAAATAAAAAAGATAGTAAGCGAGAGAAAGGATGTGGCCTTTTATATAAAACTCTTCCCCCTTCCCATACACCCTGATTCTTATGGGAAGAGCAAGGCCATTGCCTGTTCGCATTCGGTAAAGATGCTTGATGACGCCTTTGCCGGGGTAAAACTGCCGGAGCCTAAGTGCGAGACTGATGAGATTGATAAAAATCTGGAACTTGGAAAAAAGCTTGGCATCCACGGCACGCCGGGGATTATTTTTCCTGACGGAAGGCTGCTGCCGGGTTTTGTGCCCGCCAAGGTCCTGTTGGAGATATTGGATAACCCGAAGTAAAAAAATGGAGCCGGCGGGGAGAGTCGAACTCCCGACCTACTGATTACGAATCAGTTGCTCTTCCACTGAGCTACGCCGGCACATTAAGGAGCGGTTGGGCAGTAAAGAAGGGGTGAATTTTTAAGGCCTTTTGTGGTTGGTTTTTTCATGGCAGGGCCGGGGACAAAATCCATGACCGCTCAAGACCCCCTGCTCAAGGCCATACCCTTAATTATAATAAGGCATAGCAAAAAACAGGTCAAGGGTAAGTTTATGGGGCAGGGAAGTTTTCACGCTACTTTCGTGGCATAATAAGGGCAATTCTAATCGTGCTTTAATGTAAAAGTTGTATATTATAATCGAGGAAAGTACGCTTTTGAGGCGAAGACGATTATGGACGGCATTTCAGAGGGCGAAAGTAGCGAAAAGGTCCTGATCATCGAAGAGGTTCGCGGAGTGGCGGTTTCCTCTGAAGATGCCCTGGCGGGTCAGGGTTTTACGCTCCAGGTGAGCTCGGATATAGATGAGGCCAAGGGCATAATCTCCCAATGGAATCCCTCGGTAATACTCCTGTACCAGGATGGCGGTGACAACACCAGGACGCAAAAGATAGTAAGGGATATAAGAGAGCTACGCACAAAATCACGTCCATCCATTATAGTAATCCCTGAAAAACAGAATAAAGCGGACCTCCTCAAGAGCATGAAAAACGGGGCCGATGATTTTGTTCTGCAACCTGTTGAGGATAGTGAACTTATGGCGCGGGTGAAGGAACAGCTGAGGCTTAAAAAGGGCGTAGACCATGAGTTCACGGCCGATAAGGAGAACCTTAAGTCCCTGCTTGAGATAACGGGCGCTATTACTACGAGCCTCGATCCCACCGAGGTCTTTCAGACCATCGTTACAAGAGTTGCGCAGGCCACCGGGGCGGAGCGTTGCTCCATCGTGCTTGTTGGAAAGGACGATGGTTATGTCCTCGCATCTCACGATGACCCTGAACTCAAGGACAAGAAGATAGACCTTGCAAAATATCCCGAAATAAAAGAGGCCATAAAGACAAAAGACCCCATGGTAGTAGATGATATCGCCACGGACCCCTTGATGAACGGCGTAAGGGACTCTGTGAAGGGGTTAGAGGGAAAGAGTCTGCTCCTCGTGCCAATTGTCTTTAATGACAGGGTCCTTGGAACCCTCTTTCTCAGGACCAAGAAAGAGACGGGCGGTTTTTCCGACGATGAGCTTAACTTTTGCAGGATAGTGGCTAACTCTGCCTTTCACGCCATTAAGAACGCCCGTGTTTTTCAAAAACTTACTGAAGAGAACAGCTATCTTCAGGAGGCGGCCATCAGAGACCACCTCACGGGCCTTTACAATCACAACCATTTTTACCTGCACCTTGACGAAGACTTCATGCGGGCCTCGCGATACCGCACACCTCTTGCTCTTATGATGCTGGATATAGATTATTTCAAGGATATAAACGATACGCATGGGCACAGGGCCGGGGATATGGTCCTTAAAGAGCTTGCCATGCTTATTAAGAAAACAGTGCGTAAATCCGATGTCGTTGCCAGGTACGGCGGTGAGGAGTTCGCTATAATACTGACGAATACGGCCCTTGCCGGGGCCGTTGACGAGGCCGAGAGGCTGAGAAAGAAGATCGAGGCCTATGAGTTCAAGAGCTTGCCCCATATAAGCGTAACCATGAGCCTCGGCGTGGCCGCTTATCCCAATAAAGAGATAAGCTCCGGCGTAGACCTTGTCACAAAGGCCGATGAAGCCCTTTATAAGGCCAAACACGGCGGACGTAACCGCACCGTAGTGCACCCCGATGACTGACTTATCCCGCTTTCTTTTGGAAAAAAGCCTGGCAAAGAAAACAAATAGGGGCTCGATAAGGCAACTAACGTCAACTGTGGCTACCCCTGGATACTACCGCTGCACCGGCAAAAAGCCTCGCAAAGAAAACCAGTATGGGACAGGGGCAAAGAGCGGTGCAATAACTACCCCATCCCGACGGATACCTTCCTTTTAGATAACCATTATATTGCCCGGGCATGTAGAGGCTATACTCCGCCGGCCTCGACCGTTACTTTAGCCCCTGATTTTCAAGTATATATTGTAGCGGATCATCCGCCCGGGGTAAATATGTGGAGGCTATACTCTGCCCGCCATGCCCGTTGATTTAACCCCCTGGTGCTCAAGTATATATTGTAGCGGATCATCCGCCCGGGGTAAATATATGGAGATTATACTCTGCCCGCCATGCCCGTTGATTTACCCCCCCCTGGTGCTCAAAGAAATATTGTAGCGGATCATCCGCCGCCGCCGGTGGTGGTGCCCTCGCCTACTTTGATGGCGCAGAGGTTCGAGCACATGGAGCATACGTCGTCATCTTCGGGAGGCACGGAGGCCCGGATGCGTCTCGCCTTCTCCGGATCGATGGAGAGCCTTATCTGAGCATCCCAGTCAAGGGCCTTTCTTGCCCGTGAAAGTTCGTTATCGGCCTCCATGAATTTTTTGTTCTTCGCTATATCCCCTGCGTGCGCCGCTATGCGCGAGGCTATGACGCCTTCTCTCACATCATCTACACCCGGCAGGCTTAAGTGCTCCGTAGGTGTTACGTAACAGAGGAAATCCGCTCCAGCCTTTGCGGCGATGGCCCCGCCTATGGCAGAGGTTATGTGGTCGTAGCCCGGGGCGATATCCGTTACAAGCGGGCCGAGCACATAGAAGGGCGCGCCGTCGCATAATTGTTTTTCAAGGAGGATATTGGCCTCTATCTGGTCTATGGGCACATGTCCGGGCCCCTCTATCATCACCTGAACGCCCTCGGCGCGGGCACGCCGGCAGAGTTCCCCGAGGGTGATAAGTTCCGATACCTGCGCCCTGTCCGTGGCGTCATGGAGGCACCCCGGTCTAAGCCCGTCGCCGAGACTCAGGATTACATCGTATTTTTTGGCGATTTTAACGAGGCGGTCGAAGCCCTCGAAGAGGGGGTTTTCCCTTTTATTTCGCCGCATCCACTCCGCCGTAAGGGCCCCGCCGCGGCTCACTATGCCCATGATACGGTCTTCGCCGTCTACCCTCTCAAGGGCGCGGAGGTTTACGCCCGAGTGTACGGTCATAAAGTCCACGCCTTCTTCGGCCTGCGCCTCGATTACATCGAATATCTCTTCACCTTCAAGTTCGATAAAGCTTTTGCCCTTTACCGCCCCCCTGACAGCGGCCTCATAGAGCGGCACCGTGCCGATGGGCACAGTGGAGGCATCGAGTATGGCCTTTCGTATGGCCACAAGGTCTCCGCCCGTGGACAGGTCCATAACGGCGTCGGCCCCGGCATTGATGGCGGCGTGGAGTTTTGCGAGCTCTTCTGCGATATCCGCCCTGTCACCGGAGGTGCCGATATTGGCGTTAACCTTTGTCTTTAGCCCGCGGCCAACGGCCATGGCCCTTGTGCCACGTCTGTTGGTATTTTTTATTACTACGGTTTGTCCGGCCTCCACATCCGCCCGAATCTCACCTGCGCCGCGTCCCTCTGCCAGGGCGGCCTCTTTCATCTCAGTGGTTATGATACCCTTTCGGGCCTGATCCAACTGTGTCATGGCGACTCCTTACGGCTTAAAAGGTTTTTTTTGATACTTATTTTTTCATTTTTCATATACGCTTCAAGTGCCATCTTTATCTCCCCTGCGCTTTCGCTAATATCTTTTGAGGCCAATATGGCCGAGATGAGGGCCACCCCGGAGGCGCCGTTTTCCATTACCTCTCTTACTCTACGGCATTGGATGCCGCCAAGGGCGTAGATGGGGATAGTTAGCCCTCTGGCCGCTTCTTTCAGGGCTTCCAGCCCAAGGGGCTCGCCGTATCGGGACTTTGAGGGGGTCTTGTATACGGGGCCGAAGGTAATGTAATCGGCGTTGTCACGGGCGGCCTTTCGGGCCTCGCCGGTAGAGTGAGTGGAGACGCCGATAAGGGCGCCTTCGCCCAAGAGCCCGCGGGCCTCTCTAACGGAAAAGGCCCTGACCGGTAGATGAAGACCATCGGCTCCGACGAGTTTTGCTATATCGGCCCTCTCGTTTATTATGAGCCCTGCGCTGTGCCGTCCTGTAATGGCTCGAAGTCTGCGGGCCAGGCCAAGGAGGTCTCTGCCGCAGAGCCCCTTTTCCCTTAACTGAATAAATTTCACCCCGCCGGCCAGGGCTTTTTCAATAGCATCTAAAAAGGAGTGCATCTCAGGGAAGAGCCCTGTATCGGTAATTAGCATAAGACCGGGAAGGGGCGCTTTTTTTCCCATGACCATTTTTTTATTTTCCTCTCTGCCGGGCGGGTTCTCCCTGCCAGAGTTTTTTTTGTATAATTACGGCTACGGCGAAGAAGAACAGTATGATACTTACAATCTGCGCGGCCCTCCACTGGCCAAGCATGAGGCTATCGGCGCGGAACCACTCCACAAAGCACCTGATTACCGAATACATGGCTATGTAGGAGGCGAAGATAAATCCCGGTTTATGGCTTTTTTTCCTGAGAAAGAGCCATATAAAGAGAAATATTGTGAGGTTCAGGAGTAGCTCATAGAGCATTACGGGGTGAATGGGGATACCTGGAAACTGCCTGCCCGCCACGCTCTCGGGGGAAAATATGATACCCCAGGGCAGTGTCGTGGGCACGCCGTGAGCGTCTCCGTTCATGAAGTTACCGAACCTGCCGAATCCCTGTCCAAGGATGAGGGCCGGGGCAACGCAGTCCGAGAGCCGCCAGAAAGAGACCTTTTTGTGCCTGAGGTATATCCACGCCGCGATTATGCCGCCGGAGATGCCCCCGTGTATGGCTAGGCCTCCATGCCAGATGGCGGGTATCTCGGAGGGGACCCTTATGTAATAACCGGCATTAAAGACCACGTAGTAGAGCCTGGCCCCGAGGATGCCGCCCACCACTGTCCAGAGTATGAAGTTGGAGACCTCGTCACCTGTAAGGGCGATTCCTTTTCGGCGCACCTCGCTCCTGATGATACGGGTGCCGACGATAATGGCCACAACGTACATTAGCCCGTAAAAGCGGAGTTCAAGAGGGCCGTATGCAAAGAGTATTGGGTGCAAGATTTCGTCCTTTATCCTCGGGCCGTCTATTCTATCATTCCCGTAATCGGGCTTGAGGCCGAGGCGTAGAGTTTTTTTGGTATGCGTCCCGCCCTGTAGGCGAGCCTTCCCGCCGTTGTTGCAAGGCCCATGGCGCGGGCCATGGCAAGGGGGTCTGCCGCGCAGGCGATACCTGTGTTCATAAGTATGCCGTCACAGCCGAGCTCCATGGCGATAGCCGCGTCAGAGGCCGTGCCAACGCCTGCGTCTACTATGATGGGCACCTTTGCCGCCTCTATGATGATACGGATATTAAAGGGGTTTCTTATGCCGAGTCCGCTCCCTATGGGCGCGGCAAGGGGCATGACCGCCGCGGCCCCGGCGTCTTCGAGCTTTCTTGCCATAACGGGGTCGTCGTTCGTATATGAGAGGACCTTGAAGCCCTCTTTCACAAGGGCGCGGGTAGCCTTCAGGGAGGCCTCGTTATCGGGAAAAAGCGTCTTCTCGTCGCCCATGACCTCAAGTTTTACAAGGTCTGTCTGAAGGGCCTCCCGTGCGAGCATGGCCGTTCTTACTGCCTCGCCGGCCGTATAACAACCGGCGGTATTTGGTAGAAGCGTATATTTTTTAGTATCTATGAAATCAAGGAGGGAGCCCTCTTTGCCGGAGAGGTCCACGCGGCGCACAGCCACGGTGACAACTTCGGTCCCCGAGGCCTCAAGGGCCTCTCTCATGAGCTCATTGGTGCTGTATTTACCCGTTCCTACCATGAGGCGGGACCGGAACTCCCGGCCCGCTATCTTTAAGGTATCGCTCATCTTCATACTCCTCTTTTTTTAAATGATCAATTTGTCGCTATTGGAGATCTTGAGATTGCTCTCTGAATAGCCCCTTATCCCCCGCCGACCATGCGGATTATCTCAATCCGATCGCCTTTTTTGATGGCCCTCTGCCCGTGCCGCGCCCTTGGGATTATCTCTCTATCTATCTCAACGGCCGTGCCCTGCGGTTTTATCTTAAGCTCAAGGAGAAGCCCGGCAACGGTGAGGCCATCGCTTATCTTCCTCTCCTCTCCGTTTATCGTAATCAGCATAATCAGGCACCTCCTCTTTTTGATAATACTCTCATGGCGGGAATAAAGAGAATTTTGAGACTTAAAAGAAGATATCTCTTTTTCCCTTTTCTATCTCGGAAAGTTTTTTCACGACTTTTTCTTTAAGCACAGGGTCTTTTATCTCAAGAAGGCATTTCTTTATGGCCTCTTCGAGGGGGGCCTTCATTCCGTTGGCCCTGTTCTCGGAGATAAATTCCTGCAGGGTAAGGGCGGCGTTGGCTGAGCAGTTTTTTTCCATCTCACCGGCCCCTGTCATGGCGGAGAACTTCGCCCCTGTTCTTCCCACACGGTAGCAGGTGGTGCAGAGGCTCGGAACATAACCTTCGGCCATGATGGAGGACATTACCTCGGTAAGCCCCCGGTGGTCGCTTGTGGAAAATTGCCCTGCTGTAGCGGCCGCCTCTTGTGCCTTAGTCTCTTTTTCCGTGTACCCGCCGGGCTCTGTGCGTGAGGCGGCGCTTATCTGACTCGCCCCGATGTGGAGGAGCTCTTTACGAAGCCTTGCCGTCTCTCTTGTGGAGACGACGACCCCTGCCGTTGGTACGGCGAGTCGGAAGATGGCGACGATTTTTTTAAGCTCCTCATCGTTTACCTCATAGGGTAGTTCGGGCATGGCCGAGCCCGCCGCGGGTTTGAGCCTTGGTATGGAGAGGGTATGGGCATGGGCGCCGTATTTTGCGTAAAGATACTCTGAGTGCGCTATGGTGGCAAGGGCGTCGAACCTGTAATCATAGAGACCGAGTAGAGGCCCGATGCCAAGGTCATCGAAACCCGCCTCCACGGCCCTGTCCATGACACCAAGGCGAAAATCAAAGTCGCTTTTAGCCCCGAAGGGGTGCATGACCTTGTATGTCTCTCTGTGATAGGTCTCCTGAAAGACCTGAAAAACCCCTACGCCCGCTTCTTTCAAGGCCCGAAGAGACGCTACGTCAACAGGCGGGGCGTTAAGGTGAACTATCCTCATATCCGTCTCTTCGTAAACGGCCCGAACGCAGGAGATGATATAATCAATCCCCCAGCGGGGGTCTTCTCCCGTTACGAGCAGAACCCTCTTAAAGCCCATGGCAGTAAGGGCTCGGGCCTCTTTCACAACTTCGGCGGGTGTGAGGGCCTTTCTCGGGGTCTTTTCCCCGGAATTTCTAAAGCCGCAGTAGAGGCACCCGTTTACGCAGTAGTTTGAGAGGTAGAGCGGGGCGAACATGACGATTCTCTTGCCGAAAACGCGCTCCTTTACCTCGTTGGCCTTTTTGTAGAGCTTGCCGAGAAGTCTCTCGTCTTCTGTCTTAAGGAGCAGGGCGGCCGCCTCGATGGCAAGGCCCTTTGCAGGGTCCATCTTGTCAATGGTAGTAAGGGCCCTGTAGAAGTCTTTTTCTCCCGTGGGTTTACCTTTTGCGAGGACTTTTATTTTTTCGAGATCAAACACGGATTGGGTTCCTCATGGTTGTGATTAAGAGGTAAAGCGTGAGAATAAAAAAACCGCCCCATAAGTAAGGGCGGTCTGATAATGAGTTTTGGGATGGTTTTTTCACCCCTCTCTCTTGACACCTTTTCCGCTTCCCTACGCTGGCATTATCCAGGTCAGGTCCTTAGGGTCTTCTCCCGCGTGGTGGAGAACTCTCAGCCCCTCAGGGGCTCCCCCGCATTGTGATTTTCTTCCGTTATTTTAGGGTATCAGAGCACCCTGATTTAGTCAAGGCCTTTAGGGCCCCTCAACTCCGGACAAATGGGCAGGCGGAGGAGGTAATGAGGACAATGACAGGGATATTTTTTTATATGCAGGGGTAAGGCTTTAATGCCACGGAGTTGCAAGTGTAGAGGTTTTTATTCAACAGTTTTTAAATGCGGCTATTTCGAATAGGGTGGTCTTTAAAGGCGGCGCCTTTTAATCGCAGGGTCTTTAAAAATGCGGTTTTTAAATAGTGCGGTTTTTAATCTGTCCCCGTAAATACTGCCCCCATGAATACCCCCCCCGTTAATACTGCCCTCTTGATACTGCCCCTATGAATACTGTCCCCGTTAATGTTGCTCTCTTGATACTGCCCCGATAATGTTGCCCCCGAAAATATTGCCCGGGATTAGATTAGTTCGCTTGCGGAGATTATGGAGCGGGCTATCTCGCTCATTTTTTTGTTTTCTTTCTGGGAGTAGCGCTGGAGAATCTTGAAGGCGTCATCTTCTGATATGGTGCATCGTTGCATGAGTATGCCTTTGGCCCTCTCAATGAGTTTTCTTGTCTCCATGGCCTCTTTAAGGTCGATGACCTCGCCTTTCATGCCCTGGAACTCATGAAAGCGGCTTATGGCGATTTTTATTGCGGGGTCAAGTTGCTTTTTGGTGACAGGTTTGAGCAGATAGGCGTAGATACCGGCATCAATAGCGTGTATGGCGATATCTTCTGTTGAGACACCGGTGATAAGGATGATGGGAACGGCCTTTTTGGCGCTTATGGCCTTTGCCGCCTCCACGCCGTCCATCTCGGGCATCTTGATGTCCATTATGACAAGTTCGGGGTCGAGCTTTTCCGCAAGCTCCACGGCCTCGCGGCCATTTGCTACGGACCCCACCACTGAATGACCGAGAAGTTCGAGCTGGCCGGTAAGAAAGGCCCTCGTCTTTTCGTTGTCTTCAGCTATAAGGACCTTCTGTCCTGTTGTCTTTTTTTTCGTTTTTGCCTTCATGACAATACATAACCTTCAGCAGTTATTTTAATAGTTTAATATATAAGTCCTCTTAAAGTCAATGTTTTTGTGCGGATAATGTAGCGGATGCCTTATTTTGAATGGATATGATAATTTTTTCAATAATTAGTGTAAGTATTACGGCGTAACCCATGGAGGCGAGATATAATCTGTGTTCGAAGATTACATCGATTATAGGGATAAAACTTGATGTTGGAGATAGGATCACAAAGAACCAGATGATAAAGAAGGATATACACATGTTTACAGGGGCCTTTTTGCGAAGGGAGCGAAAGAAGAGAAATACAGCAAGGGCTATAAGGCTGAGGTGTATGAGCATAGAGACAATGGGCGGCGGCAGGGGTATGGTGAGATGTGCGCCTTTATCTGTCTTCGGCAGGCTGAAAAGCCCTTTAGATGCGGGAAAATCATAATCAAGGTTCTGATTCATTGGAAGGATGAGGAGGGAGTAATAATAGAGGAGTACATTGGATTCGGTCATAAAGTATTGAAGAGGTGTAGTTGTAGTTACACCGAAGCCCGCTGTAGGCAAACTCTGCAGGGCAGGGATATTGGCGTATCGGCCATCAGGCCGCGCGGTTGCCGGGGCGGTTGATTGAGCGGTCTCTTTGCTCATGTCGTTAAATCCGCCAAGGGGGGCTACGGTGTTTATTATAAAAAAGAGGGATATGAGGGTAAGCGCGGCGTAGAGGGGCCATGTTTTGAGGATTTTTTTTGGGGAGCCCTGGCTTATGAAGTAGATGTCATATAAGAGGACGAGGGCCGGTAGCGTTAGGGCTATCTCCTTGGAGTAAAAGGCGGCGATATAGGCCAGGGTAGTGAGGGCGTAGTAGAGGTATTTTTTTTGGTTCCCATGGGCCCGGGCGGCATGGATAAAGGCGATGAGGGAGAGTAGAACGAAGGTGGCGCTCAAGGACTCCATCCGCTGTACGATATACGTCACGGCCTGCGTCTGCACCGGGTGGAGTGCGAAGATGGAGGCCGAGAGGAGGGAGAGCATTTTTGCCCTTGGCCTGGCCATGCCGGCGAGGACAAAGGTATGGGCGAGGAGGATATATACGAGGATGGCGTTAAAGATGTGTATGGCTATATTTGTGAGGTGGTAACCACGCGGGTCAAGGCCGCTTATGGCGTAATTGAGGGCAAAGCTGGCCAGGGTGAGGGCACGCTGGCTTCGTAGCATGGCCGGAAGGAGCGCAAGGTTTCGAATGAGGGGGTTATCCGTTATCCAGGCCGTGTCATCAAGCTGAAAGGCGCCGTTAATAGTATTGGAGTAGGCCAGCAGTACGAGGGAGGAAAGGCAGGCGAGCCATAGAGGCGCGGCCCATTTTTTAGAAAAAAATTTTTCCAATTAAGTAGACCTCCTCCTCAAGGGGCCGCGCCGCAAGGGGGCTCAGCCGGACTTTCCATTCTCTTTTTTGACCTTCTTTGTTTTGTTTTTTGAAAGGGGCGGCGGTGGAGAGAAGGGTGGAATGCCGGCTTCTTTAAGTGCATTTTTAAGGAGCGCTATCTCTTGAGTAAGGACCTTGTTCTTGTCATGGAATATGGAAATTACCACTGAAAAATGCAGGATTATCAGCATGACGAAGAGAAAGGCCACAAGAAAGAGCAGTGAAGGGGGGTAAGATACGCCAAGCCATCGCGCGATAGTATCAAGGAGATTTTTTCTGAGGGCCAGCACGAGTATGGCCAGGGCCGAGGCAAGCCAGAGTACAGAGTATTTTTCTTTTAAAACTCCTCTTCGGACAAAATCCACGACAAAGGCAAAGAGGACAATGGCCCCGGCTATGGCGAGTATCTGATATAGATACATTTGCTCTCTCCACTAAAATCCACAAAAAGAAAATGCAGGTTAATCCAGTTTTTTTATAAGGTCCACTAATATGGCCAGCATGACCTTGACCATGTAATAGAGGCTTTTAACCGGGGTAATGGAAGAGCGTCCCCCCTGCCGCCGGGTCATTTTTACCGGTGTTTCTCTAATACGAAAGCCCTTTTTGTGCAAGAGGACCAGGGCCTCTACCTCCGGATAATCGTCGGGGTAATGTGCGCAGAAGAACTCTATGCATCTTTTTCCCGATGCCCTGAACCCCGAGGTCGTGTCCGTGAGCTTCTCGCCGGTGATTAGGGAGACGAGACGCGAGAAGATGGCGATTCCGGCGCCTCTCGCCACGGAGGGCCTGTATCCGCTTTCGGTCATGAACCTTGAGCCCACCACAAGATCGGCCTTGCTATCCTGTAGCGTATTTATAAGGTCCATTATCTGTTCGGCAGGGTGTTGTCCGTCGCCGTCTACCTGTACAGCGATATCAAAGCCATTTATCATGGCGTACTTAAAGCCCGTCTGCATAGTTGCGCCTATGCCCATGTTAAAGGGGTGAGAGAGTACGGTAACGCCTTCGGATGCGGCTATGCTGGCCGTGCGGTCAGCCGAGCCGTCGTTCACCACTACAATAGGGGGCTCATGTAGATGAGACCTTACGGCGGTAATGACACCCCGGATATTGGCCTCTTCATTAAAGGCCGGTATTATGATGAGGGTCTTGGGTTTTGAGGTTCTCATGGCCCGCTCTTTTGTATGAAGGGCGTCTGAAGAATTGAATTTTGTAAGAGGCAGGATCCCTGAACCTGGAAGTATGGTGCCGAAGGGGGGACTCGAACCCCCATGGGCGTAAGCCCACTAGACCCTGAACCTAGCGCGTCTACCAATTCCGCCACTTCGGCATGCATCTACAAAGGGAATTCGCCGCCGCGTGGCGGATATAAAAAACCTTGAGCCACGCGGTCTTTCAGTATATATTTAAACTTATATCCTCCGCCGGTGCCGTTTAGAAAGAAGCGGCCGTTACAGCTACACGGCCCCGGCTGGCAGGACCGTCAGAGGCACTTACAGGCGGACGATTGTTCAATAAAAAATATTCTCATGGCAAAGGGGTGTAAGTCAAGGGGGATTTCATGTGAGAGGTAAGGCCCATCGTTTGCAGGGGCCTCTCCGAGGTCTCATAAGGGAGGCCGCTTTTGCGGCCCCATCCACCCTGTCTTAAGCCTTTTGGACTACAAAATCGGGAGGTTGCGGTATAGATGATTACACACATAGTGCTCTTTAAACTCAAGGACGCTGGCGTGGATACGAGGGGAGAGGTGGTGAGTCTCTTACAGGGCCTCGATGGCAGGATACCAACGTTAAGGGCCCTTAGCGTAGGCGAGGACGTCTCGCATTCGGGCAGGTCTTATGATGTTGGCATTATCGCCCGCTTTGATGACCTGGCCGGGCTTGAGAGTTACAGAGTAGACCCGGTGCATGTTAAGGTGGCCAGACGCCTGAACGAGATATGCTCGTCAATAGTGGCGCTTGATTTTGAGGAGAATAGAGTTGACAAAATGTAATGATGTATCTGATAGCGCTGTCGTCGGTTTCATGGAGGAGATGAACGAGAAGCTCTCCCGGCCCGTCTCCATGCGGGAGCTTATAAAGGTCTTCTGCGTGCCCACGGAGAAAAAGGGCAAGTTCAAGGCCCGTATAAGGCGCATGGTGGACGAGGGCGCCCTTGTAAGAGTGCGCGGCGGCAGATACGGCCTTGCCGTGAAGATGAACCTCGTGACAGGGGCGTTGCAGTGTCATGCCGATGGTTTTGGTTTTGTTATCCCTGAAAAAAAGGGTGAGGAGGGGGCCCCGGAGGGTGATGTCTTCATCGGGCGAAGGCGTTTTGCCGGGGCCATGCACGGCGATACGGTGGTGGCGCGCGTCGAGGGCGTGAAAGAGGGCGGCAAACGTGAGGGCCGGATTATCAGGGTCCTTAAGAGGGCGAATAAGACCCTTGTGGGCATGATGCACCGTGAAAAACTGCTATGCGAGCTCGTCCCCGCCGAGGAGAGGATATTAGAGAGGATAATAATACCCGATGGATGTGATAAAGGGGCCGCGGACGGGGTCATGGTGGAGGTGGAGATTACGACGTGGCCCACAAAGCGTACCTCGGCCATAGGGCGTGTTATCGATGTGCTCGGCGACCCTGACGACCCCGATGTAGAGGCAGGGATTATCCTTAAAAAATACGGCCTTTCCGCGTCTTTCAGCCGTACTCTTTTGAAAGAGGCAAAGGCCCTCGCAGGGGCTGTAACAGAATCAGAGTTAACGGGGCGTAGAGATCTCCGTGAGCTGACCATCGTCACCATAGACGGCGAGACGGCCAAGGATTTTGACGACGCCGTTGGCATCCGTAGACTCGATGGCGGCGGATACCGCCTCTTTGTCTCCATAGCCGATGTGAGCCATTATGTGCGCGAGCACGGCGTCCTTGATATAGAGGCCTTTCGCCGCGGCACAAGCGTTTATTTTCCAGACCGCTGTGTGCCCATGCTCCCCGAGTCCCTCTCTAACGGCATCTGTAGCCTTCGCCCCGGCGAGGTGCGCCTTACCATGACGGCTGAGCTTGATTATGATAGCGGGGCCGAGGTAGTGGGTAAAAAGTTTTACAAGAGCGTCATCAAAAGCAAGAGGCGTCTCACATATACAGAGGTGAAGGAGGCCCTTGAGGGCGGTGGGGACGGCGCCGGCAAGACCACGGCGAGCCTTAAAAGTGAGCTTGGGCTCATGAGAGAGCTTGCCGAGAAGCTGACGGCCAAGAGGATAAAAAACGGCTCCATTGATTTCGATCTCCCTGAGCCTCAGATAATAATAGACATAAACGGCAACGTCGAGGACATTGTGCGCTCGGAGAGAAATATCGCCCACAGGATAATAGAAGAGTTCATGCTCGCGGCCAATAAGGCCGTTGCCGAGGAGTTCACAAGGGGCAAACTGCCTTTTATCTACCGTGTCCACGATGTGCCCGACGCCGAGAGCATAGATTCGTTCAGGGAGTTTATCGCCGAGTTCGGGCTCACCATGGACAGGGAGGCCACTGGGCCGCGTTCTTTTCAGAAGGTGCTTGGGGCTGTAAAGGGCAGGCCCGAGGAAAAACTTATTACCCATATGCTACTTCGCTCCATGAAACAGGCCGTCTACAGCGAGCGGCCCGCCGGTCACTTCGGCCTTGGCTTTAAGGATTATACCCATTTTACATCTCCCATAAGGCGTTATCCTGACCTCGTTGTCCACAGGCTCTTAAAATTACTCATAGCGGGCCGGTACTCTAAAAAAGAGCAGGACCGCATGGCCGCATCACTGCCTGAGACGGCAAGGGACACCTCGGCCACGGAACGAAAGGCCATGGAGGCCGAGCGTGAGATAGTGGACCTCAAGAAGGTGCAGTTCATGGAAGACAAGGTGGGCGAGGAGTACGCAGGGATTGTCTCCGGTGTGACAAGCTTTGGCTGTTTCGTCGAGCTTGAGGAATTTTTTGTCGAGGGGCTCGTCCATGTCTCATCGCTACTTGACGATTATTATATATATGACGAAAAAAAGCATATGCTCCGAGGCGAGAGGACTAAAAAGGCCTATCGAGTGGGCGTTGGCGTAAAGGTAAGGATAGAGAAGGTAGACCTTGGCAGGAGGCGTATAGACCTCAGCCTTGTAACTGAGGGGAAAAAACGGGGCAGGAGAGGTAGGAGAGGCCGGAGATGAAGACCCTGAGGGCGCACTTTGCCTACAGGAACATAAAGAGGCTTCGTTATATAGTAGGCGTGCTCTTCAAGCATGGCTTTCAGCCGCTAATGGAGAGGCTGCACATGACGCGCCTTATTTCCATTCCCGCGAGGCTGGCCGTATGGCGAAAGGCCCGTGAGAGAGAGTCTCTTACAGAGCCCGTGCGTCTCAGGCTTGCCCTTGAGGAGCTTGGCCCCAGCTTCATAAAGGTCGGCCAGATTCTCTCTACGAGGCCGGATATCCTGCCCGCCGAGTATATAGAGGAGCTACTGAAACTTCAGGACAATATACCTCCCGTGCCCTTCAGTGAGGCCATGCGCGTCCTTGAGAGCGAACTTGGCAAACCATGGCGTGAGCTCTTTAAAACCATAGAAAAAACACCTCTTGCCGCGGCCTCCATAGCGCAGGTGCATCGGGCCGTAACTCTCTCGGGCCGCGACGTGGTCATCAAGATTCAGAGACCTGGCATAGAGACGACCATTGCAACGGACATCTCTATACTCAAATATTTCGCCGGGCTCCTTGAGCGCTACGTTCCCGAGAGCGTGCCCTACGACCCGGTGGGAGTAACGGACGAATTAAGCGCTATCATACAGAAGGAGCTGAACTTCAACCTTGAGGCCAGCTTTACGGAGAGGTTCAGGGAAAACTTCAGCCACGACTCTACTGTGCAGGTGCCGGGGGTATACTGGGAGCTGAGCGCCGCCCGCGTGCTCACCATGGACAGGATTCACGGCATAAAGGTAGACCGGATAGAAAAATTCAAAGCGCGCGGTGTAAAGAGTGAGAAGATAGCGCAGCTTCTCATGGACGCCTTTTTCAAGTCTGTTTTTGAGTTCGGCCTATTTCACGGAGATCTGCATTCCGGCAATATCTTCGTTATAAACGAAAAGAAGATAGCCCTTGTTGATTTCGGCGTAGTGGGCCGTCTGGACAGGGCAATGCAGCGCAACCTCGCCAAGATCCTCATAAGCCTGATAAGAGAGGACTACGAGGCACTCACAAAGGTATACATGAAGATGGGGATACTGCCGGAAAACATTGACAGGGCGCGTTTCAAGAGAGAATATGCTGATACCCTCGTAAATTTTTTTGCCAGGCCCGCGGAGACAGTGCGTTGCGGCGAGTTGCTCATGGACCATGTACGCCTTGCCGCATCTTTTCACATAAGATTGCCGCGTGAACTTATCCTCTTTGATAAATGCGTAATCGAGCTTGAGGGGCTAATAAGGATGCTCGCTCCCTCCATGAACATCGTCGAGGCGAGCGAACCTTATGCCGCAAGGCTCTTTAAAAAGCGCCTTGACCCACGTTTGGCCGCTGAAGAGACGCTCTCTACGCTTAATAATTATAATGATCTCATCCGTGATTTTCCCATACGGGCAGAGTCTATCATGGAGGAGATGGCCGAGGGCAGGCTACGGATAGAGTTTCTTCACAGGGGGCTTGGTAACTTCATGAGCGAGATGGACAGGTCCTCGAACCGCCTGACCTTCGGGCTCATCATAGCGGCCCTCGTAGTGGCCTCGGCCCTCGTAATAACCTCTGGCACAAAACCCTACATCTTCGGCTACCCGGCTTTTGGTATACTGGGTTTTGTCGTGGCCTCGGGTCTCGGGCTCTGGCTTATCGTTCAGATATTACGTTCCGGCAACCTGTAATCCTCCTCTTCGGGCGTGGGTTTTATATGAAGGTCATAAGAAAAGAATCTTCTTTTGAGAGTAAGTCTTCCCCTGTAGTAACGCTTGGAAACTTCGACGGCATACACCTTGGCCACCAGAAGATATTATCAAGTGTAATAAAGAGGGCAAAAGAGCTCGGCGCGCCGAGCATGGTCTATACCTTCGACCCCCATCCCCTGAAGGTAGTGGCCCCGCAAAAGTGCCCCTCCCTTATACTGGGCCTTGAGGACAAAAAGGCCCTTATTGAGTCAGCGGGCATTGATTACCTCGTGCTCGCCCGTTTTACTGAAGAGCTTGCCGCCACGGCCCCCGGGGAGTTTGCCCGGAAGGTCATAATGGGCCGACTCGGGGCAAGGGAGGTCCTTGTGGGAGAGAATTTTTCTTTTGGCAGGGGAAGGAGCGGCTCCGTATCGCGCCTGAAGGAGCTCGGCTCGGAAATGGGTTTTGCGGTACGCGCCGTTGCCCCCTGCAGGAGGGGCGGTGCGATGGTCAGTAGCTCAAGGATACGGGCCCTCATATTGGAGGGTAAGGTAAGTGAGGCGGGCGCCCTCCTTGGCAGGGCTTTTTTTATACGCGGTGAGGTAGTTCCGGGAGATTCCGTGGGCAGGGAAATAGGTTTTCCAACGGCCAATATTGAGGCGCAAAGTGAGCTTATCCCCGGCGACGGCGTTTACGCCGCCATGGCCACCCTTGGCGGCGAATCCTGGAAGGGCATGGTAAATATAGGCATGGGGCCAACCTTTGGCGGTAAGCTTAGAAAGATAGAGCTTCATATTCTGGGTTTTAGCACGGAGATATACGGAGAGGATATCTCCGTGGAATTTATAAAAAGGCTACGCGGTGAAAAGGCATTTTCAGATAAAGAGGCCCTTGTAAGGCAGATTAAAGAGGATAGGGAAAATGTGAAAAAGATTCTCGAAGATGTGGAGCCCAGATGAAGATAACCGCTAATACCAGGGCCCTTGCCATATTCGGCGACCCTGTAGGCCATTCCATTTCCCCGCCCATGCAGGGGGCGGCGTTAAGGGAGCTGGGGATTGATATGGTGTATATGGCCTTTCAGGTGGCCCCTGCGGCCCTTGGCAGTGCCGTCGAGGCCATCCGCGCCCTTGGCATAAGGGGCGTTAATATCACCATCCCCCATAAGGAGCGGGTCATGGAGTTTCTCGATGACCTCGATGAGACGGCGCGCGTGCTTGGCGCCGTAAATACCATAGTCAATAATAACGGAACCCTCAGGGGATATAATACCGATGCAGGGGGTTTTATCACGAGCCTTGAGGGGGAGACGGGTTTTACCCCTTCGGGCCGCGCCGCCCTTGTGGTGGGCGCGGGCGGGGCGGCCCGGGCCGTGGTGTACGGGCTTGCCGCGGGCAGGGCGAGCTCTATCATCATAGCAAACAGGACGGCGAGGCGGGCAGAGGCACTTGCGGAGGCCCTGGCCAGGGTATGTCCGGGTGTGGAGATAAAGGCCGCGGCTCTTGATAGTATCGAGATGGAGGGTTATCTTGAGGGGGCAGACCTCCTTGTAAATGCCACCTCCCTCGGCATGGGCGCAGAGGGCCGCCTTGGCCTGCCCATGCGTCTTTTAAATAAAAAAGCCGTTGTCTCGGATATCGTCTATACGCCGATGGAGACGGAGCTCATAAAAGAAGCCCGCGCCCTCGGCCTTCTTACTCATGGAGGGCTCGGTATGCTTGTGGGTCAGGGCGCGAAGAGTTTTGAGATATGGACAGGCAAAAAGGCCCCCGTTGAGGTAATGAAAAAGGCCGCTTTAGAGGCCCTTGGTCTGAGTTAAAACCCCTTGAGTATGAAGATAATATTTCTTGCCGATGCCCACCTGAAGGGCGGGGGCGACGCCGACGAGACGGAGCTCCTGAAGTTTCTTGACACCCTTAATGGCGTGGAGTATCTCGTGATTATGGGAGACCTCTTCGATTTCTGGATAGGGCGTAATAAGATAGCGCGTGCCCGTCACAGGGCCGTGCTACAGGCCCTTAAGGGGGTTCGTGAGCGCGGCGTGCGCATTATTTACGTCGAGGGCAACCACGATTTTGCCATGGGCGGTTTTTTTACAAAGGAGCTTGGGGTCCGCCTTGTGGAAGGCGAGGCTATTTGTACACTGGATAATCGTAAATTTTATCTCTCTCACGGCGACATGGTTGAGATGACGGACGGGTACAGGCGGTGGCGGGGCTTTTTGCGCTCGCCGCTTTTTACTTTTCTCACCATGGTCCTCCCCTCGAGCCTTGTCTGGTCCATAGCCGCGCGCCTCTCAGAGCGGAGCAGGTCTTATGATACGAAGGGCGCGGGGCTTGATAAAGGCCTCATGAATTTCGCAGATAAAAAAATCGCCGAAGGCGCGGAGATAGTCGTCATGGCGCACTCGCACATGGCCGGTGTCCATAAACTCGGTAAAGGCATATACGCCAACCCCGGAGGCTGGCAGGACGAGAGGACGTACCTCGCCTATGAGAAGGGACGGATAGAAGTTAAAAAATACGGGGGAGCTTAGTTTTAAAGGGGGACACTTCCCCTATTTATATTGACAGGTGGTAGTATACGAGATATTCTTTATTCTATGTCACGGATAGCTAGAGTATGCGCTGTAGATTATCCCCACCATATAACACAGCGCGGAAATAACAGGGATACTGTCTTTTTTGATAATGAAGATAGGGAGTTTTATCTGAGAACTCTCGCAAAGTACAGTCATAAATGGAGCCTGGAGATCTGGGCTTACTGCCTGATGACAAATCACGTTCATATACTCGCTGTGCCTCAAAAAGCAGAATCCCTTGCCAGAGGAATGGGGGGCACCAACCTTGTTTACACTCAACATATTAATAATAAATACAAACGAAGCGGAAGACTTTGGCAGAATAGGTTTTATTCAACTGTAATAGAAGAAGAGCCTTATCTGTGGGCAGTTGTCCGATACATGGAACGAAACCCTATACGGGCTAAGTTGGTTGATAGAGCGGAGGATTATAAATGGTCAAGCGCAAAGGCCCATCTATTAACGGAGAGTAATGCTCTTCTGTCTGAAAATGATTGGCTTTCCGGTAAGAACTTGCAGGCGTACAGAAAGTTTTTTAAAGATGCAAATGGTGTGACAGATAGTCTCATCAGGAAGTCCACATCAACGGGCAGACCTCTTGGTGGTGAGCAGTTTTTAAAGGGCCTTGAGAAATTGATCGGACGTAGACTCATAGCAAAGAAAGCTGGTAGGCCAAGGAAAAGAGCAGATGCGCAGAGAAAATAGGGGAAGTGTCCCTGTATTTGAAGTACTCACACACCTGAGATAAATCCAACGCCCCCTCATAAAAATAAAAGGGGGCTATGTCCCCTCACCCTGCCATATGGCCTTACCCATAAAAAATGGTCCCATCTTTTCGATATACGTCGATGTCTGTACCGTGCCACGCATGGTCTGCACAAGGACGGATAGGGGAAATAGATCTTTACCGATAAGGCCTATGGTAAAGTCGTTGTCGTTTTTATCAAGGCCGAATGAGGCGAGCCTTATGTCGTGGCCAAGGTCGGCCTGACCAAAGGCCCTTCCTATTATGCCGTGTTCCCTTAGTATCCCGCCCTGCTCGCGTGGCGGTAATGTGGCAAACTCTCCGGTGCGTTTAAGGGGATAATATACGGCCCAGGGCCACGCCTTATTCTGGATAACACGCTTTGAGCGGTGAATCAGCCAGTCCTCAAGGTTTTCTTCGTGACCCAGTGAGTATGTGCGGCCGAGCATGGTGTACCCTGGCCTCTGCCTCAGCCCCCCAAAGGCGCCCGTTGAGAGGACGGCTCGAAGTTCACCGGTAAAAAAAGAAGGGTCCTCGCTCATGGTCATAAGGCCCACCCCTTTTGCGTCGTTAACGTCTGCGTAGAGGACGCCGTCTATATTCGCCTCAGTAAGCTCTGCGATAAGGGGAGCAGAATCCACGCACCCTGTGTAGACGAGAAGCTGCATAAAGAGCCGCCTATCAAGGGTTTGCCTTACGCCGTTTTTTTCGGCGCCTTTTTCAGTTGTATCAGTAAGTTTTTTTGGGTCCATTTCCATAAGTTTTATCCTTTCTTTTTGTCTTTAGAAAAATATTCCGGGATGAGAAGGCCTCAACCCGGAATATTTTTTCAGTCTAATTTGCCGGGCGACGCTATGCCCTACCCGTCAATATTGGTTTTCTTTGCCAGGCTTTCTTTTTTCTAAAAGAAAGCAATAAGATTTTTTCTTTAACCTGCGGCCCGTTTCTTTTTGGCCGCCAGTGCCTCTTTTGCCGCCTCGGGAGGGTCGTATGTGCAGAAGGGCTCTGATTCGAGGTAATCACCTGTAAAGGCAAAGGCCCGGGCGCGGCATCCGCCGCAACAGCTCTTATACTCGCAGTACCCGCATTTACCCTTGTAATCGTCCCATGCGCGCATCTCTTTAAATACCTTGGATGTATCCCAGATGGTGCTGAAGGGTTCCTTTCGGACATCACCGCAGAATTCTTCAAGAAAGCCGCATATCTGAACCTTGCCCGTATGGGAGATAAAGGCAAAGGATTGCCCGCCCATACAGCCCTTGCTCATGGCGTCGAGGCCATGGGTCTCGCGCGTTACCTGTATGCCCTTTTCTTTCTCGCCCTGACGGAATATCCTGTAATAATGGGGTGCGCAGGTGGGTTTGAACTGAATCGGCACCACGTCCCTCATTTCATAAAACCATGAAAGGGTCTTCTCGTAGTCCTCGGGGGAGATTTCCTGATCCTGCAGGGCCTTGCCCCTGCCCGTGGGCACAAGTAGAAACGGGTGGTGCGCCTTGGCGCCAAGGCTTATGACAAGCTTTAGTATATCGGGTAGTTCCTTCAAGTTATGCTGAGTGATGGTGGTATTGACCTGAAACTCAAGGCCCACCTTCTTGGAGTTCTCAATGGCCTTCATTACGGTATCAAAGGCCCCCTCAACGCGGCGGAACTTATCGTGTGTCTCGGCAGTTGCCCCGTCAATGGAGTAGCTTACGCGCTGAATGCCGACGTCGAGGAGCTTTTGCGCCGTCTCTTCGGTGACATAGGTGCCGCATGGGGCCATGACCATGCGTAGCCCCAGGTCCGTGCCGTATTTAGCAATCTCAAAAATATCATCACGCATCATGGGCTCGCCGCCCGTCATTATTATAATGGGGTTTGAGAATGAGGCGATGTTATCAAGAAGGGCCTTGCACTCGGTGGTATTAAGCTCGTCTTTGTATTTACCGAAACGCGCCGCGGCGCGGCAATGCACGCAGTTAAGGTTGCAGGTCCGTGTCATCTCCCAGGCAATTAGCCGTGGAAGCCACTTTCTGCCCCCTGATTTATCGGTG
Source organism: uncultured Thermodesulfobacteriota bacterium (assembly GCA_964605225.1). GTDB lineage: Bacteria > Desulfobacterota > GWC2-55-46 > GWC2-55-46 > JADFVP01 > JAJRZX01. The sequence continues at coordinate 41 of CAZSAY010000013.1, read as the reverse complement.
GTCCCGTCATGGCCGTCTTGATTGTTGGCGTGTCCGCCTCC
>CAZSAY010000012.1:0-40452 GCA_964605225.1 uncultured Thermodesulfobacteriota bacterium | reverse complement strand
TCTTGTTAAGGAGAAACTCCATGCTGTCAATGGGGTTAAGGGGCTGAAGGACTTTTCTAAGTATCCATATCCTGTTAAGCTCTTCCTTGGTAAGGAGCAGGTCTTCTTTTCTGGTACCCGATTTATTGAGGTCAATGGCGGGGAATATCCTCCGCTCGGCGAGCTTTCTGTCAAGGACGATCTCCATATTACCGGTGCCCTTGAACTCCTCGAATATGACCTCGTCCATGCGTGAGCCCGTGTCTACAAGGGCCGTGGCTATGATGGTGAGGCTTCCGCCCTCTTCGATATTTCTCGCGGCTCCGAAGAACCTCTTGGGCTTATGGAGTGCGTTTGAGTCAACGCCGCCGGAAAGGACCTTGCCGCTCGGCGGGACAACGGTATTATAGGCGCGGGCGAGACGCGTAATGGAGTCAAGAAGGATGACTACGTCTTTTTGATGTTCCACAAGCCTCTTGGCCTTTTCTATGACCATCTCCGAGACCTGCACATGGCGTTGGGCCGGCTCGTCAAAGGTAGAGCTTATAACCTCTCCCACCACGGAGCGCTCCATGTCCGTAACCTCCTCGGGACGTTCGTCTATAAGGAGGACAAGGAGAACCACATCGGGGTGATTGGAGGTAATGGAGTTGGCCATCTCCTGAAGGAGCATGGTCTTGCCTGCCCTCGGGGGCGATACGACAAGGGCCCTCTGACCCTTTCCAAGGGGGGTGAACATATCCATTATCCTCATGGAGAGGCTGGGCTTTACGTCTTTTTCAAGATGAAGCTTTTCATCGGGATAGAGTGGGGTAAGGTTGTCAAAGAGTATCTTGTCTCTCGCTATCTCAGGGTCCTCATAATTTATCTTCTCCACCTTCAGGAGGGCAAAGTACCTCTCGCCCTCTTTGGGGGGCCGAATCTGACCTGAGACTATATCGCCTGTGCGAAGATTAAAGCGTCTTATCTGGGATGGGGAAACATATATGTCGTCGGGACCGGGAAGGTAATTATAATCAGGGGCCCTTAAAAAGCCAAAACCATCGGGGAGGGTTTCAAGTACGCCCTCTCCGAAGATGAGTCCGTTCTTCTCGGACTGATTCTGCAGGAGTGCGAAGATGAGATCCTGTTTCCTCATGCTTGAGGCGCCATCGATGTGATATTTTTTGGCAAGGACGGTTAGCTCGTTAATCTTTTTTTCCTTTAGATCTCTTAAATTCATGGACTACTCCTGTAAAATGGATAGATAAACAGAGACGCAGAACGCGCAAAGAGGCACACGTGATAGGTTCTGAAACGATTCTTTTTATTGGGTTGGTGTCTTTAAGACTTAATTCCTCTGGGTTTATTAACTGGATTTAAAAAGAAGGCATGTGTGCAAATGCTGATGGTGCTATGTGAAAGGTATTCTGAGATTAGCACGGTTACGGTACGTTGTCAACTATTTTCTGGGATAAGCATCTTATAGAGTGCGCGCACCTCAGTTAAGGTCTCCTCTGGAGTACCGTTATTGTCTATAAGATAGTGGGCCCGCCTTTTTTTTTCGGCCAGGCTCATCTGCGAGCCTACGCGCCGGAGGGCCCCGGCCCTCTCAAGGCCGTCTCTATCCATAAGCCTCTTTACCTGCAGGGCCTCGTCCGTAAAGACCACTATAATCACATCCACATCTTCGGCGAGCCCCGCCTCAAATAGAAGCGGCGCGTCAAGGACCAAGACCGGGGCCTGTTCTTCAGCCCGGAACTTTGCCAGAGACTCCCTTATCTCCTTTATAATAGCCGGGTGCGTAATGGCCGTAAGTTTCGCAAGGCGCGCGTAATCGGAAAAGACAAGCCTGCCGAGGGCCGGCCTGTCGATGGTCCCGTCAATATTCAAAATGGCCTCGCCAAAGGCGGCTATCGTGGCTCTAAACTCGGCGCGCCCCGGTGTAAGGACCTCTCGTGCCAAAACGTCCGCGTCCAGGACAAGGGCGCCGAGGCGCCTGAACTCTGCGGTCACAAGGCTCTTGCCCGTTGCCGGCCCGCCGGTTATACCGAGTACCATTTTTTTATCCATACCCGAATATCCTAAAGACAGGTGAGGTTAATTAATTATAAAAAAACACCCGCCCCATTTTTTCCACACCGCATGCGTTCGCAAAAAGCGGCTCACCTCATCATAATAAAACTCAGTCCTCGTCCCGTACTCCCATCTCTTCTGTAGGAAAAAAAGTTTCTCTCATCGCAAACGGTGCATGGGCCCGGCAGGCTGATATTGCGGCCTTCAAGGCCGCATCCAATAAGCTCGTCATATACGGCCCTGCCAAGGTCAAGACGCCACCTCCCGCCGTGCCCGGGGGTAAAATAAGGTTTGGTTTCGCGGCCGCTACCCCTGAATTTTTCTACGAGGTCTTCCGAGACCTCGTAGCAGCAGGGTCCTATATGGGGCCCTATGGCGGCGTGTATATCGGCGGCGCGGACGCCAAATTCGCGGCCCATGACAGAGATGGTCTCTCCAAGGACCCCGGCGACAAAACCTCTCCACCCGGCATGGGCAACTGCGATGGTGGCAGTTACCCTGTCAAAAAAGAGCACGGGCACGCAATCGGCGGTAAGCACGCCTATGGGAAGGCACTTTTCGGAGGTAACGATGGCATCGCCCGAAGGCCTCTTATCGGGTCCCCAGACATGATGGCTCTCATTGCCGCCTATAACGAGAACCTCACTGCCATGGACCTGCCTCGCCGTGGTCACCCCCCCTTGAGGTAAATCGAGGGCGCGTACAAGAGACTCCATATTGGCCTTTATCCTCGCGGGGGCGTCCTCACCGCCAAAATTCAGGGTGTTATAGGGCGGCTCGCTGACCCCGCCCGTTCTACTCATAAAGGCGTGTTCAAGCCCTGGCATGGCGGCAAGTCCCGGGGCCAGAAAAAACTTAAGCCCCTCTTTTTCACCTGGCTCAAGTGGCAGGGGTTTTGTCAATTGCATAGACCTCATCAAGGGCCTCGATAATCTCGGCCATGTCCCGCGGCGGCGGGGCGCTGAACTCCATATTTTCTTCGCTAACGGGATGTATCAGCCCGAGAAAGCGCGCGTGCAGGCATTGACGCGGAACCTTTTTAAGTAAAGACGCGGCGCGGGGCGGCAGGTTCACCGGAGTGTCTCTCGCACCATCCCATCCGTATAACCGGTCTCCCACCACGGGCCTTCCTATGGAGGCAAGGTGGACGCGTATCTGATGCGTCCTCCCTGTCTCGGGCATGAGCTCAAGGAGCGTAATCCCTCCGTAGCGCCTTAAAACCATGAAGCGCGTCAGGGCCTTTCTCTTTTTTCTCGCCCGCGTGGATATTTTTTTTCTATCCGCCGGGCTCCTGCCGAGGGGTTTTTCTATTACCCCCTCGTCTTCCTTCATAGGGCCGCGCACAAGGGCCATGTATTTTCTTTTCGTGGAATGAACGCTGAACTGCCCGGAGAGCCCCCTGTGGCTGATATTGTTCTTCGCCACCACCATTACGCCCGATGTATCCATATCAAGGCGATGCACGATGCCGGGCCTATCAGGGCCGCCGTAGGTAGAGAGCGATGTGGTGTGATTGAGCAGGGCGTTCACAAGCGTACCCGAGCTTCTACCGGCGCCGGGATGCACGGCAAGACCGGCCTGCTTGTTGATAACGATTATATCATCGTCTTCAAAGAGTATATCAAGGGGTATATCCTCGGGGGTAAGCTCAGTAGAAGGCGAAGCCGGAAGTATAATCTCCAGTGCGTCCCGAAGACGCATCCTGTACGATGACTTTACTTTTTTGCCGTTCACCAGGGCTTGCCCCTCTGTTACGGCCTTCTGTATGGCAGACCTCGTAAGCCCTTTAAGAGCGGCGCAGAGAAAGAGGTCAAGCCTCTCGCCTGAGACAATGCTTGACAAGCTCACTCTCTGCGCAAAGCCCGGGCCATTATCCAGCGGCCCGGACAAAGAAGGGCCAAAGTCTTCAGGCAGAGGCGTATTGAGTCTATCTTTTTTGGTATTCATCGGCAATTTTAAAGGAGGATATAAGAGCGGCAGGGTAAATTCTCCCGGGGCTCAGAGCGTACCCGGTCTTTCCCTGAGTATCTCGTCGACAAGGACATCTCTACCCCTCTCGGCGTTGGCCCTTACGAGGGTCTCCACAAGTGGGGCATCGGAATTTTTAAAGGCCTGTATAATCTCATCATGCTGGCTTACGGAATCCTTCATCCTGCCCGGAAGGCTCAGGGCCGTAACCCTGAAGCGCTCGAACTGCTGAACGAGAGTATGGACCAGGGCGCAAAGCTTATCATTGCCGCAGGCCTTGAGAAATGTATCGTGAAACTCATTATCAAGTCTGAAAAAGCCCTTTACATCGTCCTTCTCGGCACATTTTTTCATGGCCGTGTTAAGCCCCTCAAGGCTCTTTATATCACGGGGCGTAAGGGCCGCGCAGGCGGTCCTCGCGGCATAACCCTCAAGAAGGCTCTTTATGGCATAGAACTCCACAACGTCCTTGTCCGTTATGGGGCTCACTACGGCGCCCTTTCTCGGTATAAGGGAGATAAACCCCTCGGTCTCAAGCTGTCTGAAGGCCTCTCTTACAGGGGTCCTGCTGATGCCGAAGTTGGCGGCTATCTCCTGCTCGGGGACACGCTCGCCGGGTTTTAGCCTGCCGCTTACAACGGCGTCCTTTATGAACTCGACTATACTTTCTCTAAGGGTAAGGGGCTTTTCAACGGGATAATCGAGGACTCTTATCTTTTCCATAGGACCTGAAGCATCACTGAGGCGCGGTGCCGTAAATGTTTTGTATAGGATATGAAGTAATCTGAAAAAAATCTCTCATAAACGGGCGGAGGAACTTTTAGAACAAAAGGCGGTGGATTTTTCTTACGGATAAACATGAATTCGTCTGAGATTAAAACCCTCATAAGCCGGCAAAGGAAGGTTAATGCAAGACGAAAAACCCGCTAAAAAAACTATTAATGCAAGAAGCGAAACCTTCTAACCGATGTATCTATGTATACAGTATACACTTACTAAAGTCAAGGTCTTTTTGTACCTAAAGCCCTTATCCAAGCCTCATTTCATCGCCTTCCGGCCCTCTTTTAGAAGGAGAGAGATGAGAAAGGGGCGGGGGTTTTTTCTTGCCACCACCGGAGGGTTCAGTGTTTAATAATATAATAGAGGCGAATTATAGAGAATGGATAATCAGAGCGAAAAAATTCAGGTTCACGTGCCCTACCCCTTGCTCTCGGCAAGGTTTGCCGAGGTCCTAGGCCTGGGCATAAACCCCGAGGTATATATTGACGGCGCGGACCTTACCGGGCCCTCGAGGGTTTTCCTGAAGAGGGTCCGTGAGGAGTTCAGCGCCCGGGGGCTGAGGATTACCCAGCACGGCCCGTATCTGGGGCTGAATCCCGCGGGCATAAACGAAAAGAGGAGGCTCTTAACAGTAGAAAAATACCGGGAGGCCTTTAGTGCCGCAGAGGCCATGGGCTCAGCGGCCATCGTGCTACATGCGGGCTACGACAAGAAGACCTTCAAGGCAGACGTGGACCACTGGCTGGAACGCTCCATGCGGACATGGCCGGAGTTCGTAAAAAGGGCAGAGGACGGGGAGATTACCATAGCCGCCGAGAACATCCTCGAAGGTGAACCCGCGCCGCTACAGAGGCTCGTAGAAGAGATAAACTCTCCCAACTTCAGGCTCTGCATCGATTCCGGTCACCTTAATGTTTTTTCCAGGGCAAGTTTCGAGACATGGTTCAAGGCCCTTGGCCCCTTTATAGCCGAGCTGCACCTTCATGACAACAGGGGAAAGACCGACGAGCACCTCTCCCTTGGCGAGGGCTCAATAGACTTTAACGAGTACTTCAGGTTGCTGAAAAAATATAAGGTGCGCCCCATCTATACCATAGAGCCCCATAGCGAAGGGGCCTTTCCAGAGGCCATCAAGGCGGCAAGGGCCTTTATCTCACAGTGGGCGGGCTAATCAGGAGCAGTCATCATCAATGCCGCAGTTATAGGCGACGATATTAATCTTTTCAAGGGTAATAAGCCCCTTGTGGTTCATCTTTGTTATAAGGGGTATGAACTCGGCGATGCGTTTCGCTGTATCCACTATCTCCACGACCATGGGAAGGTCCTCGGAGAGCATGAAAACCTTGGCGGTGTGTAGCTTGCAGTGCGCGCCGTAGCCCATAACGCCGTGAAGGACCGTGGCCCCCATAAGGCCCCGCTCCCGTGCCGCCTCGACTATGGCCTGATACACGGGCACACCGTTAAATTTTTGCTGTTCTCCCACAAAAACCCTTAATAAATCTACTTCACAAGGTATTTTCATAAGCTCCTCTCTTTAAAAGTATCAAAGCCGCTCTTAAAACTCCCTGCCCGGACTTTATAAAAGACGTCCCGCGGCGAGGCCGATGATGAGGACTATTATCCCGGTAACGTTCTGTAAGAGGAGGTTTCCAGCGGCCATGAACCACTCGCCGTCCCTCAGGAACTGGCCTGTCTCGAACATGAAGGTAGAAAAGGTGGTAAAGGCGCCCATGAAACCGCCGAGCACGATTATCCTCGTATGAGCGCCTATGAGAAAACGCTCTTCGGAGAGACTCCATACAAGGCCGAAAAGGAAGGCCCCCACAATATTCACGGTAAAGGTGCCCCAGGGGAATTCACCTCCCCATGCCCTCTGAACAAAACCCGCAAGCAGGTACCTTGAGAGGGTTCCTCCCGCCCCGGCGAGGCAAAGCCACAATAACTCCATTACGCTCCTTTACTGAACATTACATTTATGCAGGTGAGCTTCTTATCTTATATCAGATTGCCCGGTAAAAGCAAAAAAGTTTTACTCCCTCACAGGTTGACTTCAAGAGGCCAATCATGGTATCTACATAAAATATCCTAATTAACCGCCTTGTCGGAAAGACACCCCGGTTACAGATTAAAGAGGAGGAAACCTGTAAATTGAACCCAACGGTATTAGGCGCCCACATCGGACTCTGGTCCATGATCGCACACGCCGGGCCCATAGTAAAACTCGTCTTACTCGTCCTTCTCACCTTCTCCATCTTCTCCTGGGCGATTATCATCTACAAGCTTCTCGTACTTAAAAAGATAGAAACAGAGACGGCCCGCTTTTATGAGGTCTTCTGGGAAAAGAGACAGTTCTCCCATATATCATCTGTAACGGGGGCTTACAAACACACGCCCCTTGTGCCTCTTTTTTCCGCTGTCTACAACGAACTCTCGCTGATAATGAAGGGCGGCGGCGAGGCCAGACCGGGCTCTGGGCTGGACAATATGGAGCGCATGGAGCGCATATTGAAAAAGTCCAGCGCCGTTCAGAACACCAAGATGGAATACGCCGTGAGCTTTCTTGCCACGGCCGGCAACACGGCCCCTTTCATAGGTCTCTTTGGAACGGTCTGGGGCATAATGAGCTCATTCCAGGACATCGGGGCCAGCGGAGCGGCTAACCTCGCCGTTGTGGCCCCCGGAATATCCGAGGCCCTTGTGGCCACGGCCATGGGCCTTGTCGTTGCCATACCCGCGGTGGTGGGATACAACCACATCATATCCAAGATAAACCGCGTGGCCACGGAGATGGACAATTTCTCCTCGGACCTACTGAACATAGTGGAAAAACAACTCTCCCGTTAAGGGGGCGGACTTTCGGGGGGGGGCGGTACCTTTCAGAAGGCTTTATAGCCTTGGCGTTGTGACGATGCTCACGTTAAAAAAGTGGCATCTATTATATAAGAATCAAGTACCTTTTAAGGACACTCCCGTTACAGGGACCAAGGGGCCGGCTTTTAGTAAATCGGTAACACAGGGCCTTTGTTCGCGCCGCAGGCAGACCGCTTGCGGGGACGGCCCTCTTAGTTAAAAAGGTTTTTTATGGCAATGAACACCGGCGGCAAAAGAGTACTCATGTCGCAGATAAACGTAACGCCCTTTGTGGACGTTATGCTCGTTCTGCTCATCATCTTCATGGTGACGGCCCCCATGATGCAGTCGGGCATTGACGTAAATCTACCCCAGGTAACGGCCAGCGCGGTCAATACAAAGACCGAGCCCCTTGTGGTGACCATAGACAGAAGAGAGCGCACTTATCTTGGAGACACACGCCTCAGCTCTACGAGGCTCGCCAAAAAACTCCGTGCCATAAACAAGATGAAACCCGGGAGCATGGTCCTTCTGAAGGCCGACAAAAAGGTGCCCTACGGTTATGTGGTAAAGATTATCTCCCAGATACGCAAGTCCGGCATCACAAAGATAGGCATGATAACAGAATCGAGCTCCAAAAAACGATGACGCCGCAAAAGAAAAGTAGTGGCTATAAAATAGGTCCCTTAAAAAAACCTTTCCCTAACCCCCTCCCGGGTTTTTAAAATAAACGATGGAGAAATTTTTAGGCCATACCCCCAGGGTCTTTAAAAAAATCCTTTACGTCTCCGTAGCGGCGCATATAATTCTCATAGCCGTTATGGGCATATACATGGGAGGCAACAAAAAGGTCTTCTACAGCCCTGTCTACACGGTAAACCTTGTGGAAGAGGCGAGACGTCCGGCAAAAAAAAGGGCAAAGAAGGTTCATCTCAAGGCCAGGACAGTCAGGAAGAAAAAAGTAGTAAAAAAACGCGTTATCAAGAAAAAGGCGGTTAAGAAAGCCGTTGCTGTAAAAAAGAAAAAAATTGCCGCTAAGGCAAAGAAACCCGCAAAGGCCATTGAAAAAGACCTCTCAAACGCCATAAGCACTATTCGAGAGAAGGTCCGCATTAAAGAGGAACAAAGGCTTATCGCCTCAAAGATAGAGGCCATCAAGGCTCGTGAAGAGGCCCAGGAGCGTGCGCGCCGCCTCGCCAGGATACGGGGCGCCATAAAAGAGGCGCCTGTGAAAAAAACCGCGCCTCTGCCCGCCGCCACATCGAGCGGAGTAAGTAAAGAGAGCCTCCAACTCAAACACAAGGCATACTTCTCCCTCATAAGGGACCACGTACAGGAGAACTGGATATACCCCGAAACCTTTGACAACGAAAAGATCTCTGTAATCGTATCCATACGCATAGGCAGAGACGGTGAACTAATAAAGAGCTGGGTGGAGAAGGGCTCCGGGAACAGGCAATTTGACGACTCTCTCCTTAAGGCCGTTCAGAAGGCATCACCCTTTCCGCCTCTACCCGAGGACTTCACGGAAGATATGCTGGAGACGGGGCTACGGTTCTGCCCGCGATGTGAGTGATATATGAAAAAAATTTTGATTTACGCCTCTCTGGCCTTATCCCTGTGCCTCCATGTGGGGCCGGCCCACGCAAAGGTCTATATAGACCTCGCGGCCCCTTCCATAAAGAGGCTTCCCCTGGCCATACAGAAGTTCCGCTTCATAGGCGAGGACCCTTTCTCGACACAAGAGAGAACAAATATTGAGAAGACGCGTGAGACCATGCTCAAGACCATTAAGAGTGATATGTATTTTTCAGGCGTCTTCAAGGTCCTCGATAACGAGGCCTTTCTCGAAGAGCCTTCAGAGGCGGGCTTTGATATGGACGAGATAGGGTTCAAGGACTGGCGCATGATAGGCGCCGACGCCCTTGTGGAGGGCAGGTTCAGGCTTCTCGAAAAAAGGCTCGTCGTGGAGGTGAGGCTCTTTGACACTGTCAGGCATACCATTATAATGAGCAAACGCTTCATAGGCAATCCCAGGAGACCGGACCGGCTCGCCCATTTTATCTCAGACCGCCTCTACAGGGAGATTACTGGCAGAAAGGGCATATTCACCACAAAGATGCTCTTTGTCTCTAAGAAAACGGGCAATAAGGAGATATATCTCTCGGATTACGATGGCGGGCACAGGGTGCGGATTACGGCCAATAAATCGATAAATCTCTCTCCAAGGTGGGCTCCCGATGGGGCCAAGATGATCTACACCTCTTACAAAAGGGGATATCCATACCTCTATCTCTTTGATATAAAAACAGGCCATGACGAGGTCCTTTCCAGTAAACACGGGATAAATATCGGTGGTAGGTTCTCGCCTGACGGGACTAAGATCGCCCTTACACTAAGCACGAAGACAGGCCCGGACCTCTTTCTCCTTAAACTCGGCGGCGGAGGCTATGAGCGCCTTACGAGCAACTACGGCATTGATGTCTCGCCCACATGGTCTCCCGATGGGACAAAATTGGCCTTTGTCTCAGATAGAAGTGGAAATCCCCATATATTTGTGTTAGACTTGCGAACCAAAAGAACAAGGCGGCTTACCTACGGCGGCACATATAACGCAAGCCCCGCATGGTCTCCCGATGGAACCAAAATAGCCTATGCCCGCGCGGACCGCGGGGCCTTCAACATCTGGGTTGTAGACGCCCTCCGGGGAGCTCAGACACAGCTAACTTACGAGGGCAACAATAATGCCCCTTCGTGGTCACCTGACGGCAGGTTCATCGCCTTTACCAGAAGCAGCGGAGGCAGAGGCTCACTCTACATCATGGGGGCCGACGGCATGGCTCTTAGAAAAATCACAACAGGTGGCGACGATATAAGCACACCGTCGTGGTCGCCTTTTCTGCACTAAATACCGTCAAGTCGCTAATACACTATGATATTTAATTAATTTTGAACCTCAGGAGGCATCCATGAAAATGTTTTTGAAATTCTTGCCGATCTTACTCATCTGCCTTTCCCTTGCGGCATGCGCGGGCAAAACCACCGTAAGAGAAGATTCCTCCCAGGCATCGGAGATGACAGGCGCTGAAGGGACCACCGTAGTACCTGAAGAAAGCAAAGGCGTTGGTGAATCCGGCGTTCAGGAATCGGAGCTTGGAAGTAAATACCGTGAGGCCTTCACCTCCGAGGAAGATCGGAACGCGGCAACTTTGGCGGCCCTGAAAGCCGGGCTAAAGACCGTGCACTTCGACTTCGACAAATACAGCATAAAAGACAGCGATATAGATATACTTAAGGCCGATGCCAAATGGCTTAAAGACAACCCACGTATCGCGGTTCGCATAGAGGGACACGCCGATGAGCGGGGCGAGACGGAGTATAACATGGCCCTCGGCGAAAAGAGAGCCATGAGCGTAAAACGCTACATCGAGTCTCTCGGTGTCTCCGGCAAGAGGCTATCCATCATAAGCTACGGCGAGGAAGACCCTGTTGACGCCGGTCACAACGAGGAGGCCTGGGCAAAGAACAGAAGGGCTGAGTTCGAAAAACTACAATAACATCACGGTCCTTAGAGGTTTCACGTATATGAAGATATTAAAAAAGGCCCAGGGCCTCTTCAGGCTTCGCAGGTTCCTTATACTGCCTGTATTTCTTCTGCTCATCTACGGGTGCGGCCCCGGCTTTCCCATTGTCACAGAGGAGCAACAGGACCTTATCGACAAGGTGGACAGTACCTCGAAAAATACCAGGGACATGGCAAAACGCATCACCTCCCTTGAGAGTAGAGGCGCCGACAAAGAGGGCCTCGAAGCGCTCAAGCTCAACCTTGCCGAAACCACAAAGGCGGTAGAGGACCTTGGCAGGGAATTTTCTTTTGTGCGGGGCAGTCTTGAAGAATCCGGCAATGCCAGGGCCCAGTCAAGTAGTGAGATAACCTCTCTGGAAGAGACGGCGCGGGGGCTGAGTGAACGGCTGAGAGTCCTGGAGACCGCATCCGCGGATAGCCGTGAAGAGGTAGTAAAGCTAAAAGAGTCGCTTGGTCTCTCCACAAAAAAAATAGCCTCCCTTGAGGGCGAGCTCGCCACGCTTAAAGAGAACATTAAAGAGGCCGTAGATATCAACGCCTCCCTGAGCGGCGCAGGTCTCAATGAGCCAACGGGTCCCGCCGCAGCAGGCGAAGCCCCTGTAAGTGAAGAGATTAAAAAAACCCTTGCCAGGACCGCCAGGACACCAGAGGCCAAAGGTAAGACTGTAAAGAAAGCAGACCCCGAGGCACTGTACTTCAAGGGTTTCAAGCTCACGAAGGATGAAGAATTTGATAAGGCCAGGGTAGTTTTCAAGCGTTTTCTGAGCCTCTATCCGAGAAATAAGCTCGCCGACCACGCCAGGTACTGGCTCGGTGAAATATACTACTCCAGTGGCAACTGGGAAAGGGCCATACTCGAGTTCGACAGGGTTATAAAAGAATACCCCGGAGGAGACAAGGTGCCGGCGGCCATTCTGAAAGAGGGATTTTCCTTTGAGAGGCTTGGCTCAAAAAAAGAGGCCCGCCTGCTACTTGAGAGGCTTATGGAAAAATACCCCGAGAGCCCGGAGGCGAAGATGGCGGCTGAACGCCTTAAAACAATGAAAAAATAAGCCTTGCCTCGCCGTTACACCAGCCCTCCTCTTCGACACCAGTCGCACCATCTTTCTGGACTACCTTTGCCATGTTCGCCTAAGTTAACGCTTCATCTCTGAAGACGGGCCGACGACTTTCCCTGCCCCCCCTTTTACTCAAACAATGGGAAAAAAGAGGGATATAATTCGCCGTATTCAGCGGCTCCGGCGAGACTCGATTGTCGGGACGCCCTGCCCTCTGCGGCAAAAGTACAGAGGACATGGAAAAAGCGCTTTTTTTCTCCGGCGGACAAAAGTCATGGCCCGGCCCCTGTCTTTTGATATATAATATTGATATAGGTCAGGTTATATATGGGTAATACTGTATCACTAAAAAAATGCTCCTCTTACGGCACCGATGATGTATATAACGGCGTCAGGGAATCCATAGAGCTCCTTGGGGGTATAGGCCTATTTGTACGTAAGGGGGAGAGGATACTCCTTAAGCCGAATATGCTCGCCGCCAAACCCGTTGACTCGGCGGTGACAACTCACCCCTCGGTTGTGCGCGCCCTCATAAGGCTTGTTAAAGAGGCCGGAGCAACCCCTTTTGTAGGTGATAGCCCGGCCATAGGAAAACCCGGCAAGGTTGCAGACAGATGCGGGATACTTGAGGTCTGCGAAGACGAAGGCGTCGAGTTCATTGGCCTCAACGATGTCATGGGGGTGGATAACCCCGGGGGCCATATATTCAAGCGCCTCGAGGTGGCCCGCGTGGCCATGGAAGCTGACGGCATAATCAACCTCCCCAAGCTCAAAACCCACGCGCAGATGCTCCTCACCATGGGCGTAAAAAATATCTTCGGCTGTGTCCCGGGGAAGAGAAAGCCTCAGTGGCACCTCAGCGCCGGCGTGGACACCCTTTATTTCGCCGATATGATACTGGACCTCTATCTCTTCATAAGGCCGAGACTTACGGTAATGGACGCCGTTATCGCCATGGAGGGAAACGGACCGGCAAGCGGAGACCCCAAGAGCCTAGGTCTTATCGCGGCCTCGGACGAGGCCCTTGCCCTTGACGCGGTATGCACCCATATCCTCGGCGTACCCGCAGGGGACGTGCCCATCCTTACGGCCGCGGCAAAGAGGGGGCTCGAAGGGGCCGATTACAAGAATGCCGAGGTCCTTGGCGACGAGACTAATTTGTTCAAGGTCAAGGGCTTCAAACTACCTCCCCTCGTTCACACCCGATTCACCGAGGGCCTGCCCTATTTTATAGGATCAAGGGTTAGAAAGTCCCTCACGACGCGGCCTCACATCCTGGAATCCAAATGCACTCACTGCGACCTCTGCGTCGGCGTATGTCCCGCCCGTATAATGCAAAGCGCCAAGAGGATAAAGATAGATTACGACCGATGCATACGGTGTTTCTGCTGTCAGGAGATGTGCCCCAACGAGGCCATCACATCAAAGGCAGGGTGGCTAAAAAAGATAATACCCGGGATATAGCGGCGCATTTAATGTGGGAGCCTCTGCGCCTCCAACGAATTTACTGGAGTAGACCGTGTCGCTTTTCAGGCCTCGTAAAAAGACCCTCTTAACCCTTGCCGTCATCGTACTCGCCGTAGCGCTCTCGGGCGGCTTTTATCTATGGCACGTGCCCCTTGATATGGACAGATACAAGGGGCGCATCATCGCCGAGTGCGAAGACATCACAGGCGCCACTCTCACTACGGGGGCGGCCACGTTGCGCATCCTTCCATCGCCTTACATTGAGGTAAGTGACGTCCGGATGAGCACGCCGACAGGCGAGCTTCTTACAACGGACTTCATGAAGTTACATGTATCCATCCTGCCTTTTTTTCTAAAAAAGGTTGTTATCAAGAAAATGACAGTAGAGGGCTGGACACTTCATGTCCGAAGAGAGACGGACGGCTCCGTTGCGCTCCGTGATATCTACGAGAGGATAATAAAGAGAAAACACATTGTAAGCGTTAACTCCATGAGGCTTGAAGAGGGAAGGCTCGTCATTGAGGATAAGCTCGGCGGCAGAGACCTGCTTGTAAAGGCAGGGCTAAAGAGGGGACAGATTACGCTACGGGGCGGGGCCTTTAACTTTCAGGCAAACCTTGCCCTTGAAGGCGGGACAAGCGTATACACGCGGGGAACGGCGGAAAAAGTGGAAGGGAAAATAAGGATACGTGGCCGGGGGATGGTGGCGGGACTCGACCTTGCCACGCTCTCCGCCTATGTGAAAAGGCCCGCGCTTAAGGGCTCTGTATCAGGAGATATCACTTTCATCTATGGGAATGACCTGGTCCTAAGCGGCCCTGTAAACTACAAAGACCTTAGCATCAACGAGCCTTCTCTCGCGGCGCGCCCCATGCATTCACCCTCCGGCAAGGCCTCTATCGCCTTCAGGCTGAAAGAAAATACACTTACCCTTAAGGCAACAAAAGCAAGACTCGCCATGGATGATTTCATAATCAACGGCTCCATGAGCCTGACGGGAAGCCCCTCAGAGCCAGAGGACCTTGCCATTGGCCTTAACCTAAAGACCACTCCAATCCCCATAAAAAAAGTAAAGTCACTTGTCCTTGACAGGATATTTAGCAATAAAAAGCTGGCGTGGATAAATGAGATAACCCCCCTTGGCGGGGCGATCTCGGTAAAGGGACTTACATTGAATACCACGGTAAAGGAGCTCCGCACATCAGAGACCTTGTCACGCCCCGGGGCCATGCGCCTTGAGGCCGGCCTTGAGGGATTGAATTTTCGCCACGCCATTTTGGGGGTTGAGGAAATAAAGGACCTTAACGGAGGGCTTATCCTTACTGATGGCTCAATTGATATTCATGACGTCTCCGCGGTAATAGGCACGGGGTCCATAAAAAAGCTCTCCTACAAGATGGACAACCTTCTATCTGCCGGCAAGGCCACGTCATACGACCTCTCACTGCTCGGACACATGGACGCCGGCAGGGCCATTGCCTTAACCATCAGGGTCTTCAGAGATAGCGGAGAGTCTGTCAAAAAACAACTTCGAAAAATATCCGCGACAGGCGATACGCGCATAAAGTTCGACCTTCACGGAAAGATAGATGTAGAGAACAGCACAAGGTTTTCCGTAAACCTTGGCCTTAAGGAAGCCACATTCCGTTACGAGGACTTTCCCATCTCCTTTACCTCTCTTGATGGGAATATCGATGTCGATAACAAACGCTTTACCTTTACAGACCTCTCCATGAGCGATAGCGCCAATTCCCGGATAAAGGCTGAGGGCTATGTACGGGACTATACCGCTCCATATCCCTACTTCCACCTTAAGACAAGCGGCAGTGTATACGGTGGCACGCTCTCGGCCCTGACATCAGGCACTGCCCTTGATGGCATGGTCCTTGATGATGCCCTCTCCTTCAGTTCAACAATGGTGGGGGAGATGAAGGCCCTTGATGTAAAGTCCGATATAAACCTTGACTCCACAGGCGTGGAGTACCAAAAGCTCTTTAAAAAAGATGCCGGCATAGCACTTTCCATAAGTTCGGAGCTCCTCCTTAAAGATGGCGAGGTGGAGATAAAAAAGGCCGCCATAAGCACTGCGGGAACTACCCTTGACGTGAAGGGAAGCTTCACCCCTGGTCAGAATGGCAAGGGGCCTTACAATATTTTTATCGAGACTAAAAAGGCCCGCCTCTATGATCTCGCCGATATAACCCCACTTATCATAAAAAAAGCCGACACGGCAGGTATCGTGAATATTATCCTGAAGGCATCGAGAAACCATGGGGAAAAAAGTTCCATATACAGCGGTCTCATCTCCGTGAAAAAGGGCTCTTTTGCCACTCCGCTCACAGAAGAACCCTTCAAGGCCTTTGAGCTCTTTCTCGATTTTGAGGGCGACAAGGCCAAGCTCCGCTTACCGGAGATAAAGATGGGGAAGAGCGACCTTCACGGCTCCATTGAAGTGAGCTCCCTATCAAAAAAAATAATCAAATTCAACCTCTCCTCCAAGAGGTTTGAGAGCTCGGATTTCTGGGGCGATGGCGAAGAGGCTCCGGGACAATGGCTGGCAAAGGTAGAGACCCTGGGTCTAAAAGGCAAGGCAGACAAAAAAACCCCCATAAGGTTCACCGGCTCGGGCAAGATAAGCGTTAGCACGGGCCGCGTACTCGGGGAAGAGGTGCGGGACTTAAAGGGTGTTCTTCAGCTCCGCTCCGAAGCCATCAGCCTCGACCCTATCGTTTTTATCACAAAGGGCGGGACTGTAAGCGGCAAGACCGTATTGTACAGAGACAACAAATCCCCCACGCTTTTTGAGGGTTCTGCCAGCCTCACGGGTCTTCATCTTAAAGAGCTTCTCGTCCGCCTCGGCGCAAAAAAAGACATACTCACAGGAACCCTTAACGGGAATATTGAGATAGAATGCCAGCGCGGTCGCACGCCCTTTGCCCGGTGCCTCAACGGCAAGACTTACTTAAAGGCCGAGAGAGGACGGATGTGGAAATTTCGTATCATCAGCAAGATATTTTCCATAGTGAATATAATCTCCATAGACGAACTCTTTAAAAAGGGACTGCCTTACAGGTCCCTGACAGGTGATTTCGCCATAAAGGAAGGAGTGATATCAACAGATAACCTTCTCTTTAGTAGCGATTCAATGAAGATGTCCGCGGTTATGGATATCGACAGCGCCGATGGAACGATAGAAGCCACCCTGGGCATTCATCCCTTTGTCACCATAGACAAGGTTGTCACCACTATACCGCTTATAGGCTGGATAATCGGGGGCGAGGAGAAAAGCTCCGTAAGCCTCTATTACTCCATTAAGGGTCCCCTTAAAAAACCTGTGGTAGAGCCTGCGCGAATAAAGAACATCAAGAAAGGCATCATAGCCAAGATGGAGAGGCTCATTACCTCTCCGATAAAAATAATCAAGGAAAGCTCCAAGATGATGAACCATAAAAACAAAAAAGGGAAATCCCATGAATGACGAAAGCACACAATCCTTTCACGACAGACCCGGTTTCTGGAACAGGCTGAAAGCCAGGTGGTATAAAAAAGGGCTTATTAACTCCACCTTTCCATCTACGGTTGCGCCCTATATCCTCGCGCACAGCGAAGGCGCCAGGACCTTTTTGGATGTAGGCGCCGGATGCGGAAGCCTCGCCATCCCCCTCGCAAGGGCAGGTAAAGACGTAACCGCCCTTGACCCGGCCCGGGCCATGATTGAGATACTGGAAGAAGATATTAAGAGTGAGGGGCTTACTAATATAAAAACCGTTACAGCTCCATGGAAGGCCGGCGAGACCGGGCCCATTGACGTAATAATCTGTGCCAACGTGCCGGGGCTCCTCAAGGGCTCAGAGGATTTTATCAAAGAGGCCGACAGGGCGGCCGGGATGAAAGTCTTTCTCATTGAGAGCGCCGACCCGAAGGCCGATAAATTCTACTATAAAGAACTCTACCCCCTGGTCTTCAATAAACCCTTCGGGCCAAAGACGGACTACATCGCCACCTACGATGCGCTTCACTCAATGGGCATCTTTGCCAACGTGCATATAGTTGAGTACGACTTTGACCAGCCCTTTAGCTCCATGGATGAGGCCCTGGAGTTCTGGAAGGAGCACATGTGTATCGTCACGGCCGAACACGATGAGAGACTCCGTGATTTTCTGAGTAAAAAACTCATAAAAAAGGACGGCGCCCTTGTATCAAAGATACATAAAAAATCAGCCATAATCTGGTGGACGCCGCGCGGGAGATAGGGCGGCAAAACCGGCCTACCGAGACAAGGGGATATTGTGTTATATTAAAAAAACTTAAACATCATCATTATGTATCACTTTAACCTATGGAGGGGACTTTAACTTTAATCTATCAGACAATTAAAAAGTCATGGGAGGTATCTAAAATGAACTTATTTAAAAAAACCTTTTTAGCCTTCTTACTTATTACCTTCTGCCTCACGACTCCAAAGGCAATGGCCGAGGACTCTCTTGCCCATACCATAAAAAGCGCCATCTACGGAGGCGCCCTCGGCGGTATCATATCAGGGGCGGTGATTCTTATTACCGATAATCCCGGCGATCATCTCGCCTTTATACCCACCGGTGTAGGCGCAGGCATACTCCTTGGCACGGCATACGGAGTTATCACAAGCGATGCGGCTCAGGGCCGCGCCTTCGGTGAGATTGAGGGCGGCAAGCTAAACTTCAATATCCCCACTGTAAAGACCTCATCTACATTCGATAAAAAAACAAGGATATCCGAGATGGTAGGGTCTCTTGACCTTATGAAAATCCATTTTTAACCTCTCCAGATAATCACTCAGAAGGAGTCCCGTGAAGGGCAGAGACAAAGATATTTTTGAAAAAATATATGAGAGACCTGATGCGGGGTGGACCTGAGAAGATCCACCGGCGGAGCTATCTGATTTAATTGACGGCAAAGTGATAAAACCCTGCCGTGCCATTGACATCGGATGCGGAGAGGGCAACTATTCTATTTATTTGGCCTCAAAAGGTTTTGACGTAGTAGGTATAGATCTATCTGAACGGGCGATTGAGTTTGCAAAAAAAACTCTAAAAAAGCTAAGGGTATGTAAAAATCGTAAGCAAGCTACTTCGAAAAAATGGCCTGTATCTATCCACGTGCTTTCATGAGAAGAACCTTGAGGGCCCCGGCTCCTTTAAGACCGATGATAAATACAGGATACGTCCGTTAGGTACGAGGCTCTATTATTCATCCCGGGATGAGCTGACAAGCTTATTTGAAAAACATCTTAAGCCAACGGATTCCATGCTCTTTACCTTTGAGGCCCCGCCGAGAGTAAAGCACCTCTACAATTATTTTGTTATGGAAAAACTTTGATACTCACTGAAGACCTCCTTGACGGATAAGCTAACGCCAGCCCGGGCCGGGGAGCTACTTTAAACACCATATCTTTGAGCGACAAAAATCCAACTCCTTTTAAAGAGGGGCATATCTGTCTTAATATTCACTTGAAGATTGGAAGGTAGCCTGCTTTTTTATTGCCTTTGGAGAAAAAAAGAGAGGATTTCTTTTTTTCCTTACCCTCACTCCTTTGAAGAAGCCCATCTCCTTTTTAATCTTAAAAACGGACGTTCCAGACAGTAATATGAGACTGATGCCACGGCAAAGGCAGATAAGGTCCCGAAAACTAAGACACTGGCCTTACTAAAACCCCGGCTGAGCATCACCGAATATATCGGATAATGCCAGAGATAGACTCCGTAAGAAATTCCGCCGATCCATACAAGCGGTTTCAATGAGAGTATGACTCTTAGCATACTCTCTCTGGAGATTGATATATCAAGAATAATAATTCCTACCAGGATTATCACAGCAAAAAAATTCGTATAATATATATGTGGATTCATCCAATTAAGTTTGAAAAAAAACCTGATAAGAAGTAATGCGCTAAGAGGCGCAATATATCTCAGCACAAAAGTGAGTCTCCTCTTAACCCCCTCGCCCAAGAGGTCCGATGAAAGTACTATCCCCAAAAAGCATCCTATCAATAAGGTGTCAGCCCTTGTATCCAGGCCGGCATACACACGGGTTATTGTCGAGCCGGAGCTTAAGAGATAAACCCTCAATATCCATGATAATAGGGCGGCCGATAAAACGATTAAGGCAACATGGCCTCGTGATTTCAGGCTCTTAAAAAGAAAGATAAATGTTATGGGCCAGAGGATATAAAACTGCTCTTCAATAGAGAGGGTCCATGTGTGGCTGAGTATCACCGGCGGATGAATATTTAAGGCGTGCGCCCAGTTTGCTACATAAAAAAGCGCGATAAAGGCGTCGATTAAATTATTGTAAAAGGGACTTCGCTCAAGAAAAATAAAACTTACTATGACAACTACAAACAGAAAAAAAAGAAAGGCCGGCGCCAACCTCAGCACCCGTCTCATATAAAAATTCTTTAAGCTTACGGCATTGCTCTTATCGTATTCTCTGACCAGTAGCGTAGTAATCAAAAATCCGCTTAAGACAAAGAAAACATCAACGCCTATAAAACCGCCCTGAAAAAGCGGAAATTGAGTATGGAATGCCATTACGGCAAGGATAGCGATGCCGCGCATCCCGTCCAATGCCGGGACATATCCTGATTTAAACCTGTTATGCGCCATAGTTTAGCCGACTAAATCAAAAAGCGGAAAAACGCCTGAAGTAGATAAGGCCAACGTGGCCATGTATATAGATTAAAACCGCTACAATAATACCATAATTCAGGTTCCGGGATAAAAGATAACGGAGAATATGGTAAAAAAATGGAAGATATTTCCTTTTTCAGTGCACTGGACTTTGTAAAGAGAGGCGACTCGTGGATTCTCTGAAAAGACCTGAGATGCCAGTGGATTAATAAAACTCAACCCGCGCGCCCTGACGAAGTGAGGGAGGGGGTTGACAAAATAGAATGAGGGGAGTATATAACTTATATAGACTTTAAAATTAAATACAAAGCTGTCTTTGCGACTTACAGGGCTAAACAGGGGGAATTATCCCCGCTCTTTCTATTTTTTTAATTCTTTAAAAAAGGAGATTGAAAATGCGAAGACTATTGAAGCAAAGAGGCCTCTTCCTCGGATTGGTATTATTATCTCTTTTCATCCTCACACCTTCCGCCCGGTCCTATGCCTTTGGCATTGACCTTGGTGAGCACTGTTGGACCGGCGACACTTCGGGTCTCCTTATCAGGCACCAGGTAACAAAGTTCGGAACCTTTTTTAATCTCAACGGCACGGTAACTACGACGAGCGGAGTTTCCAACCCTGCCTACGGCACGGCATTCGTCGATAAGTCATTGAAATCAACTCTGGTTAAGGTTGGTTACACGCAGGTAATGGAGGGCCTGAGCGAGTTCGGAGTCGTACATATGTCGCTTGACCCGGTCACACTTAACGGCACAAAAATCTTTATCCCACGAATTGGGCCTGCAGTGACAGAGACGGTCACACATATTGCCTGCCCGTAAAAATAGCAGACAAGGGGAACTAACCTTCAAACCATCGGAAGCGTGAAAAAGGCGTTTAATCCCATGAGGGGATAGATGAGGGAGCGATAGGGGGAGTTTTTGTTAAATAAATACTCCCCCTATTTAAGCCTCGTTACTTAGAGCAAAGCGAAACCCAACAAATCAAAAGAAGAGAAAAAGCCGTTGGGTTGATAAAACCAACCCAACCTGCAAAAAAATCTGACTTTCCCCTCTCCTAAAACATATGACTGCTCTTCATAAGTAAACTTACGCCAAGGTAAGTAAATAGCAAAAGCCCAAAGCCGATTATCGTGGCTACGCTTAGACCCTTGCCGCGCCATTTTTTTATATACCAGGCGTGCATGGCCCCGGCGTAATAGAACCAGAGGATAAAACTCCATATGCTCTTGGGCTCCCAGAGCCAGTACGCGCCCCAGGCCAAGTATCCCCAGACGGCCCCTGATATCATGGCCCCGGAAAAGAGCAAAAACCCCCACAAAACGCCCTTTCCCGCTATATCCTCGTATTTTTTAAGCGTTCCATCCCCCTCGTCCCCCTCTCCGCCATCACCCCTGTAAAAGCGGTACAGATAGAGAACGGCCCCGGAAAAGGCCAGCGTAAAGAGGGCGTAGGCGGCAAAGGAAAGCGTCACATGAGACTCGAACCACCGCGTGCGAAGTATGAGGTTCAGGGGCCTGCCCGGCTCATATCTTGAGAGGGCGAAGACAAGGGCGAGGACGGCCACTGGCACAGTCAAGAGACCGGGCGCGCGCTCGCTGTATCTGAATATGACGATGATGGTAACAAGGGCAATGGCCCATGCGTAAAAAATCAGGGTCTCGAACATGGACGCCATTGGGGCGTGCCCCGTGGCCCGAACCCTCAGGATAAGGGCGATGGTGTGAGAAATAAAACCAGCGGAGATAAGAGAGGTTGCGATGCGTCCCGTCAGGCGGCATTTACCGGCCCGGCCCGTCAGAAGCACGAGGACATGAAGAACATAAAAAAGGGCCGCGGCCTCAAGGAGTATTAACATAACGCCCCTCTCCTCACCTTCCCTTTTCCCCCGGCCATATGACGGTATGGAGTTGAAGCTGAAACCTTGCAAAAAGCCGGTCATCAAGTATCCACCCGGCAAGGTCACGAGCTTCCAGCGAACCCGATACAGGTGAGAAGAGTATCTTGTCGTCCCTTAGCTCTGTCTCACCCATGGAAGAGATAAACTCTCTGGCAAACTCATAGTCACCTCTATCGGCGATAACAAACTTCATCTCGTCAAGGGGGGTAAGGAGGGAAAGATTTTCCATCCTGAAACTATCGATAACGCCGCTTGATGGACACTTTACATCCACTACCCTGATTACCCCATCGGGAACGCGGCTTATATCAATGCTTCCGTTGGTCTCAAGGAGGACGGTATCGAATCTTTGCAAAAAGCGCCCGGCAAGGATCGTGGTCTGGTCCTGAAGGAGGGGCTCGCCGCCTGTTATTTCCACAAGCCCGGTGGAAAATTTTTCAACTTCCCCCAAAATCTCATCCACGGCCATCTCAGTTGCGCCCTCAGTGCCGCGGGCAGATTCAGTATCACACCATGAGCACTTGAGGTTACACCCGGCAAGCCTTACAAATACACAAGGAAGCCCTGCAAGCGTTGATTCACCCTGAAGGCTAAAAAATATCTCGTTGATTAGCATATATTAAATAGAAAATTAGCCTTAAGGCTTCTTGTCTCCGCCGGGATTATCATTACCATTCCCGGAGTCGTTATTGTTTTCGGCCTTTGATTTTTTTCTCGCGGATTTCGGACGCCCGAATGCCTTGTAGCCCTTTGCGAGTTCACGGAGCCTGTCCTCTACCTTCCGGTTTACCGTGCCTGCGGGGTACTTGCCATCGGCTCCGCGCCTGCCTGCGGTTTTTCCCGTAAGTATCTCGATACCGTCATTTATATCATCTATGGAATATATGGAGAACTGGCCCTTTGCCACAGCCTCTCGCACCTCTTTCTTAAGCATAAGGTTTCTGACATTTCGCCCGGGGATGATGACGCCCTGCTCTCCTGTAAGCCCCTTTGCCACGCAGACATCAAAAAATCCCTCTATCTTCTCATTCACCCCGCCTATGGGTTGAACCTCACCCTTCTGGTTCATGGAGCCTGTAATGGCAAGGCCCTGTTTGATGGGTATCTCCGATAGGCTTGAGAGGAGTGAGTAAACTTCGGCGCATGTGGCGCTGTCGCCCTCGATGCCCTCGTATAACTGCTCAAAACAAACTGAGGCCGAGAGCGTAAGGGGGAAGCCGTTGGCAAACCTCGCGCCGAGAAAACTCTTCAGGATGAGGTGGGCCTTGTTGTGAATTCTGCCGCTCATCTTGGCCTCGCGTTCTATGTTCACAACACCGCTATCTCCCATGTAGGTACGGGCCGTTATGCGAGAGGGTTTGCCGAAGGTGTAATCGCCGAGGCTCAGGACGGCAAGTCCGTTAATCTGCCCCACGGCCTCGCCCTCGGTCTGCACCATTATGGTATCGTCCTCGATATATTCCCTCAGCCGATCCTCTATACGCGAATGCCTCCTTACCTTTTCCTTCAGGGCCCGTTCCACGTGCTCTGCCGTGACAGCCTCCGCGCCATCGGAGCCCGCCCAGTAGCTCGACTCTTCCACAAGGTTCTGTATATCGTGAAAACGTGTGGAGAGTTTGTTCTTTTGGCCGGCAAGTCGCGAGCCATGCTCCACAAGCCGGGCAACACCGGTCCTGTCAAAGGGCATATGAGAATCCTTGCCGCAACATGCAGTTACAAAATAGGCGTACTTCTCCGTATTCTCCTGATTCCTCTCCATAATGCTCTCAAAATCGGCCTTTACCTTGAAGAGCTTTCTGTACTCTCTGTCCTGGCTGTAAAGGAGGTAGTAGAGAAAAGGGTCTCCTATCAATACTATCTTTATATCAACGGGTATGGCCTCGGGCTTGAGCGTAGAGGTGGAGACAAGTTTATATTGCTCCCAGACATCCTCTATCTTTATCTCTCCGTTCTTAATCATCCTCTTTATGGAGTCATATACGAATATATTCTTCAGCATATCAAGGGCGTTTAGCACAAGATAGCCGCCGTTGGCCATGTGGATGGAGCCTCCCTTTATCATGGTAAAATCAGTTGAGGCTACTCCCATCTGAACCCTGAATTCCAGACGCCCGAAGAGATTATAGTACGTAGGGTTGGACTCGAAGACCACGGGCGCGCCCTTGACATCAACGTTGTTGACCATGAGGTTCACCCTGTATTTCTCATAGGGAGGCTCCGGCTTCTGAATTCCAAGCCCACCCAGGGCCATGGGCATAGGTTCCTTTGGTTTAAAATCCTCAAGGTTGGAAAAGATATGGGCCTTTACATTATTTAAAAACTCCACCACCCTCTCGAAGCTTGCAAACTTTTCAATCAGCTCCGCTATAATGGGATTAACAACATACTGAACCATCTCCGCTTCAAGAACGGCGATCCTCTCTCTGGTCTCCTTCTCAATCGTCCTTGCCTCTCGTATCGAGGCAGAGAGCTTGTCCTGGAGAACCTTAAGGCTCTCTTCTATCTGAGACCTTTCCCCGGCCGGGAGTTTTTCGAACTCCTCCTGCTTCAGGGGCTTGCCGTCTTTTGCGGGAACCACGGAAAGGCCCGAGGAACTCTTTCTGAGCATGAGGCCGTGCTCCACCGCAGTCTTTTCAAGCCTTGAAAATATCGCCTTTGTCCTCTCCTGCTGTCCGTCAAGTATCTCATCCCTGTGGCTCTCGTAGTCCTTTGTCTCAAATACCTGTGGTATATCGCGCTTAAGGGAGGTTATAAGACCGTCCAGTTCCTTTACAAGAACAACTCCCTGGCCGGGAGGAAGGTTTATGGCCAGTGGGGTATCGGGCTCAACAAAATTAAAGACATAACACCAGTCATCGGGGCTCGTCTCTTCTACGGCCTTCTTTTTTATAAAATCCATTACAGTGGTATGTTTACCGGTGCCGCCCTCGCCGAGGACAAAAATATTATACGCGCTGTTGCGTATCCCGAGGCCGAACTCTATAGCTCCCATGGCCCTGTCCTGACCTATTATCTCATGTAGAGAGGGTAGCTCTTTTGTGGTCTCAAAGGAAAAACTCGACGGATCACAGAGCTCGGCGAGTTTAGCGACATCAAGCTTTTCTGATTTTGCCATGGAAGTACTCCTTCTGATTTTTTTTCGTACACGCCGTTTTAAGATCAGTGCAGGTGATGGTGGCCATGTTCCTGGCCCCTGTGAGAGACACTGCCAAAGAGGCCGGAGCTCTCGCACCCTATACACTCGGCCTGTAAGGTAGTATAGAAGATATGGTGGTCACGGGCAAGATTTTCATTCAACTCTTTATATATGGCGCCCATCCGCCACCTCTCTTCCTTTTCTATGTCTATATGGGCGCTCATGGCGTAGACGTTGTGACAGATACTCCATATATGAAGGTCGTGAACGCTTGTCACGCCTCTCGTGGCCGTCATGTCCTTAAGCACCTTAGTAAGGTCCACGCTCGCCGGCACACCCTCAAGTAGTATATTTGACGATTCCTTTAATATACGCGTTACGCCAAAGAGTAAGATCACGCAGATGGAGATGCTGATGAGCGGGTCTATTGTAGTCCAACCCGTGAAGTAGATAACAAGCGCGGCTATGATAACGCCCACAGATGCCGCGGCGTCGCCTGCCACATGGAAAAAGGCGCTCTTGATGTTAAGGTCTCCAGATGATAAGGGGGCCAGCCACGCGGCCACAAGGAGGTTTACGATAAGCCCTATAAGAGCCACGACAAACATACCCGTGCTCTCAACTTCCCGGGGGTGCAGTATCCTCGTATAGGCGCTGTAAAAGACAAAGAGAGTGATGAGTAAAAGGGTGAGACTGTTTATAAATGAGACAAAGACCTCTACCCTGTGAAAGCCGTAAGTCCGTTTTTCTGTAGGGGGCAGTTCTGAAATGTATATGGCCGAGAGGGTGAGCCCCAGGGCAAATACATCCATAAAGACATGGGCGGCGTCGGTCATGAGGGCAAGACTGCCCGTCAGATACCCCCCAAGGAGCTCTACTAAAAATATAAAACCCGTAAGGGCCGTTGAGACGGCGAGCCTTCTCTTAATCCTCCTCTCGCCATGCGGTCTCTCTATGTCTTTAATATTATTATCCGTCGTCATAAACTTTGCTCAGGGTATTATCCAGATACTCTCCTTCTTTAATAATAGACTGATATCATGGCCCTCGGCAAGGCCTAAATCTCTCATGACGAAGTTGGGTAGCTCTACCTTCAACTGAGCCGTGCCCGTATCCACAAAGAGACTGTGCGTTGTGCCCCTGCCTGTTATGGAGACGATTCGGCCCTCTAAGACATTGGCCCTTCGCCCCTCATCCATGGCCCTGTCCTTTCTAACTACAGGTATCTCCTCTGGCCTTATACAAAAATCAACATCCCGGCCTATTTCCAACCCCTCTCCCGACCCCGCCACCGCCGTAAGGTCACCGGTTACGGGACTCCGAAGAACAACCTCATTGTCCGTGACAGAGGCAACAACACCTGAGAAGATATTTCTTGTGCCAACAAAGCGCGCGACATTTCTCGTGGCGGGCCGGTAAAAGATGTCATCGCTCCTCCCAAACTGCTCCATGGAGCCGTTGTTTATCACGGCAATGAAGCTACCCATCATAAAGGCCTCCTCAAGGTCATGAGTAACAAGTATTATGGTTATGGGAAAACGCTCATGGATGAGCATGAGGTCACGGCGGAGTTTTTCACGCACCTGATAGTCAAGGGCCGAAAAGGGCTCATCAAGGAGGAGGATACGCGGCGAGGTGGCGAGGGTTCTGGCAAGCGCCACGCGTTGCTTCTGCCCTCCTGAGAGCTCATGGGGAAACCTACCCTCAAGACCCTTAAGACGCATTATCTCAATGAGTTCACCTACAACGGCCTTGACCCGGGCTTTATCGCCTCCACTTATACCGTAGGCGATATTTTGATAGACCTTCATGTGGGGAAAGAGGGCGTAGTCCTGAAATAGATACCCCACCTTTCTCTTTCTCACAGGTAGATGAATCTTCGACCTTGAATCAAAAACCTTCTCTCCGCCTATCTCCACAAGCCCCTCGTCGGGACTCACAATGCCGGAAATGAGTTTCAGGATAAGACTCTTTCCGGCACCTGATGGGCCGAAGAGGACGTTCACATCCTCGCCCATGGAAAAAGAGACATCAAGGGCAAAATCCTTAAAAGATTTTTTTAGTTTTACGTTGAGACTCATCTTCAAAACCTTCCGCTCCGCTTTCTTTTGGAAAAAAGAAAGCTTGGCAAAGAAAACCAATAGGGGGGCGATAAGGCCACTAACGTCCCCCGTGGCCGCCCTTGGATAGAACCGTTGCCCTGGCAAAAAACCTGCCAAAGAAAATTAATAAGGGAATTGGCAACCGTACACCTGATATGGGTTCGTTGGCCCACGTTACTTCTTAAAAAAAAAAGGAGATTAGTACTATTTAAAAAACTCAAGGCCCTAAAATTTTCCCCTTGTGAAGATACCGGCTATATAAAGCACTACAAAAGAAAATAGCGTCACTATAAGGACGAGGATATTTGCCCTGTGATTATCTCCCATCTGCACGGCGTCGTATATGGCAAGGGGCATGGTCCTCGTAAGGCCGGGGATGTTGCCCGCAACCATAAGGGTAGCGCCGAACTCACCGGTGGCGCGCGCGAAGGCCATGACCGTTCCGGCAACTATGCCGCGCCAGGCAAGAGGGAGTGTAATGGTACCAAAGACCTGAAACTCAGTCTTGCCAAGGAGCCTTGCCGCGTCCTCGTATTCACGCCCCACGCCCTCTATGGCCGCACGAGCTGGTTTCACAAAGAGAGGCAAGGCGGCCACAAGGGCCGCGACAACAGCGCCCTTCCATGTAAATATGAGCTCAATGCCGAGGCGATCCGAGAGAAAAGAGCCGATAAAAGTAGAGTGACCGAGGAGCGTAAGGAGATAATACCCCAGCACCGTTGGAGGCAAGACAAGGGGGCCCATGATAAAGACGTCAAGGACGTGTTTACCGGGAAAGTTCTTTCTCGCCAGTAAGAGCGCGAGGCCAAGCCCGATGAAGGCCACAAGCACGGTGGCCGTTAGAGAAACTTTTATGGTTAGGTAAAGGGGAAATAGATCCATACAATACAATCCCTACAGATTAATTTTTAATTCAAGGCGCTGTAAAGCCGTATTCTTGTAATACCTTCATCCCATGGGGGCCTGTAAGATAACTGATAAACTCTTTTGCGTCCTTGCCGTGAGCCGTGGCAGTTACTACGGCCACGGTCTGCTCTATGGGTTTATATAGCGATGGGTCGACTATAATCGCCTTTATACCGGGCCTCTTCGCTATGGAAAGCGCGATAAAACCCGCCGGGGCGTTGCCGCTCTCCACGAACTGCAGGGCCTGGCGTACGTTCTCTCCATAGACGAGTTTTTTTCTTAGCTTTTCGAGTAGTCCCATTTTTTTCAAGGCCTCCAGAGCGGCCCTTCCATAGGGTGCGTGCGCGGGGTTGGCTATGGCCACCCTCCTTATTTTTTCGTCAAGAAGCCCCTTGAGGCCACTCACCACTTCGCCTGCCTCATTACGGACGGCCAGGACAAGAGCGCCTCTTGCAAAGGGCCTCATCGAATCGGCACGTACGGCCCCGGAGCGGACGAGGCCATCCATGAAGCCGCTATTGGCCGATATAAATACATCAAAGGGAGCGCCCCCTTGAATCTGCCTCGCGAGCAGACCCGATGAGCCGAAGACCAGCCTTACTCGCCTCTGCCCATCCGCCTCAAAGCCCTTTTTTATATCCACAAGGGCGTAGGAAAAACTACTTGCCGCGGCAACGGTAATCACTTCCTCTTCGGCGGCATATACGGGAGAGACCGCAAAGGAGGTAACGCAGGACATTAAAAAAACAATAACCGCTAAGATTTTTTTTATCATCTCCATTAAGAACAGCTTTGCGAATTTTAACCACAAAAAAAACCAGCCATAGGAAGGCCGGTTTCAAGCAGACTCTCCTTTCCAAGCGGGGAGGCATGTTAGTTTCCAGATCATACCCTGAACGGCCCAGCCTCCTTAGCTTAAAAAAACCTTAGGAGAAGAAGGGCTCGGAGATAATATATATTTTCAAAATAATTGTACGTTATTTTTTTGACGTGGTCAAGACAAAAGCATCTTCCATAGATCTCGCACAAAGGGCTCGCCCCCTCTCCTTACAAAATTATAGAGGATAAAAAAGACTCTCCCGTAGCGGCCTCTCCGAGACCAAAGCCCTGAAATATACTCGCGCCAAGGTCGGCGAAGGACTTTCTTGTGCCAAGGTTGACTCCGCCCCTGAGACCAGGTCCGAAGACGAGCAGAGGCACGTACTCACGGGAGTGGTCCGTGGAAGGCGTTGTTGGGTCACAGCCGTGGTCACCGGTTATTATAAAAATATCTTCAGGGCCGAGGAGGGCCATCAGTTCCGGTAGCCTCCTGTCTATCTCCTCAATGGCACGGGCGCATCCAGCGGCGTCTCGCCTGTGCCCGTACCTCATATCAAGGTCAACGAGGTTGGTAAATATAAGTCCCCGTCCGCCTTCCGTGGCCTTAAGCGCCTCCATGGTTTTTGTCATGCCGTCCATATCGCCTGTTGTGTGCGTTTCATAGGTAAGGCCTTTGTGGGCAAAGATGTCGCCAATCTTACCCACGCCTGTAACAGGTATCCCGGCCTCCAAGAGATTATCAAGGAGAGTCGCCTCTGGCGGGAGAATGGAAAAATCTCTTCTGTCATAGGTGCGTCTAAAGGCTCCGGGGCTCCCCACAAAGGGCCTCGCTATGACCCGCTGGACATTATAACGGTCAAGAAAGGCGCGCGATTTTTCGCATATGGCATACAGTTCCTCTATGCCTGCTACGTCTTCGTGTGCCGCTATCTGAAAGACGCTATCCGCCGAGGTATAGACGATGAGTTTTTTTTCTGCGAGGTGCCGGGCCCCGAGTCGCTCGATTATCTCCGTGCCTGAGGCGGCCTTACCCCAGAGCCAACCCCTGCCCGTGGCCCTTGTAAACTCATCGAGCATCTTTGCAGGAAGACCATCGGGAAAAGTAGGGAAGGGCTCCTTAAGGATAATACCCGTCATCTCCCAGTGTCCCGTTATGCTGTCCTTACCGGGAGAGGCCTCTGCCATGCGGCCCAAGGAGGCCAAAGGAGATGGTGTTTTCTGAACCTCCTCTACGCCTTCTATATTTCCGAGTCCGAGTTTAGCGAAATTGGGTAAATGTATACCGCCTACGGCCCTGGCCGTGTTATCAAGCGTATGACTACCCATGTCGCCGTAGGCTTCGGCATCGGGCAAGGCACCTACTCCGAGCCCGTCCAGGACGAGGATAAGGGCCCTCCTCAACTTCATAATGGTCTCTCTCTCTTTACGTATTTTGTTTTCCAAGCTCTTTGCCGGGGCAAAGGTTGTATCCAAGGGCGGCCGCAGGAGTTGTTAGTGGCCCTATCGACCCCATATTGGTTTTCTTTGCCAAGCTTTCTTTTTTCCAAAAGAAAGCGGAAAGTTTTTTTATATTCCCTTATACCCTCTCGGCGTAATCATCACCCCATCACGCACAAAGGTCGAGGCGTTGCCGATGATGATAATGGTCAGCATATCAATACGCTCAAAAAACTTGTTAAGTTTTCCAAGGTTTGTAAGCAGAACCTCTTCGCCTTCCCTTGTGGCGTTTTTGACGATGCCCACGGGGGTGGCAGGGTCTCTGGATTCAAGCATAGCCTCAACGGCCTTTACAAGTCCGGCCTTTCGCTTCGAGCTACGGGGGTTATAGAGGGCGATGACAAAGTCGGCCTCTACTGCGGCCTTTACCCTCTTCTCAATGAGCTCCCAGGGCGTAAGTATATCAGAGAGGGATATGGAGGCAAAGTCGTGCATGAGAGGGGCCCCAAGAATAGAAGCGGCGCTGACAAATGCCGGGACCCCGGGTATGACCTCCACGGTAATCTCGGATAAGGTGGGGCCGCGCCCTGAAGAGAGTATCTCAAGGGCAAGCCCCGCCATACCGTATATACCCGCGTCACCTGATGAGACTATGGCCGTGGTCCGTCCCGAGGCGGCAAGCTCTATGGCCTTTTCGCATCGCGCAACCTCTCCTGTCATGGCGGTAGAAAAGATCTCCTTACCTTCTGTTAGAGTCGAGACAAGCTCCACGTATCTCGTATACCCCACGATACACTCGGCCTCGCGAAGCGCCGCCTCCGCGCGCTGTGTAAGCTCGACCATGTCCCCGGGCCCGATACCTACGACGTATAAGAGACCCTTGCCACGGCCACTGTTACGCGCGCGGTTTTTTGTTTTGTTATCCATAATTCTTTAACTCCAGAAGAAATAAGGGCCGCGGGTTCCGATACGGCCCGCGCCCCCGTTGCTTTCAGGACAAAGGCGGAGCCCTTGCCTGCCCGTGTGTTCAGTTCATCGGCCGTAAATAGTTGAAGTTCAAGGCCCCTTTTATCTACAAACTCAATAAGCCCCTCCTCATCACCCTTAATATCAATAGTAGCGATATTCTTTATACAGAGAGGGGAGACCCCCTGCCCCTGGAATACCCCGTCTACGGCCTCTTCTATCTCCTTTGCTGTTGTACCGCGCCTGCACCCAACACCTACGACGAATTCTCTTGGCCTGAAGATAAGCGTGCGGCCGCGGAGCCTCTCGGGGATACTCACTTCCAGCCTCGATGAGACCATGGCGCACACGCCGGCCTCGCCATCATCAGAAGAGCGGCCAAGTGAAAAGAGCCCCTCTACCCTTTTATTAAGAAAGGCCTTTATCTCCCCGAGCCTCTCTTGATTCTTATCGAGTATCATAAGAGGCCCTCCGGCAAGTATGGCGGAGTTAAGGGCCTTGATGGACCTTACGTTTTCTATGGCGAGGTTAAACCTCAATGCCACGTCCTCGATACATGGAAGGTCATTTACATCCGTTGCAGTAGTCACCACGGGAGTTGCCTTAAGTATGGCGGCTATTTCTTCGGCAAGGCGATTGGCCCCGCCAAGGTGACCCGAGAGAAGGCTAATGACAAACCTTGCCTTCTCGTCCATTACCACTACCGCGGGGTCTTTGTCTTTGCCTTGAAGTAGCGGCGCTATGGCCCGTACGGCGATTCCCGAGGCGCCGACAAATACAATGGCGCGAGAGGTCGTGAAGGCCTCGTGGACAAGACCTTTAAGCTTACCTCCCCGAACCTCTCCGGGCCGATAGATGCGTACCTTTTCCGCGATACTCTCAAGGCCGGCGGCGAGCTCATAGCCCCTCTCTGTAATGGGAATGATTGTGACCCTGTCTTTTACTCCGGCGGTTTTTTTCATGGGGATTAAGGGAAGGGCACTATGAGCACGCCTCTTCCATCTTTTTTAATATCTCAAGCGTTGAGCGCACCATCGCCTGAAACAATAAACGGCCCTTCTTGGCCGTGGCCTTAGCGGGATTACCCCATACGGCCCCGGGCCATTGGCTAAGCTTGTCGGGGTTTATGATGGGTTTATTAAAAGAAGGGTATTCCTCTTTGGAGAGGCCCTTAACGAGCTCTGGGGCAAGGTACATTATAATGGAGGTCTCCATCTCGCCTGCGTGCGAATCGTTCTCTGTCTCGGCGAGGGCCTCGAGTTCGTCCCATACAACATCGTATATTGAGAGGGCCGCTATGGTCAGCCCCGGAGTAGTTGCGGCAAGGACCTCGGCCGCCTCTTTCATGGCCGCCACATGGGCGCCTCCGGCGTGTCCGGAGATGAGGAGGATATTTCTGAAACCCCTCTTAAAGGCATCGGTAGTAATATCAGCGGTAATACGCCTTAGCGTAGGAGGCGTAATACCTATACTGCCGGGATGCTGTCCAGTGGAGGTGCAGACCCCGTAATGAACGGGCGGGGCGATAAAAAAATCTCTCTCTTTAGCCGCCTCTTCAAGGACGCGGCACATGGCAAGGGTATCGGTATTAAGGGGCAGGTGCCTGCCGTGGGCCTCAAGCGTTCCATAAGGCACGGCTAGGGTCTTTGTCTTCAGGAGTCCGGCCTTGAACTCCTCCATGGTCATCTCTTCAAGTATCATAACCCCTCACCCTCCTCTTAACTAAGACGAAAACTTTTATGGACAAAACAATACAGCGAGGCCCCGGCAACTGCTCCGGCTCCGTTGGCAAGGGCGTCAAACAAAGATGCCTCCCTTGCCGGTAAAAACCCCTGAACGATTTCAATAAAAAGGCCATAAAAAAAAGAGACGGCAAGGGCCTTGAGAACAATATGACCCTGCCTGCATCCAGACCCACGGCAGCCTTTACTTACAAATACCCTTGCCCATAATAACCCCATAAGGCAATAGATAAAAAAATGTACGACCTTGTCAAACCCGGTGAAGCGCTCCATATTTACAGGGGACTCGATGACGGAGAGGATAAAGATAAGCCCCATATAGAGGGTTGTCACTATAAGGTTCATAGGCCCCTGCATCCGTGGCTGAAGGCCGCATCATAGAGTAGCGACTGCTCGCCATCATGGAGGCCGCCTGTAGCGTGGCCCACGATGACCATGGCATGCTTTGAGATACCCGCCTCTTTTACCTTTTGTGCGATATCAGTGAGCGTTCCACTTATCCTCAACTCATCGGGCCAGCTTGCCCTGTAAACAACTGCAACGGGAGTCTCGCCGGTATAGCCGCCCTCAAGGAGCTCAGAGACGACATCATCTATCATGGCTACGCTTAAAAAAATACACATCGTCGCCCCATGAGAGGCAAGGAGACGGAGGGCCTCTTTTTCCGGCACAGGGGTTCTGCCTTTCATCCTCGTAAAAATAACGGTCTGCGTAAGGCCCGGCACTGTAAGCTCTTTTCCAAGGCTTGCCGCCGCGCCCGAGGCGGAGCTCACTCCTGGAACTACGGTGTACGGTAGCCCCGCGTCCTCAAGGATGGCCGCCTGCTCACGCATGGCGCTATAAAAGGCCGTATCCCCCGTATGTAGACGCACCACCAATTTACCAGCCTTCGCGCCCTCAATCATGACCGCCGTAATCTCACCGAGGTTCATGGATGCGCTGTTATATACGGCAACATCACCCCGGCAGTAGGAGAGAAGACTCTCCTTTACAAGAGAGCCCGCGTATACGACGATATCGGCTGTCTCAAGAAGCCTCATGCCCTTTACGGTAAGGAGCTCCGCGTCGCCGGGACCTGCGCCTACGAAAAAAATTCTTACTTTCTCTTCCATGCCAATCACCCTTATAAGAGGCCGAGCCCTCTTTTTAAATATCATCCTTCTTTAAAATAACCATGGAAAGGTAACCCGCCCCCGAGGTATCGCTTATGTCTTTTAAGTCCTTAATAATCTCACGGCCGTCCCAGCCGGCCCTCTCCACAAAGAGGGCGTTAACCCTCTTTTTATCACCCTTCTCACGATTTACGATAAACTCCCTGAGTTCCCCCAATCTGCTCTTCACCTTCATAAGGACCACTGTCTCAAAATCCTCCACCCACTTCTCAAGGTCATTCAGGGTATAAAAGGCCGGGGCGATAAGGAGCTTTTCTTCGGCCTGCACAAGGGGCAGTGCCGCCCTTGCGGCCGCGGCGGAGACGGATGTCACACCGGGCACTACCTGCACATCCACACCGGGGACTATGGCCGAGACAAGGGGTATGAGGAAAGCGAAGGTAGAATACAGCATGGGGTCACCGAGGGTTAGAAAAGATACGTCACGGCCTCTGGCAAGCCTTTCAGCCACCTCCTCGGCGGCGGCCTGCCGGCTCTTTTTAAGTACAGCCCCGTCCTTTGTCATGGGAAAAGTGAGACGCAGTATCTCCTTATCCCCAAACTCGGGCAGTGCCTTTTTTATTATCTCAAGTGCGATGGTCCCCTCGCCTCCGCCGCGCCTTGCCGAGACGGGTACGGCTATAACAGGAGACTCTCCGATAACTCGAAGGGCCTTCAGTGTCAGTAACTCCTCGTCTCCGGGGCCCACGCCTACTCCAAAAAACCTCACGCTCCTCACCCCTTCACCGCCTTGATAATAAACACAGGGTTACAGGCCGAGAGGATGTTAAGACCCGCTACTTCCTTACCACGCGCGAGGTTCAGCTGAATAAATTCTCTTTTAAGCCCCTCTTTTTTGAAGAACTCCAGGGCGCGCGAGGCAGTCTCCATGGTTACTGCGTTCACTACGATAACCCCCCCGTGATTTAGCCTCTTTAATACAGCGGTCAATATCCTGTTTATGCCAGCCCCGCCGCCTCCGACGAATACGGCGTCAGGGGTAGATAAGCCCTTCAGGCAGGCCGGGGCCTCGCCCGTGATTACCTTCACGTTTTCTACCTTAAATCGGGAGATGTTTTCTTTTATATCGAGCACCCTTTTTTTGTTTTTCTCAACGGCGTACACAAGAGCGCCGGGGCTCACGCGGGCCGCCTCTATGGCCACGGAACCCGTACATGAGCCGATGTCCCAGATAACACCATCGCCGGGAAGTGCCAGTTTTGATATGGATAGGGCCCTTATCTCCGACTTGGTAATCATATTCGCAGAGTGTCTGAATAACCCGTCCTCAAGACCTATGGCAGGCTTTTCATCCACCCGGACCGTGGTCTCGGCGTAGGGAAAAAATATCATCACAGAGAGGGGATGGGTAAATCGCTTTTTTGCAATGCTCTGAAGGGCGCCGCTCCGCACCTTCTCTTCGGCGTAGCCGAGGGCCTCGCATACGTAGACCTTGACGCCGCTTAGCCCCGCGGAGATAAGCCCTCTGGCAACATGGTCGGGGGTATTATGGCTGTCCGTAAAGAGGGCCACAGACTGGTTAGAAAATATCTCCTGCGCCAGGGCCGTAAAATCCGCCTTCCTGCCGTGAAGACTCATGACCTTAAGCCCCGCAGAGCTCTCTTTAATGCGGGCAAAGGCCTCGTGCACAATGCTCACGCCTGGGATAACCCGAACACTTGCCTTGCCAAATTTTCGAATAATATAATTGCCTATGCCGTAAAGAAGGGGATCCCCCGTTGCGAGTACGGATACGGTAGCCCTCCTGTTTTTTTTGATAAAGCCTCTTATGGAGGCCTCAAGGGCAGGTAGATCGGCGGTAATATAAAACCTCTCTCCCGCCATCCCCTCAACCCCCGCAGGGCCCTCAAGGTGACGCCGCCCGCCGGCTATAAGGCCGGAGCGCCTTAAAATTTTAAGGGCCTTTGTCCCAAGTCCTCCTGCCCCTTCGACACCGACACCGATTACATATATCATGGAATAAGACCTGTCTCTTGCTGATTAAGTGTGAGGGTCACAGATACACACCACATCGGCGTCATATCCCACAAGGAGGGCCCGCACAGCTTTATGAGTACCCGTCATCTCAGCGCAGTTTTTGGCTACCTTTGCGGTAATAGCCTTAAAAACCAGAGTATCGCCTATGTCTTTAAGTATGAAAAAAATCTCTCTTGCCGTATTGGCTCCCGCTATTTTCTCTACAACCTTATCATCAACTCCATTACCACGGGCAACCTCGGCGATAAATTCCTTATCCACGGAAGACCTTGAACAATGTGTATCACTCCACCCAGAGGCGAGCTTAGTAAACTTTCCGAACTGGCCCGCAACGAGAATTCTTTTAATCTCTTCTTTTTTACCGGCGCATTGCATGGAAAAGCCCATGTGGTCGCCTGTGGTGATAAAGGCCTGTGGAAGTAGTTTCAGCCCCTCTTCAGCTACCTTCTCACTGCTCCTGCCCGTGGAAAAGACCACCTCCTCGCACCTTGAGGCCACGGCAACGTCTACGGCGCAGGCGATGGAGTCTTTATATGCGCCAAGAGACATGGGCTCCACGATGCCCGATGTGCCAAGGATGGAAATGCCTCCCAATATGCCGAGACGGGCGTTCATGGTTTTTTTCGCCAGAACCTCGCCGCGAGGCACTGTGACAACGACGCGTAGATTTGGTATAACCCCGGCCTCGGAGGCGGCCTCGGATAGGGCGGTTCTTATCATCTCAAGGGGCACGGGGTTTATGGCAGGCGCTCCCACAGGGGCCTTAAGCCCGGGCCTTGTGACACGCCCGACGCCAACACCACCCTCTATTACGATGCGAGGGATCCCGCAACTATCACCGAGTGACTCTACCGTAGTTGTTATCTCGGCCTTGTGGGTTACATCGGGGTCGTCGCCGGCGTCTTTTATGACAGTGGCAGAGGCCTTGGCGCCGGTAAGCTTGAGGTCTTTAACGTCTATCTTGATCTCATTGCCATTGGGAAGCGTTACGGAGACCTTTCCCCTGCCGCGGCCCTTGAAGGGCGATAGCCCGTAAAGCAGAGCCGCCGCCGCCTTTGCCCCGGCCGCGGCGCTTGTGCCAGTGGTGAAACCACTTCTCAGTCTTGCTTTAGCTTTCAAATATCATCCCTGATGAAAGAACCGGCCCATACCCGCACCGCCTCCCTGTACTCAAGAAAAGCGGCGAAGATTTTATTATACTCTCCCCGCAAGAGGCCGTTACGCCTCTACCCCGGTCCTTGAGGCCTTTAGCCCCATCTTCCAGAGTGAGCCCAGGATAAGCCCGAGTATTACCGCGAGAAAGAGCCCCTGAAGGCTCTGCTCTACCTCGAAGTGATACCTTATGGGCTTTACTATGGTAAGCACAAAACCCGTGCCGTCAAGGGCAAACCATATAACAACAGAGACGGCCACGGCCTTCAAGGTAAGCCCCCATTTGGGCATGAAACTCTCTGCCACGCTCAGCAAACCGCCAGTAACAAGGCCGAATAAGGCCCCGCCTATTGCAAAGGTCACAAGGTCATGCACCACGCCCGCCTCAAGGGTAAAGGCCCCTGTAAATGTATTTACAAGGAGGGATACCATGCCCCATAGCGCGCCTGAGAGCAGACAGAGGAACAGCCCGTCTTTCCATGTTCTAAAACCACCATTCATATTTCCTCCTTTTACAAAAAAACACCTGAATCATTTTCTACTTGACCCGCCTTAGACCGCCTCAGTGACAGGGCATGCCGATAGTATGCCTGAAGTCGTGAAACATATCATGTACGCCCGCCACGACATTTTCCATGCCGAATACGACTACTATCATGGCAAAGGCCACGGCCAGAAGCACAGCGGCCGGAAGCAGGGTATTCATAACAAAGTCTCTCTCGAAAAACCTCTCCATATCTTCTTACCTCCTCTTTTATTGTTAGTTGTATGTTTTCCAGGCGCGTAAGTAAGCCTGCCGCCTACTCTCCATAACTCTTCGCCCCCTCATCTCCCTTATCCCATGCCCCCAAGGATTCCCTTCGCCCCCTCAAACCCCTTTTCGCCCCCCTCAATCCTCCTTTATCCCCCCTCAGTCCCCTTTATCCCCCCTTTGCCCCCTTAGAAATCCGCCTGAAGCCTCATGCCGTAGATAAAGGCGTCGGTAGTGCTTCTGTCGCCCCCACGGTTGATAATATACTGAAAATCCGGGGCCACATGAAAGCCCATGACTCCGAGGCCTCCAAGCAAGAAGTCGTAATAGGCTTCGATGTAATGCTCGTTACCTGCGTCAAATCCCCCGGCGCTACTACGCTTGAACTCCTTGAAGTCCTTACCGATGAAGTTAAGTCCGTAGCCAAGGCCCATGGTATCATGGTCACGCCTTAAAAACCATGCCGTGGAATAGATCCCCGCCCCGACAAAGGCCTTCATCTGTGATACCGTCTCACGCTGTCCGCCCGCCCTCAGCCATAGGCCGATGTGCTTTGTTACATATTGGTCAAGGCTTATACCAAAACCCTGATTCACCGTCTTTGTAAGATCGCTATTTGTAGTATCGGCTAAGAACTCAAGGTTTGAGTTCGGCCTTGACTGCCTGTTCCAGTAATAGACCCTGTAATTGCCGTCCATGCCGTCAAGGGTCAGCTTGAAGTCCATCTCCGCCATTACAAAGGGGCTGTCAAAGGTCCTCGCGTAATCACCGTCACCCTCAAAGGCACCTATAGTTATATCAAGTATCTTGGCCGGTGAAAAGGTTAACGTTAGGCCCGGCGAATAAAAATTATCAGAGCCCCCGAACTCTATGGAGGGGTTATTCACAAAAAGATTGGCCATGAACTGTGTCCTCTCGTCATTGGCGAAGTTGTTGGCGTCAAAATACCCGGTAATATCAAGCTGACCCACGGAGATTTCCAGCTTGTTGCCGAAGAGATGGTGCTCATAGTAGAGCTGTGTTACGTTCACGTTGAGGTCGTTAAAAGATTCCACATCGGCGTTTATGCCCGTAGGGTTGCCGTTGGGAGCGCTAAGAAGACCGAGCCCCTCTACGCCGAGCCCCCGCTGGAAGTCAACTACGATTACGGCCATGCCGTGCCTTCCAATGGGCCCCTCAACGGCAAGGTCACCGGATATGGCGGCCTCGCTCCTCTTAAGACCCTTCACATTGGCTACTCCGTGCATGGTGAAGGTAAGCCCCCCTGTTATCTCAAGGCCGAACTCGCTATGCACGGGATGGAGCCTGTGAGAGCGCGCACCGCTACTCTCCTTATCACCCCCCTTATCCTCCAGGGTCTTTATCCTCTTCTCAAGCTCATTTAACCTCCCGGCGTCTTCGGCAGAGCAGCTAAGAGCCGGAAGGACCGCAAAAAGGGCCAAACATAAAACCGCCCTTAGAACATGAAAAACACCATAACCTCTTCTCATCACCGTTTCTCCTGAAAATAAAAATTAAAAAACTTTCAGTGTTCGTCATGAGATGCGTAAGGACCATGGCTGTGTCTATGAACAACTGTACCGTGTCTGTGCGCGTGTTCGTGTATAAGATTAACCCGTAAAAGAAGTCTTTCATCCGCAATAGCTCCATATCCTCCTGAATACGGGGCGGGGTGAGGTCCCTCAGGGACACAGCCTCGCATAACGAAGCATCTCACCCTTTATAATAAAGACCTCTTCGACAGTATTCACCTTAAACTAAAGCACCGCTCAAAGAAAGATAGCCGGGAATAGGAGTAAGGCCGGCAAACTTTCCGAAGACCCGATAAAAAAAACCCCGCACCTCATGAGAAGAGGTGCGGGGATGCCGTTTTTCATCCGCAACGCTACTTACCCCCAATTACCACAAGGGAATAAGGCAAAATCAGATATTATATTGGCAGGTCTTCTGGCTTCCGGATCGTCCTACTCACCGCGCCTTCC